>JBBQVR010000265.1:0-1503 GCA_038211355.1 Rhodobacterales bacterium | reverse complement strand
CCGCATCACCGTCGACACCACCCGCATCGCCTCCGAAAGCTTCCCGATGGCGATCCCGCCCGAGGAGGCCGAACGTCGCTGCCGCCGTGCGCTGATGGAAGCCTGGATCGGCCGCGAAAGCGCGACCTTCCGCCTGCCACCCTCGCGACTGGCGCTGGACCCTGCCGATGTGATCCGGCTGGCGCATGATGGTCGCGAGATCGAGTTGCGCCTCGTGTCCATCGCTGATTCCGAAAGCCGGGGCGTTGAGTCCGTCCGCCAGGATCGCGCCGCCTATGACCTTCCACCCGGCGATCCGCGCCCAGCCTCTCTGACCCGGTCCGTGGTCTTTGGTGCGCCGGACGCCGTCCTTCTCGACCTGCCACAGCTCTCCGAGGACCAGCCCGCGCATCGACCGTTGATTGCCGCCCATGCCATTCCCTGGCCGGGCGAGCTGGCGGTGTTCCGCAGCCCCTCGACCGATGGGTTTGCCTTGCTGACCACCTTCGGCAGTCGCGCCCGGATCGGCACGCTGGTGTCGGATTTCCACGCGGGCCCAACCTCGCGCTTCGATCTCGGCAATGCGTTGGTCGTCGATCTTGCCTCCGGCACACTGGAAAGCGTCACCGATCTGACGCTGTTCGGCGGTGCCAATGCGCTGGCGATGGAATCCGCACCGGGAAAATGGGAGATCGTGCAGGCGGGCGCGGCCGAACTGATCGCCCCCGGCCGCTATCGCCTGACGCGGCTTTTGCGCGGCCAGCGCGGAACGGAAGGTGCCATGGGCAATCCGAGCCCAGTCGGCGCAAGAGTGGTGGTGCTGGATTCCGCCCTTGCGCCGCTGCCGATCGCCGAGGCCGATCTCGGTCTGCCATGGAACTGGCGTATCGGCCCTGCGGCACGGGCCGTCAATGACGCAAGCTGCACCGAGCTGGCCTTCACGCCCGCTGGTCGCGGCCTTGTACCCTTCGCCCCGGTCCATGTCGTGCAGCCATGGCGGACAGCACGCAGCCCCGGCGATCTTACCATCCGCTGGACAAGGCGATCCCGCGCGCTGGTGGCCGATGCCTGGGAACAGGTCGAGGTGCCGCTGGCCGAAGACCTGGAAAGCTACGACGTCCAGATCCTCGACGGGGCAACTGTCAAGCGAACCTTGACGGTTGCTGTGACAAGCGTTGTCTACACCTCCGCTCAGCAGATCGCCGATTGGGGCGCGCAGCTCGGCCCCGGCCAGACGCTGGCGATCCGCATCCACCAGCTCTCGAACCGCCTTGGTCGCGGTGACCCCGCCGCCGTAATTCTCCAGTTCTGAAGGCCCCTCATGTCCGATACCTCCACCCACCTCGGCCTGCCGTATCTTCTGGCGGCGCAGGCGCAGAAGCATGTCACCCACAACGAGGCCCTGCGCCTGCTCGATGCCATGGTGCAGCTGTCGGTCCTCGACCGCACCCGCACCACCCCGCCTGCAAGCCCCGCTGACGGCACGCGGCATGTTGTGGCCTCGGGTGCCACCGGTCTCTGGGC
>JBBQVR010000264.1:0-1536 GCA_038211355.1 Rhodobacterales bacterium | reverse complement strand
GGGGGATGCATTCCGGGGCTGGCTGGCGCGCGACTGGCCGTTTCGGCGAGTCGCCTTCCCGGGGAGGGGAACATGATGCGGATTGCGATTGTCACAGGGGCCGCAGGCGGCATGGGTCGGGCGATCACCGACCGGCTGCTGGCGGATGGGTTGCAGGTGGTGGGCGTCGATATCGACGGCGCGGCGCTGCTGACGATGGCCGCCGACCGCGAGGGGTTCACCCCCGAAGCGGTGGACCTGACCGACCCTGACGCCATCGCCGACATGTTTGACCGGGTGACAACCCGCTTTGGCGGCGTCGATGCGCTGGTGAACAACGCCGGCACCTGCTTCATGTCGGATTTCCCGGACATTCCGGCGGATGAACTGACCCGGCAGATGGAGATCAACTTTCACTCGGCCTTCCATTGCTGCCAGCAGGCGGTAAAGGCGATGGTGGGCAGGCCCGGGGTGCGCAAGATCGTCAACATCTCGTCGAATGGCGCCTACAACTTTGACGTCTTCGACCCGCCGCACTACCGCGCCTCAAAGGCGGCGATGGATACGCTGACCAAGGACCTCGCCCGCCGCTACGCGCGCGAAAAGATCGCGGTGAACTCGCTTGCCCCGGCAATGACCGAGACGCCCCTTTTCAACGTGTTGACCGAGGATGTCCTCGCCCGCGCCATCAGCGCCATGCCGCATGGCCATGCGATGCAGCCAGACGAGATTGCGGCCTGGGTCGGGTTCCTGATCTCACCCGCCGGAGATATTTCTTCGGGCAACATCATCATCCTGAACCAGGGGCGCGACGTCCGGTGAGGGGACCCGATTTCTTGCAAGAGATCGGACCGGAGCCTTCAAAGGCTCCGGTCCGGACTTTTCAAAAAGTCCGGGGCGCAAGGAACGGCAGATGAAGGTCACCATCCACAAGCTGTTCGACTACCTTCTGGAAACCACGGCCCAGGAGCCACCCGAATGTTTCATCGGCTTTTCCCTCGCCCGTTCGCCGCGGCTGAAGGACTTTCTGCCCGATCTTGACCCCGACCTGTCACTTGACTGGAACGGCGTCAGTTTCCTTGGCCTGCCTGCCTTGCGGCAACGGGTGTTGGATCAGGCTGGTCTGAGCCTTTCGCCCGACACCGTTCTGATCACCGCTGGGGCGGCAGAGGCCAACTACCTTCTTTTCCGTCAGCTGCTGACGGCGGGGGATGAGATCATCACCGAAGCCCCCGGCTGGCCGCAGGCCGGTGTCATGGCCAAAGCGACGGGGACGACGCTGGTCGAGGTTCCAAGAGATGAAACCAACGGCTGGTATCTGGACCCAAGTGCCGTAGCGGCGGCCATAACCCCGCACACCCGGATGATCTTTCTGACCAACCCCAACAACCCCACCGGTCGCCTGATCCCCGAGGGTGACCTGCGCGCGCTGGCGGCGCTGGCCGACCGGCACGGCATCTGGCTGGTGGTGGATGAGGTTTACGCGGGCCTCGAATGGGGCCACGCGCGCCCAGCGTCCATCGCCGGTCTCACGCCCTTCGGGATCACCACCGGTTC
>JBBQVR010000263.1:0-1536 GCA_038211355.1 Rhodobacterales bacterium | reverse complement strand
GATCACACGCAGCTTTGCCTATGCCTTTGCCGGAGTGCCGATCCGGGTCAACGCGGTCTGCCCCGGCATCATCGACACGCCGATGCAGGATGCCGTGGTGGCCCGCGTCGCCGCGGCGCGTGGCCTCACGCCGGACGACCTGATCGCCACCCGCCACAAGGCGGTGCCGCTGGGCCGGGCCGGGACAGCGGCGGAATGTGCGGGCACCATCGCCTTTCTGCTGTCGGACGATGCCGCCTACATGACCGGCCAGGCGGTGAATGTCACCGGCGGGCTGGTCACCTGGTAACGAAAGGGAATGCCATGAAGAAACCGATGCTGACGCGCGCTACCGGCCTTGGCCACCCCGAGGGGCCCTGTCAACTGGACGATGGCCGCATCGTCTATGCCAATTCCTACGCCAGCGAGATCGGCGTCTGGGATCCGGCCACCAACCAACAGGGCACCTATGCCTTTGTCGGCGGCGGGCCGAATGCCTGCATGCTGGGCAGCGACGGCGCTATCTATTCGACGCAATACGCCAAGATCGGCGCCTGGGTCGCCCCGGTCCAGCGCCCGCCCTGCATCCAGCGGACATGGCCGGACGGGCGGGTCGAGAACCTGATCACCCATGCCGGTGGCGTGGCCTTTGACGGGCCGAACGACCTGTGCTTTGCCCCGGACGGGCGGCTGTGGTTCACCGATTCGGGCGACTGGGACCAGGAAAACAAACCGCACAAGGGCCGGATCGTCTGCGTTGAAACGGACGGCACCGCAAACATCGTCGAGGAGCTGGATCACGTCTATCCCAACGGCCTGGTGGTCGAGCCGGACGGGTCCGTGGTCTGGGTCGAAAGCTATACCCTGCGGGTGATCCGCCGCAAACCGGACGGCACCAAGACGCTGATCCACACCCTCGCCGAGGGACATATCCCGGACGGGCTGAAGATCGACGTGAACGGCGATCTCTGGATCACCACCGTCGCATCCGGCGGAGTGGACTGGCTGGCAGCCGATGGCACCCACAAGGGTTTTCTCGAGGTCGGCGGCACGATCCTGAATTGCTGTTTCGGGCGGGGTGGAAAGCTTTACTGTTGCGACATGGGCCCCTTTGACGTCTCGGGCGCGGCCATGTCGGGCCGTCTGGTCGAGGTTGATCTGGGGGTCGAAGGGCTGCCGCACTGGCGCGGCGCCATAGCGTAGGACCACCCGATGAAGATTGCCAAGATCGAAGCGATTCCCGTCAGTTACCCCGAGCCGAACGATTTCGATGCGCTGCGGCACCTGTGCCTGTGCAAGATCACCGCCGATGACGGCCAGGTCGGCTGGGGCGAATCCATCACCCAGTTCCCCGAGGCCAGCTTTGCCGCAAAGGCGGTGATCGAGGGGATGGCGCCGAACCTGATCGGCAAGGATCCGGTCCAGACCGAAACCCTGTGGCGCCAGAACCGGCAACAGGCCTGGTGGTATGGTTATCACGGCGGCATCGCGTCCTATGCGACCGCCGCCATCGACATCGCGCTCTGGGATCTCAAGGGCAAGGCGCTGGGGCGTTCG
>JBBQVR010000262.1:0-1591 GCA_038211355.1 Rhodobacterales bacterium | reverse complement strand
GATGATCGCATCGACGCGGTCGAAGACATCGTTGTTAGTCAGGATCGCGCCGAGAAGCTGCTGCTCGGCCTCGATCGAATGCGGCATGGCATCGGCAGTGGCCTCTTGCACCCCGGCTGCGCCGAAAGTCGTGATCTCGTTCATCGCCTGTCCCCTTCTGCCCGGCCTCTGGCAGCGTGCCGGGGCGATTCCCCCGGTCTTGCCCGCCTGACTGATAGCGCGCCTGGCAGCGCCGCTGTCAACTTGTATGGTTCTGGGGATAACCCGGGGATAGTCTGTACCCCGCTAGCCATTGTGGCAAGGCCGATCACAACTGCCATAGGCAGGGGCGGCCGCCACGACGCGGCAATTGTTCTCATCTGAGGAAAAATACCCCGGGTCCGGGCAGAGCCCGGCTGCCGGCCCCGGGCGCGGCGTTCAGGCCGTGGCAGCGGGCAGCCAGTCCGAGGGCGCGCGCAGGTAGCGCTCGACTTCGGCCAGGGTGGCGTCGTCAAACGCGCCCTGGGCGCGGGCCTCGGCCAGCACGTCCCACCAGGTGGCCAGCGCGATCAGCGACACCCCCTCGGTGGCCAGCCGGTCGCGGACGCCGGGGTAGATGTCGTAGAAGAAGATCACCGCCGTCGCGGCACAAGTCGCACCCGTGTCGCGGATCGCCTGCACGAAGGAGAGTTTGGAGCCGCCATCGGTCGCCAGATCCTCGACCAGCAGCACGCGCTGGCCGGGCGTCATCGCGCCCTCGATCCTTGCGTTCCGGCCGTAACCCTTTGGTTTCTTGCGGACATAGGTCATGGGCAGGGCCAGACGCTCGGCCAGCATGGCGGCAAAGGGGATGCCTGCCGTCTCGCCGCCTGCGATGTTGTCGAAGGCCTCGAACCCGGCCTGCCGCATGACGCTGACGGCGAGGAAATCCATCAGGGTCGCCCGGATGCGCGGATAGGAGATCAGCTTGCGGCAGTCGATGTAGGTCGGCGCCTTGCGGCCCGAGGCATGGGTAAAGGGCTCGGCCGTGTTGAAATGCACCGCGCCGATTTCAAGCAGCATCCGCGCGGTCAGGCTGGCGATCTCGGCTTGCAGGGGGAAACTGGTCGGGATCATGCGGGCCTCCTGTCGCAGGCAAGGTTTTTCGCGAAAAACCTTGCCTCACGAAATTTCGCGAAATTTCAGGCTGGTTCCACACGCCAGTGCAGCGGGAAACCGGGGTCGAAGACGGTTACCGGCCCCTCGCCGGTCTCGATCCGGCCGGGGTGGGGCTGCGGCTCGCCGCGGACCAGCGCGATGCGGTCCTCGTTCGGCTGCAGGCCGTAGAAGCGGGGGCCGTTGAGGCTGACGAAAGCTTCAAGCTTGGACAGTTTTTCGGCCACCGCGAACACCTCGGCCAGGCAGGCCAGCGTCACCGGTGCCGAAAACACCCCAGCGCATCCGCAGGGGGCCAGTTTCAGCGGGTCGGTGTGCGGCGCCGAATCGGTGCCGAGGAAGAACCGCGCGTCGCCCGAGACGGCGGCCTGCACCAACGCGATGCGGTGGTGTTCGCGCTTGGCCACCGGCAGGCAGTACATGTGCGGACGGATGCCGCCCGCCAGAATAGCGTTAC
>JBBQVR010000261.1:0-1628 GCA_038211355.1 Rhodobacterales bacterium | reverse complement strand
CGTGACCGTGCCCGAGGCCGTCAGGGTGCCGGTGATGGACACGGCCCCCGAAGCCGTCAGCGAACCCGAGAAGGTCTTGTTGCCGGTAAATGTCTGGGTGCCAGCGAGGATGGCCAGTTCCGACGACGTGTTCGGCAGGGTGAAGGTTCGGGTCGTGCCGGTCGTGATCCCCGAAAGCGAGAACAGCGCCTTCCTGGTCGGGTCGGCATCATTCACCAGACTGAAGACGGCATCCGACACGTCGACGGGTTCCCCGACCAGATCCCAGGCGCTGCCGGTCCAGACGACAAAGGTCTGTTCGGCGGCGATCCACGCCAGCCAACCCGGGCGCGGAACCAGCCGCATCCAGACGCCGTCGACCCAGAAGGCCACGTTCAGATCCCACCCTGCCCAGAGGCCTGTCGCGCCCGATGCCACGATATGCCGGTCGCCGTCGACGGGGCTGGCTGGTGGCGTGGTCCGAGTTCGGTCGAGGACCGACAATTGCACCATGGCGTCCAGCAGGCGCAGCGCCTCGTTATGGGTGACATGCTTTTGCGCCTGCGATGCCAGGATGTAAGGCAGCAGGAGGTGGGTGGTGATGTCGGACATGGATGCGCTTTCAGAAGCTGAGTGTGACGGATCGCCCAGCGCCCCGGCCGATCAGGGCGGAAAGCTGGAAGATGCGGATCGCAAGGGATTGGCCGGGGCCAAGCGGCGCGCCCCAATCGGTGGTCTGCTGCGCGGCGGTGTAGAGGGCACTGGTCGTGCCAGTGGTCAAGGATCGCTTGACGACTGACCCGTCCAGAATGTCGAGCGCATAAGCTTCACTGTCTTCCGCCAGCAGCACCTCGCCTGCGCCCCAGGTGTCGGCGGCCAATGACCGTGACCGGCGCGTCCAGCGGATCGTCAAGTCGCCCGGACTGCGGGCGATACGCCACGGCTGCTCGACATGCGCGACCGAAAACGGTCGCAGCCCAGCGCCCTCTGGAGTGAAGCTGGTGGCGACAAAGGTCTCGTCGCTGACCGGGCGCGACGCAGGGCCGATAAGCCAGTTCCACGGCATGCCAAGATCAGCCTCGCTGATGGGCAGGGTGGCCACGTTCGTATTGAGAATAACCATTCGCGCGCCGGTTGGCACCATGCCGACCATGGCTCCTTCTGTTCCGCGGTGGCCGCGCAGGAGGCGGGACAGGCGATATCGGCCGGGTGCGATCACCTCGGCCGTCCCCGCCTGGACGATTTCCCACTGCCCAGCGGCGGTTTCGACCGCAAGCGCATTGGCCCCACCGAGCAGGGTGATGTCCGTGACGCTTTCCAGCGTGCCGGAATAGAGATCGACGACCAGTGCATTGCCCAGATCGAAGCGCGACACTGGCCCGGCGAAGAACTCCGCTGCGAGCACACCCATGCGCGCCCGCGAACTGAAGGTGGTCAGAAGGGCAAAACCATCGGTTGCGGCGCTGCGATAGACGGCGATTTCACCCGGCCATGGCTTTGCATGGGCTGCGACAAAGGGCCGGTGCGCAGGCTGATCCTCGCGCAGCTGCGGCAAGTCCATTAGCACGATGTCTGGTGCGCCGAACACGGTCGGGGTCGACAAGGACGCCGGTCGAGGCTCTCCGGGCGGGAGGTCGTAGACCGCCCGG
>JBBQVR010000260.1:0-1678 GCA_038211355.1 Rhodobacterales bacterium | reverse complement strand
CCAAGCCGCCCTCGGGCAGCTACGACGCGGTGAACTGGGGCGGCGAGGTCACCGGCCTGCGCGCGCTGTGGTTCCGCACCAGCTTCGACGTGCCAGCGGAGTGGAAGGGCAAGGAACTGGTGCTGGTGCTGTCCCTTGGCGTGGTCGGCGATCAAGACGAGACCTGGGTGAACGGGAAGAAGGTCGGCGGCCGCCCGCGGGTCGCCGGACAACGCCGCGCCGATCCCCGCCAGGGCTTCGGCCCACGGCTGGAGTCCGGCCAGCGGGAATGACGGCAGGCCCACGACCTGGGGCCAGGAGGAGGTCGCGGACGCCATCTTCGAGGGTGAAGTTCACCCAGCGGAGGCGCATGCCGGCGCAACGCCGCTGGAGCAGGTGGTGACCCGGCACGCAGTGCAGGGCGCCCGGCACGAGCTGGGACCAGTGCCCATCGCTGGCGATAGCGCAAGCGCCCTCCAACACCTGGAGGACGCTGTGGCCGCGGGAGCGGTAGGGCGGCTCGCCGGTGGTGGACCATTCCGGTCCGACCGCCACTTCGCCACCGCCCTGGATGCGCAAGGCGCCAACCCCTGCAAGACGACGGGGCGACGATCGAGGACAGGGCCGAGGTGCAGCACAGCTGAAGAATATCCATGTCGGATCGCAGTGCATCCATGGATTGCCCGTCGCCGACCCCAATCATGGGTGATCATGCCAACCAGTCCGTCCATGCCGGACCCGTTCATATAATCCCCAGCCCGGTTCCGCCGCCATCGATCTCGCACCTGGATTCGCGGCCCTCTTTCCGCCTGTCTGCCGCCACCAATAAGAGAAGTATATGACCTCCATCCATGACCTGCGTTGCGAGTACCGCCTTGATCCGCTCGGCATCGATGCCGCGATTCCGCGGCTGAGCTGGTTGATCGAAGCGAATCGCCGTGGCGAAGTCCAGACCGCGTTCCAGGTATTGGTGGCCTCGACCGCTGAGTTGCTGGCCGACGACGTCGGCGACCTGTGGGATAGTGGCTGTGTTTCCAGCGATACGTCGATCCAGGTCGAATACGCCGGGCGGCCATTAGCCTCACGTCAGCGGTGCTGCTGGAAGGTGCGCATCTGGGATCGCGATAACCGGCCTACCTCATGGAGTGCGCCGGCGTGTTGGAGCATGGGTCTGCTGCAGCCCAGTGATTGGAGCGCACGATGGATCGGCATGGATGCAGAAGACGTACCCGGCACGTCGCCGGTACCGCGCCAGTTGCGCCGCACCTTCGCGATCAGCACGCCGATGCTCCGCGCGACGGTCTATGCCACCGCCCTCGGCCTGTACGAATTGCGCCTCAACGGTGCGCGTGTCGGTGATCACCTGCTGGCGCCGGAGTGGACCAACTACGAGCGGCGAGTGCAGTACCAAACGCATGACGTCACCGCCCTGCTGCAGTCGGGGGACAACTGCCTCGGGGCCCTGCTCGGCAACGGCTGGTACTGCGGCAATTGGCAGTTCTGGCAGTCGCCGCAGAAGCCGATCTACGGCACTCAGCCGCGCTTGCTGGTCCAGTTGGAGATCGAATACGTCGACGGCTCTCGACAAACGGTTGCCAGCGATGAGGCCTGGAGTGGCACTACCGCAGGACCACTGCGCTTTTCGGGCATCTATGAGGGTGAGACCTATGACGCCCGACGCGCCCTGCCCGGTTGGGAC
>JBBQVR010000259.1:0-1706 GCA_038211355.1 Rhodobacterales bacterium | reverse complement strand
ACCTGCAAGGGGTCACACCCAAACTGCTCGGCCAGCGCAAAGGGGTCAGGCCCCAGGGCGGCCACGGCGGTCAGGAAAGCCCCCATCGGCAGGGCGCGCGCATCCCCCTGCGCCCGCGCCAGATGCGCCCGCGCAAGGCTGCGTGCAGCGGTTGAGGCAAGGCCCGCCACCGCAGAATCCGGTGCCTCGGCCAAGGTGGCGTCAGCAAACCCCCAGCCGCGCGCTTTCAGCCAATCCTCCACCTCTTCCTGCGGGGCGGCGATGCCTTGTTCGGCCACGGCGCTGCCCGCATCAAGGTAAGCCACCAGCGCCTCTGCCCCGGCGGCAAGGCGTTCGCTGTCATGGTGCAGGTTCTGGTGAAACCGCGCGGCCCAATCGGGGGCAAGATCCTCGGTCTCGGCCAGGATCGAGGCCGTGGCCCGGACCGAGGATAGCGACGACAACACCTCATGCAGCGATTGCGACAGGTGGGGGTCATGCGTCATGCGGTCATTCAGCGCCTCGACCGCGCGTTCCAGGGTCTGCAGGCGGGCATCAATCGCCACCAAAAGCCCCGCCCAGCCGGGAAACCGGCTGGCGAAATCCTCAAGCCCCGCCAGTTCGACCGCCAGCGCCCCACCGCGCGCCGCCGCAATTTGCAGCCCTTCGATCAGCGCCACATCCGACCCTTGGGCCAATGCGGTCCGATCAAACCCCAGCGCATCGGCCAGCCGCGCCAGAAGCGCGCCCCCCACCTTGCGCCGGTCATGTTCGATCAGGTTCAGATAGCTGGCCGAAATGCCAACTTCAGCCGCCACATCGGCCTGCCGCCTGCCCGCCGCAAGACGACGTTCGCGCAGACGGGCTCCGGTCAGGGCGGAAAGGGGCATGGGGTGGCCTGTAATTTCTTGACAGAATTTACAAGATTGCTGGCCACTTGACAAGCTTTGAAAAGCAGAACGCGCCCGGATTGCTCCGGGCGCGAACCAAAGTCATGTCGGGATCAAAGGCCCAAATCAGGGCGCGAGGGCCGCGTCCGTGATCGCACTGGTCCAGGCACCCGTCGGGGCCGCCGTGATCACCGGGTCGGACCCGCCCGCCAGCAGCGTAGCCACCGTGCGTTCAGCTGCGGCCACGTCAAGCGCACCGTTGGACCCTGCCGTCAGCTTTGCCACCTCAGACATCATCCGCTTCTGATGCGCTTCAGTCTGCGCGCCGGTCTGGTCGTTCTCCAGCACGATCATCGCGGCTTCGTCGCTGTTGGCTTCGGCGTATTTCCAGCCCTTCATGCTGGCGCGCACGAACTTGACCATCGTCTCGGCAAAGGCCGGGTCGGCCAGCCGCTCTTCCAGCACGTAAAGCCCGTCTTCCAGCGTCGCCACGCCCTGATCTTCATACTTGAAGGTCACCAGCTGCTCGGGCGTGATCCCGGCGTCGATGACCTGCCAGTATTCGTTGTAGGTCATGGTCGAGATGCAGGCCGCCTGCTTTTGCAGCAGCGGGTCCACGTTGAACCCCTGCTTCAGCACCGTCACCCCACCAGCCGAGCCGTCCGTGGCCAGCCCCAGCGTCGCCATCCACGACAGGAACGGGTATTCGTTGCCGAAGAACCAGACGCCCAGCGTCTTGTCGGAAAAGTCAGCCGGCGAGGTGATGCCGGTTTCCGCAAGGCAGGTCAGCATCATGCCCGAAGACGCAAACGGCTGCGCGATGTTCACCAGCGGCAG
>JBBQVR010000258.1:0-1707 GCA_038211355.1 Rhodobacterales bacterium | reverse complement strand
GCCAAGGTCGGGCGTGGTGACGTAGGTTTGCGCCATCGCGGCCGAGAAGGCTTCAGCGGCAGCGGCTCCAGCTTCAGCTGCCGATCCGGCGAAGGGATTGTCGATACGGCCCAGCGCAACCGGGTCCAGCGTGCCGATCCGCACCCCGCCGTCGCCGACAGCCCAATCTGGCAAGAGGTCAAGCGCTGCATTCAAGCCATTGATGAAGTTGTTGATCCGGGTGACCACGCCGTTCAGCATGGCCTCGACGCCGCCGATCAAGCCATTGGCGGCCTGGAAGGCGAAGTCGCCGATTGCACCGGGCAGCTGGCCCCAGATCGATTTCACTGCCTCATAGGCGCCCTTGAATATCCCCGCCGCCGAATTGCCGAAACTGGTCACCGCCTCCACCGATGACTGCATCGCGCCATAGATCGTGGCCTGCAGCCCGGCCCAGCTCGCCTCGATTTTCGACCAGGCCGAGGCCGCGCCAAGACCGATGCGGTCCCAGACCTCGAGCGCCAGATCTTTCAGGAGGCCAATCGCCGCGCCAAATCCGCCCGCGCCCGCGACGAGCCGGGTGAACTGGAACACCAACTCGCCCGCGCCGACGATCAACGCGCCGATGCCGGTGCGGATCAGCGCTCCGCGCAGGATGACGAGGCCGGTGGCGAGGCCGCGCACGGACAAAGCTGCAGCCACCAATCCGGCGACCCAGCGCCCGGCCATCAGCGTAGCGAAAGTGGCCGCATAGGTGGTGAGGCGACCGATGTTGTCGAAAAGGGCGTTGATCGAGATGCCGATCGGCCCGGTGCTGCGCGCCATGTCGGCCAGTGTGTTGGCGATGTTTTCCAGTGCTGGAGCGACTGCTGCAGTCAGCCGGTTGGTCAGGCCGAGCCAGATCAGGCTGAGTTTGGCGATGGCGTCGCCTGTGCGCTCAATCTGGGCGGCATCGGCCGCACTGACCGCCACCCCGAAATCGCGCACATCCTGCGCCGCCTCGCGCAAGGTCGCAGGGTCGATGCGCAGAAACGCCAGCGCCGCCTTGTCGCCGAAGAGGTCAGACGCAACGGCGGCGCGTTCCGCTTCGGGGACAAAGCGGTTCAAGGCTTCCTGAATGGCCACGATGCGCTGGTCGAGCGGGAGTGCCTGCAATTGCGCCGCCGTCAGGTTCAGCCGTTGTAAGGCCCAGACCGCCGATCCCGATCCTGCTGCCGCTTCTGACAACCGGGTTGTCAGCTTCTTGGTGGCCTGTTCGATCTCGCCCATCGACACGCCAGCCAACTCGCCCGCCCATGTCAGTACCTGCAAGCTTTCAACGGTGGTCCGGAGCGAGGCGGCCATGTCGGCTTGCGCGCCGATGGTCTCCAGTCCCGACCGCACCATCGCCACGCCAGCAGCCGCCGCCGCAACCGTCACTGCGGCCAGCGCGATCCCGGCCTTGCGGGCAAAGCTGGCCAGCCGTGTATTAGCCAGTTCCATCTCGTTCGACAGGCGACCGAACCCTCGCGCCCCAGCATCACCTATGCCTTCGAGTTCCGCCCGCACCTTGCGGCCGCCCTCCGCGACCAGGCGGACGCTGACACGTTTTTCAGCCATCGCGGCCTCCTTCCATCTGTTCGTTCAGTTTGCGCACCATCACCGCCTCGATCTCGGGCAGCAGTTCGGCGACGATCAGGGTGTCGATGTTCAGCGCCCGGGCGAGGGCCAAGGCCGCACCCACGTCCC
>JBBQVR010000257.1:0-1712 GCA_038211355.1 Rhodobacterales bacterium | reverse complement strand
GGCCGCAGGCCAGAAGGCGGTCTCGACCACGATGGCGCAAGCCGGGATCAGCCTCAAATCGGCTTGGCGCGCGCAGATCACCGGCGCGGGGTTGGGCCTGCGCCTCGCCAACACCATCCGGTCACAGACCTGGCCCAAGGGCCGCAACAGCCTGGACGCTGCAGCACTGGTCTGGTCCAACGCGCCGGTAATCATCGGCGCACATGACACTGGTCCCTTGATCCGTTCCGCCAGCGGCTTCTGGCTTGCGATCCCGCTGCCCGCCGCAGGCAAGGCGCTGGGCGGCAAACGCATCACCCCCGCCATGTGGGAGCAAAAGACCGGCCTGCGCCTGCGCTTCGTCTACCGCAGCCGGGGCCCGAGTCTGCTGGTGGCGGACGCGGTACGGATGAACACCCGTGGTCAGGCGGCGGTCTCCAAGTCGAAAACCGGACGCGGTCAGGTGACAGCACCGATCTTCCTCTTGGTGCGACAGGTGAAACTGCCCAAACGGCTCGATCTGGCGCGGGATGCCGAGCGGACGTTGGCGGCGATACCGGGCAGTATCGTGCGCAATTGGGTCGAGGATCACCTCTGATGGCAAGCAAACGCGAACTGATTCTGGCCGCACTACATGCGCTCCTGCAAACCCTCGCCACCCCGGTGCTGCGCGGGGAAGTGTTGCCCGATCGCATTCCGGCCACCGGCCTGGTCATCCTGCGCGACGGCAAGCCGGGCGCGCCGGAGGTCACGCTGTCGCCGCTGACTCACTTCTGCGACCTTCGGGCGGAGTTGGAGGTGGTGATCCAGGTGGGCAGCGGGCGCAATGCGCTGTTCGATGCGCTCACTGGCGCAATCGGCATAGTGCTGGCCGCTGACCGCATGCTGGGCGGCCTCTGCGATTGGGTCGAGGCGGAAGCGCCAGAGCCGGTTGATCTGCCCATCGAAGGGGCTGCAGCGCTGAAGGCGGCGGTGATCGTCGTCGTGCTGCACTACGCCAGCCCCGACCCGCTGAACTGATTTCTCAGGAAGACCAGACTTCCCAACAGAAAGGACAAGACATGGCACGCGCACAAGGGGCGCGGGCGCAGATGGCGCTTGCGTTCGAGACTGTCTACGGCACCCCGCCGGGATCTGGTTACACCCAGATGCCCTTCATCACATCTTCACTGGCGGCAGAGCAGCCGCTGTTGGCGTCAGAGCTGCTGGGCTATGGCCGCGATTCGCGCGCACCGCTGCTGGATGCGATCACGACCGACGGCGATTTTGAAGTTCCCATTGATGCCATGGGGTTCGGCTTCTGGCTGAAGGCGGCGTTTGGGGCCCCCACCTCCGCAGGAAGCGTGGCCGCCACCGGGGCGATCACGTTTTCGGCTCAACCGCTGGTCAACAGCACGCTGACGATCAATGGCACCGTGTTCACCTTTGTAGCCTCGGGCGCGACTGGCCCCCAGATCAATATCGGTGCCAACCTCGCGGCCAGCATGACAGCACTTGCGGTCGTCTTGAACGCCAACGGCACGGTCGGTGGCGCGTTTGCAACCTATGTTGCGACCGCCACGGCGATCAGCATCACGCGCGGTGTCTTGGGCGTAGCGGGCAATACAGTCACGCTTGCCGCGTCCATTGCACCCGCCTCCAACGGTACGGTGTCAGCGACGACGCTGACCGGCGGATTGAATGCCCACACCTATCTGTCAGGCAGCTGGACCCTGCCGAGCATGTCCATCGAA
>JBBQVR010000256.1:0-1715 GCA_038211355.1 Rhodobacterales bacterium | reverse complement strand
TGCCTTGCGGGCCGGATCGGGCACCGCCGCCCGGCCCGAGAAGGTGGCGGCATAGCGGGCGATCATGGCCGCGTCGATCGCGTCGGTTTTGGCCTTGCGGCCCTGGGCACGGCCGAAATGCTGCACCTGCGCCGGGTCGAGTACCCGCGCGGTGAAGCCCGCGCCATGGAACAGCGCGACGGCATCGCGTTCGAGCCCGCCAGAGGCCTCGCACGCGACAACCGCCCCGTCGTGACAGCGCGCGGCGACCCATGCCAGACACGCTTGCCGGCCATCCGTGGTATTGGCAAAGCGCGCCGCCTCGCCCTGCTCCGAGGTTCCCGAGCAGACCGCGGCATCCCACCACGATCCGCTCAAATCAATGCCGACAACCGGCGAGAAATTTGCCATCTTGTAGATCCCTGCCTTGCTGGTGCGGGGTGTGACCCACGCAACTGTTCGGGTTTGCACAAGACTGCGAACGACGACCAAGCTGGACCACGGGCTCATAGCCCAAGGGCAAGACGGTCTATCGAACGCATTGCGGGGATGGATGGCCATCCGTCCCCGCAACCCGATCACAATGACAGATCACGCAGACACAAGGGGCTTGGCCCCTGGCGGGTCTGGGCAGAGCCCAGCCTCCCTTATCCTAGCGCCTATGGGGTTCGCCCCCGGCTCGCCATTCGGGCCCGCGCTGTGCGCGCTGAGCTGCGGCCGTCGGTGATCTTCCGCAAGGTGACCAACGGATTTCGCGCCGAGTGGGGCGCCAAGGTTTACGCCGCCGCAGCCAGGGTCATCGCCACGGGGAGGCTGTATGCGATGACCGCCCCCGCCGCCCTATCCGCCGCGCTCGCTGGAAAGCCCATTATCCAGGCGGCCTGAACAGGGGGGGTGAGCAATTACCGCCCGGTAGATAGCCCGATAGATCAAACGTGAACTCCGCGCCGGGTGGTCAGTTGCGGCGGGTGTATCCCAGGACCAGCAGCACCGCGCCTAACACCAGCACCCCGCCGGCGACCAGGGGCGGCACCGAATACCATCGGCTTTCGGTCGTCTGAATCTTCAGTTCGCCCACCTTCAGCACGTCGCGCGTCTGCTGTGTGGAGAATACGGGGATGGCGAGGCCAAGCCCGCCAGCCAGCACCAGGACGGCGCCAAACAACGCAAGCCCGCCCATCGGGAAGCGATCCATGTTAAACTCCTTAACTTCGGCGAGATTTGGGTTCATCAATGCCGCGCGCTCACGGGGTGACAACGCCGCCGCCGATGACACCCAGAAGCCACAGGATCAGCAAAACCAGCAGTATCGTGCCCAGCACGCCGCCCAGCCCGCGGCCACCATACCGGTTATAGCTGTAGTACCCGCCACCACCGCCAAACAGCAGCAGCAGAACGGCGATGATCAGGATTGTGCTCATGTCGTACTTTCATAATTGATCGGGAATTCCGAGCCTGTGACCACCTCGTTCACAGGCACAATAGCACCCATTTAGGCGCGACCAATGTGTTTAGGCATGGAAAAATGGCACACCAACGGAGGAGTGATCGGTGTCCAACGCCACCTGAGGTGGCTCGGGAGATCAGGACATGTCGATAAGTGGATTCCCTGCCTGACAGCGGCATGTTGCCGCGGATCAGCAGCGAACATGACGAACGCACACGGCGGACGCACAGTCCGGGCTTCAAGGCAAAAGGTGGCTCTGGCAGCGATCAAGGGTGAGAAGACGCTGGCG
>JBBQVR010000255.1:0-1763 GCA_038211355.1 Rhodobacterales bacterium | reverse complement strand
GGCTGGTCGTCGAACCTGCTCCAGCTTTACCTGGCCCATGGGACCACGCGGTCCAAGAAGATCATCTACTACGGCGGCGAGTATACCCGCGAAGGTCAGGTCTGCGGCAAGTTTCTGGCCGAACGCGATCCGGCCCTGAAGTACCGCGCCTTCAGCTTTGACTACCGCAATCCCAATGTCGAATTCCTGATCCGGCAGAAGGGCCACATCCTGCTGTTCACCGCGCATTCGGTCGAGCAGGTCGATGCCATCAATCCGGCCCTGTTCGAGCAATTGGCCGCACTGCCCAATCCGGTCACCGTCGTGCATTTCGAACCCGTGGGCTGGCAGCGCGACCCCGAGCTTCTCCGGCGACGCGAGGTCAACGATACCCCCTTCTTCGAGGCCATCGGGGCAGAGGCGCTGAGGGGCGAGATCGCTTCGGTCGTGCGCAATGCAGCCTGGTGGTCCTGGCGGCTGGAATACAACCGCAATCTGGTACCTATCATTGCCCGGCTCGAATCCGAGAGCACGATCCAGATGGTCCGCAACGCCTGGGATTTCTCGGGGGCGGGCAATGTGCTGAACCCCTCCTCGCTCATCCACTACGAGTTCGTCCGCTGAAGGCCATGACCACGATCGCGGTCATTCCGGCCCGAGGCGGATCGAAACGGGTGCCCGGCAAGAACCTCCGGTCCTTTGCCGGGCGGCCGATGATCCACTGGCCGATCGCCGCCGCGCAGGCCACAGGCCTTTTCGACGCGGTCTATGTCTCGACCGACGATGCCGGGATCGCTGCAGTGGCGCAGGCGGCGGGCGCGCGGACGCCGCGGCTGCGCGATGCGGCGCTGGCCGACGACCATACGCCGCTCAGGCCCGTGATCCGCGACGGCATCGCCATGGCCGAAGCCGATCTGGGCCGACCGGCAGGGCGGGTCTGCATGATCCTTGCCACGGCTGCCCTCCTGTCGCCCGCCGACATCGCCGCAGGAGCGGCGCTGCTCGATCAGCCCGGGGTCATCTTCGCCTTTTCCGCCATGGCCTTTGCCGCGCCGGTGCAGCGCGCCGTCCTGCGCGACGATGCGGGCGGGGTGGCGATGCTGTGGCCCGAGCACCGGCTGACCCGCAGCCAGGACCTGCCGCCCGCCTATCACGATGCAGGCCAGTTCTACTGGGGCAGCCGCGACGCCTTTGTGTCCGACGCGCCGATGTATGGCCCGCAAAGCCGGATGGCGGTGCTGCCGCCGCTCTCGGCCATCGACATCGACACCCCCGAGGACTGGGGCATCGCCGAGGCCCTGTTCCGGCTGCGGTACCCCACCCCCCCGACAACCCGAGGAGACGCTGCATGACCACCTACCAGACCGATCAGGAGGCCTTCTGGGCCGGTCAGTTCGGCGACGATTACGTTGCCCGCAACCGCTATGACATCGCCGCCACGCTGGCGATGTTCTCGCGCATCCTGACCCATACCCACGGGGTCGAGTCGCTTTTCGAACTGGGCTGCAACATCGGCCAGAACCTGCGGGCGCTGCGACTGCTCAAGCCACAGGCCCGCATCAGCGCGGTCGAGATCAATACGCAGGCCCATGTCCGGGCCAAGGCCGATTTCCCCGACGTCATCCACGGCTCGATCCTGGAACTGACCCCCGAAGCGGCAGGGCCCGTCGATCTGGTCTACACGAAGGGCGTGCTGATCCACATCAACCCCGACGCCCTGCCAATGGTCTACGACCTCATGGCCACGATCGGGCGCCGGTATGTGCTGATGAGCGAATACTACA
>JBBQVR010000254.1:0-1767 GCA_038211355.1 Rhodobacterales bacterium | reverse complement strand
CTGGGCGCCCAGACCGTAGCGGCACGGATCGATGGTTTCCCGGCTGACGGCATCCCGGCCGGACATTTCGGCAAGGGCGTCTATTTCAGGCTGGCGGGCAAGGCCCCCTTTAAGCGGCTGATCTATCCCCCGCCCATTCCGGGCGCACTCGGCACCCACTACCGCCGCGATCTGGGCGGGCAGGCGGTGTTTGGCCCAGACCTGAGCTTTGTCGACACCGAGGACTATTCCGTCGACCCCGCCAAGGCCCAGGAGTTCGCGGCCTATATCCGGCGCTTCTGGCCCGGCCTGCCCGACGGTGCGCTCACCCCCGACTATGCTGGCATCCGGCCCAAGCTGCACGGGCCGGGCGAACCACAGCCCGACTTCCGTCTCGATGGCCCCGGTGCCCACGGCATCGCCGGCCTGATGGCCCTGTTCGGGATCGAGAGCCCCGGCCTGACCAGTTCCCTGGCCATAGGCGAGGCGGTGGCGGATGCCCTGCTGGTGGACCCTGCATGATCCTGCAGACCGATCGTCTGATTCTTCGCCATGCCCGGCCTACCGATCTGGAAGGTCTGCATGCGGTCCTGTCAGATCCGGTGGCCATGCGATGGTGGGCCACGGTGCCCCACGAGACGCTCGAGGAGACCGAAACCTGGCTGTCCGGCATGATCGCTGGAAACGCGGCCGGATCGGTCGATTTCGTGATCGAGCGGGACGGGGTCGTGATCGGCAAGGCCGGCTGCTGGCGCCTGCCCGACATCGGCTACATCCTGCATCCCGACCACTGGGGCCAGGGACTCGCCGCCGAGGCCGTCACGGCCACAATCGACACGGTCTTTGATGTCACTGAAGTCGAGACCCTGACGGCTGACGTCGATCCCGAAAATACCGCCTCGATTCGCCTGCTGGGGCGGCTTGGCTTCCAGCGCACCGGCTTTGCAGAACGGACCTGGCACATCGGCGGCGAGTGGAAGGACAGTGTTTACTTTGCCCTGTCGCGTGCGGAATGGGCCTTGCGCCAACGGGCTTGAAATCCCCGCCGCCTTCATGCATAAGCCGCCGCTCGCTGGCGGCTCTTGAGAGGGCCGCCGCATTCGTTTTTCGCGCTGTCCTTCGGCGCTGACCTTTGAGATTGAGACGGACATGGCTGTTCCGAAGCGCAAAGTATCACCCTCGCGTCGCAACATGCGCCGCGCCCACGACGCCCTCGGCGCCAATGCCTACACCGAGGACAAGGACACGGGCGAGCTGCGCCGTTCGCACCACATCGACCTGAAGACCGGCACCTATCGCGGCCGTCAGGTCCTGACACCCAAGGAAGACTAGGCCTCACTGCCTTTCCGGCCGCCGGAGTGCGCTGGCCGGGCATGCAGCCCACGACCTGATCACGCCGCGCGATAGCCTCGCGCGGCGTTTTCGTGCGTAATGGCGATGTGTTTTCACCGTTCGAGGAGATCGATGATGGTTCGTAATGTCCGCACGGCGGGTCTGGTGACCCTGATGCTTGCCACGGCCCTTGTCGGCTGTGATCAGCTCCCGTTGCAGCCAGCGAACGCGCCCGCCGATCCGGCCTCGACCGAAGTTCCGGCCGCAGCCGCAGCGACCCCGGCAACGCCGCTGATCCTGACAGCCCAGGGCTGGGGCCCTCTCGGCATCGGCATGACAAAGGGCCGGGTCATCGAGGCCCTCGGCCCGGCCGCCGCCCCCGCTGCCATCCCCGTCGTCCCTGCCACGGCCACCGACGGTGCCACTGCGCCTGCGGCGGCCCCGACTGTCGCTGCC
>JBBQVR010000253.1:0-1817 GCA_038211355.1 Rhodobacterales bacterium | reverse complement strand
GGCCCGACCGGCTGATCGGCAACCTGCCGAACGTCTATCTTTACGCCGCCAACAACCCGTCCGAGGCGACGCTTGCCAAGCGCCGGTCGAATGCGGTGACGGTCACGCACCTGACCCCGCCGCTGGCGCGGGCTGGCCTTTACAAGGGTCTGGTGGACCTGAAGGACACCCTGACCCGACTGCGGGCCTCTGAGGCCGAGGCGAACGACTACGCCGAGCTTGCCGCGCTGGCGGTGGAGCAGGCCCGCGCAGTCGATCTGGTTGGCAACATCGACACTCTGTGGCTGAAACTGCTGGAAACCGAAGGTGCCTTGATCACCGACGGTCTCCACGTCCTTGGCCGCACGCCCGACGCCGCCGCAATGGCGGAACTGCTGTCCTTGATCCCCGAGGAAGCCCGCGCTGAAGCCGCCCGCCACATGGCAACGGATACCGAGATTCCGGGCCTTCTGCGCGCCCTCTCTGCCCGCTACATCGCGCCGGTGCCGGGGGGCGACCTGATCCGCTCGCCCGCTATCCTGCCCACGGGCCGCAATATCCACGCGTTTGATCCGTTCCGGATGCCCACCGCCTTTGCGCTGGCCGATGGGGCCGCACAGGCACAGCGCCTTCTGGACGCGCACCCCACCGTGCCGCAGACCGTGGCGCTGGTCCTTTGGGGGTCGGACAACATCAAATCGGATGGCGGGCCGATTGCTCAGGCCCTCGCCCTGATGGGCGCGCGGCCTCGGTTTGACCATTATGGCCGGCTGTGTGGCGCGGATCTGATCCCGCTTGCGGAACTCGGCCGCCCGCGGATTGACGTGGTGATGACGCTTTCGGGCATCTTCCGCGACCTTCTGCCCTTGCAGACCCGCATGCTGGCCGAGGCCGCGTTCAAGGCTGCCAACGCCGATGAACCCTTGGCGCAGAACTTCATCCGCGCCCATTCGCTGGCCTATGCGGCGGCGATGGGGGTGGATCTGGAAACCGCTGCCCTGCGGGTGTTTTCCAACGCCGAAGGGGCCTACGGGGCGAACGTCAACACCCTTGTCGGATCGTCGGCCTTTGGTGACGAAGACGAGCTGGCCGATGCCTATGAGGCGCGCAAAAGCTTTGCTTATGGCGTCAACGGCAAGCCGGTGAAGCAGGCGAAACTGCTGCAGCAGGTGCTGGGTGATGTCGACCTGGCCTATCAGAACCTGGAGTCTGTCGAACTTGGTGTCACCTCCGTCGATCACTACTTTGACACACTGGGTGGTGTGGCCCGTGCGGTGCGCCGTGCGCACGTCTCGAATGGCGGCAGCGGCGAGGCAACGCCGGTCTATATCGGCGACCAGACCCGCGGTGGCGGTCAGGTCCGCACGCTGAAAGACCAGATCGCGCTGGAAACCCGCGCCCGCAGCCTGAACCCCAAGTTCTACGAGGGCCTGCTGCGCCACGGGGCCGAAGGCGTGCGCCAGATCGAGGCGCAGGTCACGAACACGATGGGCTGGTCGGCCACCACGGGCCATGTCGAGCCGTGGGTCTATCAGCGCCTGTCGGAAACCTTTGTGCTGGACGATGCAATGCGCAAGCGTCTGGCCGACCTCAACCCTGAAGCCAGTGTCCGCATGGCCGGGCGGCTTCTGGAAGCGTCAGATCGGAACTACTGGACCCCGGATGCAGCCACCCTTGCCGCCCTGCAACGCGCGGCGGATGAGCTGGAAGACCGGAGGGAAGGAATCGCTGCCGAATCACCACTGATTGGACACTCGGAACCGCCGGACCGGGGCCCTGCCCCGGACCCCGGGATATTTGCACCAGAATGAAAGGCGCAAAGCCATGAGCCCACGTGA
>JBBQVR010000252.1:0-1870 GCA_038211355.1 Rhodobacterales bacterium | reverse complement strand
CTGGCGACCAACATCGACGTGCTGCCGATGATGATCTACACCGAATTCACCCTGTCGGCAAATATCGCGATGGCGGCGGCCCTGTCGGTTATGCTGGGCGTGGTGACCTGGGCTATTCTATTTGTGGCGCGCAGCTTAACGGGCGCAACAGTTGTGGCGGGGGGCTAGGGTCATGCGAATTGGAAAAATGTTCCAACTTTCCGTCACGCTGCTCGCGGCTGCGTTCCTGCTGGTGCCCACGATCATGTCGGTGCTGGCTGGGCTGACGGTGAACTACTTTCAGGGCGTGCGCTCGGGCCTGACGCTCCAGTGGGTGGTCAAGGTCTGGGAGCTTTACGCAGGTTCGATCTTCCTGTCATTGGGGCTGGCCCTGGCCTGTCTGGCCGTCACGCTGGTGATCGGCGTGCCTGCGGCCTACGCCCTTGCGCGCAATCCGGGGCGCGCCTCGCGGGCAGTGGAGGAGTTCATCTCCTTGCCCCTTGCCATTCCCGGCCTTGCGCTTGCGCTTGCACTTTTGCAGCTTTACGGCAGCTACCGTGGGTTCCGGTTGAGCTGGACCTTCATCCTTGTCGGCCATGTGCTTTACACGCTGCCCTTCATGGTGCGGTCGGTGCAGTCGGTGCTCGCAGCAATCGATTTGAAGACGCTAGAGGAAGGGGCTGCCAGCCTTGGTGCAGGTCCTGCGCGACGGTTTGTCGATATCGTAGTGCCGAATGCCCTGCCCGGCATTCTTGCCGGGGCACTGACTGTCGTCACGCTGTCGATTGGCGAGTTCAATCTGACATGGATGCTGCACACACCTTATCTGAAAACCCTGCCGGTGGGGCTGGCGGACAGCTATGCTTCGATGCGGCTGGAGATCGCCTCGGCTTATACGCTGATCTTTTTCGTGATGATCGTTCCCTTGTTGCTGGCAATGCAATGGGCCAGCGCACGCGCCCAGAGGATAACGCAGTGACGCTGACCCTCCGCAACATCGCCAAGACCTATCCGGGGGGCAACCGTGCCTTGTTTCCGATCGACCTCGATGTTGCCGAGGGCGAAATCGTGTCTCTGCTTGGTCCGTCAGGGTGCGGCAAAACCACGCTTTTGCGCATCATCGCCGGGTTGGAAACCTCCGATTCTGGCGCGGAAATCCGCTTCAAGGGCGAGGATATGGCCGCACTGCCGGTGGAACGCCGCCAAGTGGGGATGGTATTCCAGTCCTATGCGCTGTTTCCCAACATGTCGGTGCGCGGCAACATCGGCTATGGGTTGAAGATGCAGGGATTGCCGCGCGCGCAAATCGACGCACGGGTGGATGAGGTGATTTCGCTGTGCCGGCTGGAACCCTGCGTCGGACGAGCGATCTCCGCCTTGTCTGGCGGTCAAAGGCAAAGGGTGGCGCTGGCCCGCGCTTTCGCGCCGCGCCCCCGGCTGCTGCTGCTGGACGAGCCGCTGTCTGCGCTGGATGCAGCCTTGCGCGGGGCCCTGCGCGATGAGCTTGCCGCACTGCTTCGCGCGTTTGGCATCACTGCGATCTTTGTCACCCATGATCAGGACGAGGCTATGGCGCTGGCCGATCGTGTTGCGGTGATGAGCCAAGGCCGGGTGGCACAGATCGGTACGCCCGAAGCGTTATATCGGTCGCCTGAAACAAGCTTCGTTGCGCGATTTGTTGGCAATGCCCTGCCGTTGGGCGGTAGGATAGAAGATGCTATGCTTCACCTGCCTGGCGGCAGCTTGCCGTTGGCGGCCCCCGCTGCGGGTAAACTGGCCTTCGTGCGGGCCGAGGATGTCAAGCTTGCACCGGATGGTCCTGTCACCGCGCGCGTAAAAGCGGTGACGTTCCTCGGCACGCATTACCGGATCGCCTTGACGGGTGCCGCCG
>JBBQVR010000251.1:0-1920 GCA_038211355.1 Rhodobacterales bacterium | reverse complement strand
GACGATGTGGCCGAAAGCGTGGCCGGCAGCGCCGAAATCCTGTTTCTGGAGGGCTATCTTTATGACAAGCCCAAGGGAAAGCTGGCCTTTGAACGCGCGGTTGAACTTTGCCACAAGGCGGGCGGCAAGGCCGGGATTTCCCTGTCAGATCCGTTCTGCGTTGACCGCCATCGCGGCGATTTCCGCCGTCTGGTCAAGTCGCTGGATTATGTGATCGGCAACGAACACGAATGGTGCTCGCTGTACCAGACTGACCTTTCCGCCGCGCTGGAGGAGGCGGCCGAGGATGCCGGTCTGGTGGCCTGCACCCGGTCGGGTGAGGATGTGATCATCGTCCGTGGCGATGAGACGGCGCTTGCCCCCGTGCGCCGCGTGGTGCCGGTGGATGCCACTGGCGCGGGCGATCTTTTCGCCGCCGGGTTCCTTTATGGCTATGCCACCGGCCAGTCACTGGCCACCGCAGGCCGGATGGGCTGCATCGCCGCGACCGAGGTCATCACCCATTTCGGCGCCCGGCCTGAGACCGACTTGAAAGAGCTGTTCCGCAAGGAAGGCCTGATCTGACGCCCCTCTCTCACACCCGCCTTTGACGGGATCGTGACAGTGGGTTGTGGCAAAAACCCTGCGGCGTGCCCGAAGCTTGCCCCAATTTTGCGTTAGGCCATGCCGTGAGACGAAGAGATGGGGTTTTGTGGTGCTGCGACTGATCGGCTTGCTTTCAATGGTCGCCATCGGCGCCGGGGGGTTCCTGGCGCTGGACTACAGCATGGCCCGCCAACTGGTCACCGAAGCTGACGCTGAGGCTGACCTGACCATCCCCGACTATCTGGGCGGGCTGTCGGGGCGCCTTGCCTCGCTGGCGCGGTCCGCCGATCCGTCCGGTCTGCCGCGCGATCTGGCCGACATGCTGCCCCGTGCGCCCGATGGCTGGACCGTCCGTCCCACCACGGAAGATGACGCGCAGGCCTTCCTGCCGCGTGAGGCTGGCACGGGTGAAGGCGCGGCCCGCGACCTGATCACCGACATGGTCAACACCAAGGTCGATGATGCGGCCGAGGTTGCGATCCTGACCTATGAACGCGGTGAGCGTCGGGTGATCATCAAGGCCGTGCGCTACCCCGATGTGATCTTTACCGGGGCAATGGCCACCGATCAGCGGCTTGCCCTGCAGACCAGGGGGGCAACCTATCGCGGTCTGTCGACGATGACGGTGCGTGGCCTCGACATCACCGAAGACATGCTGCCCGATGACATGCGCGGCCGGCTTTTCTTTGCCGATGTGGGTGGGCAGATCCATCTGCGCGTGGTGGCCTCGCGCCGTCTGACGGATGCCGATCTGGTCAGTTTCTTTGAAACCCTGCACGTCAAGGCGATGAACGCCGCCGTGGTCCAAAAGCGTGACGGTCTGGGCGATGTGCCGGTCATCGTGCTGGCATCAGCCTTGGGCCGCGACGCCCGGAACGCCTATGACACCGACCGCGCCGCCCGTGCCGCTGCGCGTCTGGCCGCCAGCCGTGCGGCGTATGACGAGTCGCAAGTCACCGTTGCCGCCGAGGCGGAGGCTGCGTCAGACAGCCCCGAGGCCGCGCCAGAGGTCGCCCCTGCCATCGTGTGCGAGACTGGCGCAGGCGGGGTCAAACGCTGCAAGGTTGGTGAATGAGCCGCCTAGAACTGCAGCCCCGAAAACCGTGACGGGTTCTGCGGCACGCCGGGCAGCACGCACAGCATCTCATACAGGATATTCGCCCCGATCAACGCGGTGTTGCCCGTGGGGTCATAGGGGGGCGACACCTCCACCAGATCACCGCCGATGATGTTCAGCCCCTGCGCGCCGCGGATGATCTCCAGCGCCTGCCAGGTGGTCAGGCCGCCCGGTTCCACCGTCCCGGTGCCGGGCGCAAAGGCGGGGTCAAGGCTGTC
>JBBQVR010000250.1:0-1944 GCA_038211355.1 Rhodobacterales bacterium | reverse complement strand
CCCGCCACCGGGGCAGGCGGTGTCATGCTGGCGGCTGAGCTTTTGGCAGCTACCCCACGGTCTTCCGGGCCCGGCACCATCCATGTGCCCGGCGGCGGCACTCACCACGGGCTGCCGGGCCGGGCGAACGGGTTTTGCTACCTCAACGACGTCGTCCTTGGCATCAAGGTGCTGCAGCGCGCTGGCCTGTCGCGCATCGTCTACATCGACCTTGACGCCCACCATTGCGACGGGGTGGAGTTTGCCTTTGCCGGTGATCCCGGCGTGCGGCTGATCTCGGTGCATGAAGAGGGGCGCTGGCCTTTCACCGGCGCGCTGACTGATGACGCGCAAGGCAGCGCCTTCAACCTGCCGGTCCCGAAGGGCTATAACGACACCGAGGCCCGCGCCGTGCTTGACGGGTTGATCCTGCCCCGCGCCGCCGCCTTTGCGCCCGAGGCTATCGTGCTGCAATGCGGGGCCGACAGTCTGACCGAAGACCCGCTGTCGCGCCTGACCCTGTCCAACCGCGCGTATATCGAGGCGCTGGTGGCCATCGCCCCGCTGTCGCCCCGGCTGCTGGTTCTGGGCGGTGGCGGGTATAACCCATGGTCGGTCGGCCGGCTGTGGACGCTGATCTGGGGCGTGCTGTCGGGCCAGCCCGTGCCGGACCGCCTGCCGCCTGAAGCGCGGGCCGTTCTGGCAGCACTAGGCTGGCACGGGGGTGGCCGTCCCCCGCCCGCCCCGGCGCTTTTGGCCACGCTGCTGGACGCGCCGCGCGAAGGCCCGGTCCGCCCGGAAATCCGTGACAGGCTGGCCATGCTGGCCCGTCGCTGAACCGCCAGTGCGCGTAAAGGCGCGCATCCCAACGGGGTGGATGGCTTGACAGACCCATTGCAACCATGGTGCAGGTGCCCGATCAGCAGGAGAGCGGACTGTGAAGATTGCCAACCGTGAGATAGGCCCCGGCCACCCGCCCCTGGTCATCGCCGAGATCGGCATCAACCACGGTGGCAGCCTTGCCGTCGCCAAGGAAATGGTCCGCCTGGCTGCCGGGGCCGGGTGTGAAATGGTCAAGCACCAGACCCACATCATCGAAGATGAGATGACCGAAGAGGCCAAGTCGATCTTCCCGCCCAATGCCGATGTCTCGATCTGGCATGTGATGGAACGCTGTGCGTTGAAGCTGGACGATGAGGCCGAGCTGAAGCGCTACACCGAAAGCCTGGGGATGATCTGGATCTCCACCCCCTTCAGCCGCGCGGCCGCCGATTGGCTTGAGCGCCAGGATGTGCCCGCCTACAAGATCGGCAGTGGTGAGGCGGACAACCTTCCCCTGATCCGCCACATCGCCCGCAAGGGCAAGCCGGTGATCCTGTCCACGGGCATGCAGACCATCGAAACCATCCGCGCTTCGGTCGATATCCTTGACAAGGCTGGCATCGAATACGCGCTGCTGGAATGCACCAACCTTTATCCCAGCCCGGCCGAAATCGTGTCCCTGCGCGGCGTGACCGACCTGCGCAATGCGTTTCCCAAGGCCGTCGTGGGGTTCTCTGACCACTCCATCGGCCCGGAAATGGCCCTTGCCTCGGTCGCCCTTGGCGCCTGCATATTGGAGCGTCACTACACCGACACCCGCTATCGCAAGGGCCCCGACATCATCAACTCGATGGACCCGGCCGAGCTGCGCTTTCTGATCGACCGTTCCAAGGAAATCTGGATCGCCGCGAACAACCCCAAAAAGCGTACCGCCCCCGAGGAAGACGTCTACCGCTTCGCCCGTGGGTCTGTCGTCGCCGACGCCGACCTGCCCGCCGGCCATCTGATCACCGAAGCCGACATCTGGGCCCGCCGCCCCGGTTCGGGTGAGATTGCGGCCTACGACTTTGACAAGGTGGTCGGCAAACGGCTGCTGCGCGCCGTGACGCGGAACACGCAGCTGAAGTGGGGGGATCTGGGGTG
>JBBQVR010000249.1:0-1996 GCA_038211355.1 Rhodobacterales bacterium | reverse complement strand
TGCAACCAGATCGAACAGGCCAAGGGTCTGCCGCACAAGGTCGCCCTCGAGGCGCTGATCGAGACCGCGCTCGGCATGGCCAATGTCGAGGAGATCGCCCGCTTCGGCGCAAGGCTGGAAGGCGGGAGGCTCGAGGCGCTGCACTTCGGCGTGGCGGATTTCGCGGCCAGCATGCGGGCGCGGACGACGAACATCGGCGGGCTGAACCCGATGTATCCGGGCGACCAGTGGCATGGCTCGATCAGCCGGATGGTGGTGGCCTGCCGCGCCTATGGCCTGCGCCCGATCGACGGCCCCTTCGGCGATTTCAGCGACCCCGAGGGTTACAAGGACGGTGCCCGCCGGGCGGCCGCACTGGGCTGCGAGGGGAAATGGGCGATCCACCCCAGCCAGGTGGCGCTGGCCAACGAGGTCTTCAGCCCGACCGAGGCCGAGGTGACCAAGGCCCGCCGCATCATCGAGGAGCTGAAGCTGGCCGAGGCGCAGGGCAAGGGCGCGGCATCGCTTGACGGCAAGATGATCGATGCGGCGTCCGAGAAGATGGCGCGCAACCTCTTGGCAGTCGCCGAGGCGATCGCTGCAAGGCAAGCGTAGGATGGGCACTCGTGCCCATCATTCGGGACAGCAACGATGGGCAGAACTGCCCATCCTACGCAGATCAGGAAGGTAGCGATGGACATCCACGAATACCAGGCCAAGGAAATCCTCGCCCGCTTCGGCGTGCCGGTTCCGCGCGGCGGGCTGGCCTACAGCCCTGAACAGGCGGCCTATCGCGCCCGCGAACTGGGCGGCAATGCCTGGGTCGTCAAGGCGCAGGTCCATGCCGGGGGCCGGGGTGCCGCCGGGGGCGTCAAGCTCTGCCGCACAGTGGACGAGGTTCAGGCCTTTGCCGCAGGCCTATTCGGCCGCCAGCTTGTGACCAAGCAGACCGATGCCGCAGGCAAGGGGGTCTACCGCCTCTGGGTCGAGGGCGCATCCGAGATCAGGCAGGAGTTGTACCTCGGCTTCGTCCTTGACCGAAAATCCGAGCGGATCATGATCGTCGCCTCGGCGCATGGTGGGATGGAGATCGAGGATCTGGCAGAGACCGACCCCGACAGCCTGCGCTGCATGACCATCGACCCCGCGGTTGGCCTGTCGGAATTCCAGGCCCGCGAACTGGCCTTCGGACTCGGTCTCAAGGGCGGTCAGATCGCGCAGATGGTGTCGATCCTGCGCGCCTGCTACCGCGCCTATCGCGATCTGGACGCGATGATGGTCGAGATCAACCCCCTGGTCGTCACGGGCACCGGCGACCTTGTGGCGCTGGACGCCAAGATGTCCTTTGACACCAACGCGCTGTTTCGCCAGCCGCAGGTCGCCGAGTTGCGCGACCGCAGCCAGGAGGACCCCCGAGAGTCGGCGGCGGGCGATTACGGTCTGTCTTATGTCGGCCTGTCGGGCGACATCGGCTGCATCATCAACGGTGCAGGTCTGGCAATGGCGACGATGGACATGATCAAGCTGGCGGGCGGAGAGCCTGCGAATTTCCTTGATATCGGCGGCGGCGCGAGCCCCGAGCGGGTGGTGCGCGCGTTCCGCACCGTGCTGGCTGACCAGAATGTGGGTGTCGTGCTGGTCAACATATTCGCCGGGATCAACCGCTGCGACTGGGTCGCCGAGGGGGTGGTGCAGGCCTACAAGGAACTGGGCCTGACGCTGCCGGTCGTGGTGCGGCTGGCGGGCACCAATGTCGAAGAAGGCAACCGGATCATCGCCGAGTCCGGCCTGCCGCTGATTTCCGCCGATACGCTGGCCGATGCTGCTGCCAAGGCAGTCGCGGCCCAATCCCGCCGTGCTGCCTGAGGGAAGACGAGAATGGCTATCCTGATCACTGAAAAGACCCCTGTCATCGTGCAGGGCATGTCGGGCCGGATCGGCGCCTTCCATGCCGCCGACATGATCAAGTACGGCACCAACGTCGTGGGTGGCGTCACTCCCGGCCGGGGCGGCGAGG
>JBBQVR010000248.1:0-2002 GCA_038211355.1 Rhodobacterales bacterium | reverse complement strand
GGCCTGACCCTCGGCCAGCGGCGCACCCAGGGTGTGCACGGCCGGGACGAAGATGCCGTCTTCGCCAATCGCCTCAAGGGCCCCGGCCCCCATTCGCGTCATGATCCCCATCGACACGGCGACATAGCCGCTGTCTGTGATCTCGACGCCCAGCGCCGACAGTTCCGAGCCCAGCGGCCCCATCGAGAAGGGCACCACATACATCGTCCGCCCGGCCATACAGCCATCGAACAGACCGTCCAGACGATCGCGCATCTCGATCGGATCGGCCCAGTTGTTGGTCGGCCCTGCGTCGGCCTCGTCGTCGGAACAGATGAAGGTCCGGCTCTCGACCCGCGCCACGTCCTTGGGATCCGATGCCGCGTGATAGCTGCCGGGGCGCTTGACCGGGTCCAGCTGTGTCAGGGTGCCGCGTGACACCAGATCGGCGATGATGGTTTCCTTTTCCTCGGCCGACCCGTCGCACCAGTGCACACGGACCGGTTTGGTGAGGGCTGCGATCTGCTCGACCCAGGCCACCAGTCGGGCGTGTCGGGTCGGCGCCGGATGCAATCCGGGGAGGCTGGATGGGGTCACGGGTCGTCTCCTGAACCTTGCGGCCCGGCGATCTGACGTCGTCGTGGCCGTGATTGTTTCATGCGCTCACGCACTGTTACGGGCGAGATGCCACCTCTGCCGACGCGACGTCAACCGGCGCAAGATTTAACCCCTCTGAAGCCTCCCAGGCCCCTTCCGCGCGTGGGTTCCGGGAAAGTCGTCGCCACTACGGGCCTTGATCGCTAGAAAGACCCGTGCAGACCATGGACCCTACCCATGCCGCCCCGACGGGTGGCCTCGTTTCACCGGCAGCCGCCCGCAATGCAGAGGCGATCCTTGCCATTCTGCAGGCCCACCTGCCTCAGTATGGACGGGTGCTGGAGATCGCCTCCGGCTCCGGGCAGCACGCCGTCGCCTTTGCCCGTGGCCTGCCAGAGGCCACCTGGATACCGTCCGATCCGAGCGCCGGGGCGCGCGACAGCATAATGGCCTGGCGCCAGGATGCTGAACTGCCGAACCTTGCCGCACCCCTGCCGCTGGACGCCATGGATCCGGCGACATGGCTCACGGAAACGGTCCAGGCCATTGTCTGTATCAACATGATCCATATCAGCCCCTGGAGCGCGACGGAGGGCCTGATGGCTCTGGCGGGGAAGATCCTCACCCGACCCGGTGGCCTGATGTTTCTGTACGGGCCCTATCTGGAGGCCGACCAGCTGCTGGCCCCGTCCAATGCAGGCTTCGACGCTGACCTGAAGGGCCGTGATCCCGCCTGGGGTTTGAGAGACCGTGATGACGTGGCCGCCGAAGCCCGCAAACATGGCCTGCACCTGACATTGCGCAAATCCATGCCAGCCAACAATATCGCCTTGCTGTTCCGCCGCACCTGAACCCGGGAAATGACGCCATGAAGACCCTTGCCGCCCTCGTTGCCGTATCCCTCGGCCTGGCCGTGGCCCCGGCCCTCGCCCAGACGCCCCCGGCCTCGGCCCCCGCCGCAGCCGCCGTTCCTGCTCCTGCCTATGGTCCGCCCATAGCCCTGGCCGATGCACGGGCCCTGATCGATCGGGCCGTCGCCGAAGCGGCGCGAAACGGCTTTCGCATGGCGATTGCCGTGGTCGAGCCCAGCGGCGAACTGGTCGCCTTCGTCCGGATGGACGATACCCAGTACGGCTCGATCTACGTGGCCCAGCGCAAGGCCGAGTTTGCCGCCCGCTATCGCCAGTCGAGCGCCACCGCCGAGGGAAGCGTCCAGGCCGGGCGTATCGTCAGCCTGTCCAATCCTGACGCCTTCCCCATCGCCGGCGGGATTCCGATCTTGATCGACGGCCGTATCGTCGGGGCCATCGGCGTGTCTGGAGCGACCGCCGCCCAGGATGCCGCCGTGGCCCAGGTCGCCCTCGCCGGTAACTGACAGAGCCCTAGTCAGACCGTTTGCGCGCCCAGCGTGGCCGGGGGTCCTCGC
>JBBQVR010000247.1:0-2111 GCA_038211355.1 Rhodobacterales bacterium | reverse complement strand
GACTTCAGCCACCACGTTGGAGCGGCTGCGGTCGAGGTGTTCCGGCAACGCGGCAATGTCGATGCGGATGGTGGTGGTGGCCATGGTCATGCTCCTGCCCTCCTTCAGCGCTTCGTGGCGGCGGCGACGCCAGCGGCATAGGCCGCCTCCAGCGCCGCGCGGATCGCCCAGACCGCCACATCGTGGAAGTCGAGCCGGTTGCTGTTCTGCGTCTCCAGCGTCTCGATGGTGTGGAAATGCCTGGTGGCGATCTCCAGCAGCAGGGCTTCGCTGGGGCCTTTGGCGGGGGCGGTCTTGATGGTCATGGTGAGGTCTCCAGGGGTGAGTTGCATCGTTTTCCTGCACCCAGAATCGCTCTACGCGGGAGTGTAATCAACTGAATAAGATCGGTATTTCTGTTTAGTTCCAATATCTTGAGGTCAATTCAATCACCATGGAAGGTATGTCCGAGCGGGAGTACTCCGCCCATTCCGGCCTGTCGCGTGGGGCCATCCAAAAGGCGCGCCGCGCCAGTCGGCTGGTGGTTTACGGCGACGGGTCGATCAACGCGGCCGCCTCCGATGTGCGTCGCGCCGAGATGACCGACCCCGACCAGCAACGCCGCAGCACGGGCGGCGACAGCGGGTTCAGCGGGCCAGCGGACAGCTCGTCGTACCTGAAGGCCCGGACGGCGCTGACCGTCTACCAGGCGCAGGACAAGCAGCTTGGCATCCAGAAGAAGAAGGGCACGCTGGTTGACCGCGCGCGCGCCGAAGCCTTGGTTTTCCGCCTGGCCCGGCAAGAACGCGACACATGGGTGACCTGGCCGAGCAGAGTGGCGGCGCTGATTGCGGCCGAAGTGGCAGCGGAGGTGGAAAAGCAAACCGGCGCGCCGGTGATCATCGAGGCCGCGATCCTGCAGAGGGTGTTGGAAGCCCATGTCAGACAACACCTCGACAACCTTGCCGACCTCCGGGTTTCCCTCGGATAGTGACAACACGGCCAGCAATGACCTGACGGACGACCTCGACCTTGGCTTTGACGGGGCTGAGGACATCCTGCGCTCTTGGCGCAAGGGCATGCGGCCCGATCCGGATCTGACGGTGTCGGAATGGGCGGATCAACACCGCTGGCTTTCGTCGCGCGGAGCGGCCGAACCGGGGCGCTATCGCACGGCGCGTGCACCCTACCTGCGCGAGATCATGGACGCACTGTCGCCGCGGCACCCGGCGCAACGCGTCACCTTCATGAAGGCGGCACAGGTCGGCGCAACCGAGGCTGGCAACAACTGGATCGGCTTTGTCATCCATCATGCGCCGGGGCCGATGTTGGCGGTGCTGCCATCCCTGGAACTGGCCAAGCGCACCTCGCGGGGCCGTCTTGATCCCCTGATCGCGGACAGCCCAGCGCTGCGCGAGCGCGTCAACCCAGCCCGGTCGCGCGATGCAGGCAATTCGATGCTGTCAAAGGAATTCCCCGGCGGCATCCTGGTGCTGACGGGCGCAAACTCGGCCACCGGCCTGCGGTCGATGCCCGCGCGCTACATCTTTCTGGACGAGGTGGACGCCTATCCGGCCTCGGCCGATGAAGAAGGCGACCCGGTCACACTGGCCGAAGCGCGGACCACCACCTTTTCGCATCGGCGTAAGGTGTTCATGGTCTCGACCCCGACGATCCGGGGATTGTCGCGCATTGAAAGGGAGTTTGATGCCAGCGATCAGCGCCGTTACTTTGTGCCCTGCCCGCATTGCGGCGCGATGCAATGGCTGCAGTTCGAACGCCTACGCTGGGAAAAAGGTCGGCCCGACACCGCCGCCTATCATTGCGAGGGCTGCGAGCGCCCCATCGCGGAGCATCACAAGACAAAAATGCTGGAGCGTGGGGAATGGCGGGCAACGGCTGTGTCCGCCGATCCGCATTCCATCGGGTTCCATATCTCGGCGCTCTATTCGCCCCTTGGCTGGAAAAGCTGGCAGCAGGTCGCGCGGGAATGGCTCGCAGCCCAAGGCTCGGAAGAGATGCTGCGCGTCGCCCGAAACACGCTTCTGGGCGAAACGTGGGTGGAGTCGGGCGACGCCCCCGAGTGGCAGCGGCTGGCAGAGCGCCGCGAAGCCTACGGCGGCGTGCAGATC
>JBBQVR010000246.1:0-2117 GCA_038211355.1 Rhodobacterales bacterium | reverse complement strand
CGCCCGTCTGGCTGGTGACAACCGACCGGGCCTTGGCCGACCGGGTCATGGCGTTGGTGCCCACCTTGATTGACCAACTGCCGCAGGTGAACGCCACCAGCGCCCGCGCCGCCTGGGCCGACTATGCCGAGGTGATGTTGTGCGACAGTGCCGAAGCGATGGCCCGGGTCGCCGATGATTACGCCCCCGAACACCTGCATGTGCAGGCCGCCAATCTGGACTGGTGGCTGCGGCGGCTGCAATCTTACGGCTCGCTTTTCCTGGGTGAGGAAACCACCGTCGCATTCGGTGACAAATGTTCCGGGCCAAACCATGTGCTGCCAACCTCGGGCGCCGGGCGCTATACCGGCGGGCTTTCGGTCCACAAGTTCATGAAGACGGTGACCTGGCAACGCGCCACCCGCGCCGCATCACGTGAGTTGGCGGTGGCCACTGCCCGCATCTCGCGGCTTGAGGGCATGGAGGGCCATGCCAGATCCGCCGACGTGCGGCTGGCCAAGTTCTACCCGGGTGAGACGTTTGACCTTAGCCCCGCTGACGACAGGGGCTGAACGGCGGGCCGGTGCCGATCAGCCTGCTGGCCGTTCAGCCCAGCCCGCAAAGATCTTTTCCAGGACCAGAACGGCGTAATACAAAAGGATGCCAAGTGCTGCGAGGGCGATCAGCACGGCAAACATCAAGGGATAATCGCCGTTCGTCTCGCCCGACTTGAACAGCGCCCCCAGGCCCCGGCCATGCGGGGCGACGATCTCGACCAAATTGGTGCCGATGAAGGCCAGCGTGACCGAGACCTTCAGCGCGCCAAAGAATTCCGGCAGGGTCTTGGGCAGGGCGATCTTCCAGAAGATCGTCATCCGACTGGCCCCAAGGCTGCGCAGGATGTCGCGGTATTCGGGTTCCAGCGTGGACAGGCCGATGCCGACGGACACCGCGATGGGGAAAAAGCTGATCATGAAGGCCATCAGCACGGTGTTCAGATCATGCTGGCCGATGAAGATAAGGGAAATGACCGGAACCAGCGTCGCCTTGGGGATGGCATTGAACCCGACCAGCAGCGGATAAAGCCCATCCCGCGCCAGCCGGGAAAAGCCCATCACCATCCCGATCAGCGTGCCGAAGATCACCGCAAGGCCAAGGCCCAGCACGGTGCGCCACAGCGTCTGCCAGCCCATTTCCAGAAACATCCAGCGAAAGCGCCAGAAGGCGGGGGGCAGGTCTGACGGAGCGGCCATCTTGTAATTCGGCCAGTCGTTGACCCAGACCAGCGCCTCCCACAGGATCAGGAAGATCACGACGGCCGACAGTGGCACCAGCGCCTTGCGCAAGGTTTCCATCAATGCGTGCCCCCGTCTCGACCCTGAGCCAGACGGATCTGGTCGCGCAGGTAATGCAGCATGTCCTGCGCCTTTTTCTCGAACAGGATGTCGAGGGTGCGGTCAGCGGGCAGATCAACCGCAAGCACGGCTTGGGTCCGTGCCGGGCGGCCGGAAAGCACAAAGACCTGATCGCCCAGAAACACGCTTTCGCGCAGGTCATGGGTAATCAGAACGCAGGTGAAGGGTTCCGCCGCGCGCAAATCGCGCATGGTCTGCCACAGGTCTTCGCGCGTGAAGGCATCGAGCGCGCCGAAGGGTTCGTCCATGATCAGCACCTAGGGCTTGTGCACGATGGCGCGGCAAAGGCTGGCACGCTGGCGCATGCCGCCCGAAAGTTCGGAAGGGCGTTTGCCTTCGAACCCGGTCAGTCCCACCATCGCCAGCAGTTCCTCGGCCCGGGCCACACGCCGGGCGCGGGGCGTCGAGGGTGCCACGATTTCCAAAGGCAGGATAACATTCTCAAGGATCGATCGCCATTCCAGCAGGACCGGGTTCTGGAACGCCATGCCCACCGTCTTGCGCGGGGATTTGACGATCTTGCCATGCAGCCAGACCTCGCCCTTATCGGGAAACATTAGGCCCGCGACCAGCCTTGTCAGGGTGGACTTGCCGCAGCCGGAGGGTCCGACGACGGCCGCGAATTCGCCTTCGGGGATGCCAAGCGTTAGGTCGTCGAGCACGGGCAAGGGGCCCGATGCAGTGCGGTAGGCGTGGGACACGCCTTTGATTTCGATCAGATTG
>JBBQVR010000245.1:0-2147 GCA_038211355.1 Rhodobacterales bacterium | reverse complement strand
CAGGACGGCTTGGCGGGGAAGAAGTCGTGCCCCTCAGACAGGTCGACCACCAGCTCGGCGAGTCGGGCGGAGCTGCCGTTGAAGATGCCGCCTAAGGCGTTGGGATCGCCCACCTCCGACCACTGCCAGCGCTCCGGGATGGCCATATCAGGCGTCTTGCCCAGGAACCAGGTGCCGGCGCCGGCGTAGCAGACCAACTCGTCCTTTTGCCGGTTCCGATTCTTGCTGACGAAGGCCACCACGGTCTGGCCGACGGCGAGGTTATAGAGCGCCTCCTCAGCATCGCCGTCGATGCCGATGCGGACCTCGGTGGGGGCGAAGTCGCCCTTGGTGACCCTGACGACCTTGGCAGTGATGAACCGTCCCTTCTCGTCACGGGCGGTGACGGCGAGGATGACGACATTGCGGTGGATACTGACCTGATCCATCGGCTGATTAAAGGGATTGATGATCGCCCACAGCGGTAGCTGCCCCAAGATCAGCGCGAGGGAGAGGGTGAGCAGCCGGAGATGGGTGGGTTTGGTGAACATGGTTGGGATCCTTACTGGACCCGCATCACCCGGCGCGACACACGCGAGGCGATGCGGATCGCATGACCATCTATTTGCCGACCTTGGCCTGGGCGGCGATGATCGCCAGCCACTTCGCGCGCTGGACCTTCCACAGCTCCCAACGGGCATCGGCCATCGCGACCATGCCTTTGATGATGGCCTCATCGTCGCCCTTGAGCGACTTGTAGGCGCGGTTGGCCTGGTTGAACTTGGCGTCGGCCGCCTTTTCCGCCTCGCGCAGTGTCGCCACCTCGGCGTTGCCGTCGCAGGCCGGCTCAGGCTCGCCGAGAGCAGGCGGCGTCTTGACCGCCGGGTCCTCGCTCCAGCCGCTGGGCGGGGTGTTCTTGGTGTAGATGCCGTAGCAGTCCTCGGGCTTCTGGCTCTGACAGCTCGGGGCGAAGGTGATGTTCTTCCACGCGTCTTTCTGCGTGAGGTCGGCGAAACGCACGCCTCCCTTCCACAGATCTTCGAAGACCACGCCGTCCAGGACCGCATCGCCAAGCAGCAGCACGTCGATGTACTGAGGCAGGGCCTGCCAGCGGAACTTGGCCTGGCTGAGTTTACTGTTATCGGAACCGGAATCGAGAGGGCCGGGACCAGTATCGCAACGGCCGCTGCGGATGACCAGCCGGGCCTTGGTGGGATCGCTGCTGTGCACCCGCATGGTGGCCTTGGGGTGGAGGCGCAGGCCAGCGGCGTCGCGACGATCATTGCCACTCATCAGGCTGGTGTAGTCCTTCATGTTGAGGAGAAGGGTGGCATCGCGGGTCAGCGGACGGTCGGGCAGGCCGGCCCAAAGGGTGCCCTGGACCTCGATGGAGTCGGGACGGCAGAAGTTGAGCCGCTTGCCCCAAAGCGCGCCATCCATCAGCGCCAGGGTGGCGGCGGGGTGGACATGGTCGCCATTGCGGTTGTCGGACATGATCTGGCTATCGGGTCCGGCGATGGCCATGCCCGTGACGATCTGGATCTTGTCGCGGCTGGTGATGACGCCGAGGAACTCCACCGAGGCGCCCGCGTCCTTCTCGACGGTCAGGTACTGGCAGATGTCCTGCTCACTTTCGGGGCGCAGGCGCTCTTTGTCGGCAGCGCTCCAGAGGCCCCACGTGACGTCGCTGGAGTTCACCCCAAGCAGGTAGACCATGGGGCCATCGACGCGGCAGAGGGTGTTCTTGCCGCCGAAAAAGCCGTTCATGTAGCGCATGTTGATGCGCCCGCCCTTCCGCACCCACTCGTTGCCGAAGACCTTGGCGCCCTGCGACTGGATGTAGGCGCCGCGCTCGACGATGAAGTGACGCACGGTGATGGTCATGCGCCCTTCGGGCAGCTGGGGATGGATGCCGGGGTTCAGCCTGTAGGGCTTAAGGGCACTGGCGCTGGCGGAGGGCAGGAGGATGTCGGTCTCCTCATCCCACCAGGCGCTGCCGCTCGGCGCGGCGCCGTAGACCACCCAGTTCTCGGTCTTGGAGAAATCCCCCGCCTCGCCTGGCTTGGCCCAAATCATCAGGCGCTTGGGCTTTTCCCACTGCTGCTTGGCGTAGGCCGGAGCAGGTCCCTTCTCGGGGGCGGCGTCGGGCCAGCCCTGCCAATTCATGT
>JBBQVR010000244.1:0-2167 GCA_038211355.1 Rhodobacterales bacterium | reverse complement strand
CCAGGGGCTGGCGGCCGACTATTTCCACGCCGGGCTGACATCCGAGCGCAAGCGCGAGGTTCAGGAGGGGTTTCGTATAGGCGACCTGCGGGTGATCGCCGCGACCAACGCCTTTGGCATGGGGATCGACAAGCCCGATATTCGTCTGGTCGTGCATGGCGATATTCCGGGATCGCTGGAGAATTATCTGCAAGAGGCGGGCCGCGCGGGCCGTGACCAGGCGCCTGCAAATTGCGTGCTGTTATTCGCCGCCGACGATGTCGAGCGGCAATTCTCGCTCTCCGCCCGCTCGCGTCTGGCCCGGCACGAAATCGGCGCGATCCTGAAAGCGCTGCGCAGGATGGAAAAGCACAAATCCGGCGAGGTGGTTGCCACCCCGGGCGAGATCGTGCGCGAGGAAAGGGATCAGGAGTTCGAGCGCGACAAGGCGACGGATGACACGCGGGTCAAAACGGCTGTCGCCTGGCTGGAAGAGGCAAAACTCTTGTCGCGGGAGGAAAACCGGGTTCAGATCTTTCCGTCCTCGCTGCGCATCCGCACGGTAGAAGAGGCGGCGGCGATCTTCGAGCGCGCGCAAATAACCGGCACGCGCCGCACGCAACTTCTGGACCTTGTGCGCCATGTGATGAATGCGTCACCGGATGAGGGTGTCTCGACCGACGACCTCACGGGCGCTTGCGGCTTGTCGGGACGGACGCTGCACAAGGCGCTGGCCGATCTGGAAACGCTGGGCATCGCCAGCAATGACACGGCCGTCACGGTCTTTGTACATCTGGGGGTCGAAGATGCCTCCATCCGCCGCCTCGATCTCGCGGCGCAGATGGAGGGTGACTTGATCGCCCTGATGCGCGAGGCGGTGCCCGAGGCGCAAGGGGCCGAGGCGCAGCCTTTGCACCTGACCGAGACCTGTCAGGCTTTACGCGACAAAGGCCACCGCCACATTCGCCCCGATCTTGTGGAACTGGTCTTGCGCGGTATGGCGCAGGATGGGCGCGATCAGGATGGTGGTCGGGGCAATCTGACCCTGCGCAAGGTCAGCCGGAACACTCTGTTTGTCCGGGTGGAACGGTCGTGGCCGGTGGTGGAGCGCACCGCCGATCTGCGCAGGCAGGGGGCACAGGTGCTGCTGGCGCATCTGGCGGGCAAGGTCGCGAAAGGCACGCGCGGCAAGGATATCCAGGTGGAAACCACGCTGGGCGACATGGCCGCGGCACTGAATGGCGACGCCTTGCTGCGCGCCGAGATCAAGGACATGACCCGTCTGATGGACCGCTCGCTTCTTTGGTTGCACGAGCAACAGGTGGTGACATTGGGCCGTGGGCTGACCGTCTTTCGACCGGCGATAACGGTGCATTTAAACCCAAAGGGCGGGCGGTTCACCGAACAGCACTTCGCGGCGCTGGACGAGCATTACGGGGAAACGACGATCCAGACCCATGTGATGGCTGCCTATGCCGAACAGGGCCTTGCCGCGATGGATCAGGCACAGCGCCTGTCCGAGGATTACTTCGTGCTGGCCCGCGACGCCTTTCTGCGCCGCTGGTTGCCGGGGCGAGGCGCTGAAATCCGGCGGCAAACCACGGGCACCTCATGGCGGACAATCGTCGATGCGCTGGACAATCCTGTTCAAGCCGAGATCGTGCGCGATGACCGCGAGCAGACCAACGTTCTGGTGCTGGCGGGTCCGGGGTCGGGCAAGACGCGGGTGCTGGTGCACCGGATCGCCTATCTGATCCGCGTGCGGCGCGAAGACCCGCGCGGCATCCTTGTGCTCACCTACAATCGCCATGCCGCCGCCGAAATCCGCGAACGCCTGCGCCGCCTCATCGGGGATGATGCGGCGGGGGTTTCGGTGTCGACCTGCCATTCTCTGGCGATGCGGCTGGTGGGGGCGAGTTTTGCGGGCGATAGCGACGGCCCGCGTGACTTTGACGGGATCATCCTGCAGGCTGTGGCGCTGCTGCGCGGCGATGGTCTGACAAAGCCCGAGGCCGAGGCATTGCGCGAAACTTTGATCCAGGGCTTTCGCTGGCTGCTGGTGGACGAGTATCAGGACATCGGCCCCGAAGAATATGCCTTGATCGGGGCGGTGGCGGGTCGGTCACTGGACGACCCCGACCTGCGGATCAGCCTGTTTGCCGTGGGCGATGACGACCAGAACATCTAT
>JBBQVR010000243.1:0-2301 GCA_038211355.1 Rhodobacterales bacterium | reverse complement strand
CCCGCCGCCATCCGCCGCCTGACCGAGGTGCAGGATGGTGAGGATTTCGCCAAGCTGGTCGAACAGATCGCGCGCAATCGGGCATCCTTCACGCCGCCTTTGGGGGCAGATGCGGTGTGGCGGTTGTTCGGCCTGCCGCCGCGAGCGGATGCGGACTACCCAGTGACGGTTGCCTTCGCTGGGGGTGAGGACCTGCTTTTCGAAGCGGTCATTCCCATCTTTCGATCCGCGACCAAGACCATGGTTGACCTTGGCAACATCCTTGCCGGGATCGACCCTCAGGCCCCGACGCCCGAGCATATTGAGCAGCTTTTCAAAGAGCTACTCTATCAAAAAGAGGGCAAAGCGCTTCCAAGCGCAAAGCTTGCCAGCGTACCGACCAAAAACGCACGCAAGTCGATGGGGGACCTTACAGAAGAATTCGACGCCTTCATGCTGCGTGTGGCCGAGGCGCGGGAAGCCCAGCTTGCCCTTGCCTCAGCCGAAAAGACCCTGGCCCTGCACCAGTTCGCCGCCGTCTTCCTGCCGGAATATGAGGCGCGCAAGGCTGCGCGGGGTCTTTTGGACTTTGACGATCTGATCACCCGCGCGCGGGCGCTGCTGACGGACCGGGGGCTGGCGGCCTGGGTCCTCTTCCGGCTGGATGGCGGGATAGATCACATCCTTGTGGACGAAGCGCAGGACACCAGCCCCGACCAATGGGAGTTGATCGAAAACCTTGCCGCCGAGCTGACCTCGGGCCAAGGGGCCAGCAACCGGGAACGGACGCTGTTTGTCGTGGGCGACAAGAAGCAGTCGATCTATTCCTTTCAGGGCGCCGATGTGGTGGCCTTTGACCGCAAGCGCGACCTGTTTCAGGAACGGCTGGCGGGGGGTGAGGCGCTGCGGCTGCGGTCACTGACCCATTCCTTCCGATCCTCACCCGCGATCCTTTCGGTGGTGGACCGCACCTTTGATGGCCCGGAAATTGAGGCGATTGGCGGTGACTCTCGCCACATCGCCTTTAACGAAGGCTTGCCGGGACGGGTGGATGTCTGGCCCGTCGTGGAAACCGCGGAAAAGCTGGAGCAAGGCCCGTGGGATGACCCGCTGGATCAGCCCCACCCCGAGGATGCCGAGGTTGTGCTGGCCCGCGACATTGCCGCCCGCATCAAGGCGCTGGTGACGGGGGGTGAACAGATCCCGCAGGTCCCGCGCAACGGCGGGCCGTCTGTGCGGGCGGTGCATTACGGTGATTTCCTGATCCTGGTGCAGCGCCGGTCGCCGCTGTTTCATGAGATCATCCGTGCCTGCAAGGCGTTGGACCTGCCCATTGCAGGGGCAGACCGGCTGAACCTTGGCGGCGAGATGGCCGTCAAGGACCTGACCGCATTGCTGGCGTTCCTTGACACGCCGGAGGATGACCTGTCGCTTGCCGCCGTCTTGCGCTCGCCCCTTTGCGGCTGGTCGGAGCGTGACCTCTACCAGCTGGCGCAGCCCCGCAAGGGCTATCTGTGGGAGGCGCTGCGTGATCACCCCGGCCATGCCGACACCCGCGCTTTCCTGAATGACATGCGCGGGCAGGCCGACTTTCTGCGCCCCTATGACCTGATCGAACGGGTCCTGCACCGCCATAGCGGGCGGCGAAAGCTGCTGGCCCGGCTGGGGCCAGAGGCTGAGGATGGGATTGACGAACTTCTGTCGCAGGCGCTGGCCTATGAGGCGTCAGACGTGCCCAGCCTGACCGGTTTCCTGGTCTGGATGGGCACGGATGAGGTGGAGGTGAAGCGCCAGCTTGACGCCGAAGGGTCGCGCATCCGGGTGATGACAGTCCACGGCGCCAAGGGCCTGGAGGCCGAGATCGTGATCCTGCCCGACACCGGCGACCGCAAGCCGAATGACAAGGATGAACTGTACCGTCTGCCGGGGGGCGAGGCGGTCTGGAAGGTTCGCAAAGACGAAAGCCCCGCCCTGATCACCGCTGAACGCGAAGCAAGGCAGGCGCGGGAGGCGGCGGAACGGCTGCGCCTTTTGTATGTCGCCATGACACGGGCGCGCTGCTGGCTGATCACGGTGGCCAAGGGTGAGGTGAAGCAGCCCGATTGCTGGTACAACCTGATCCGCGCCGGGGTGGAAAAGGCGATTGCCCTTAACTTGGAGGGCGGCGTACTGCGGCATGGCTTTGGTGACTGGCCCCTGCCGGTGACGGCTGTCCAGCAATCTGCGCAGAAGGTCACCATGCCCGACTGGGCCACCCGCCCGGCCCCTGACGTCCCCCGCGCGGCCAAGGTCCTGTCACCGTCCGACCTTGGCGGCGCCAAG
>JBBQVR010000242.1:0-2312 GCA_038211355.1 Rhodobacterales bacterium | reverse complement strand
ATGCAAACGCCGCATCGTTTCCGGCGGCTGCCTTGTTGACGGTGGCTTCGATCCCCGCACCGGCATTGTTCAATAGCACGGCTGGGGTGTTCATCGACAAGCGGTTGAAGCTGTCCGCTGTGGCCCCGCCGAGGCCCAAGAACTGCGCGGTCAGGTTGGCTTGTGGCATGCCGACCTGTGTCACCGCATTGGCGAAGGTCACCGTGGGCGTGTTCATCACAGTCGTGCCACCAGCGCCTGCGGTCGCCGAGCCGATGTTGACGACCGTGGTCGATCCGGATGCGCCGCCGGTACCGAGGTTCAGGGTCTTGGTCACGCCGGTCGGATTGATCCCGATGCCCATCCCATAGGTCGCAGCGGTGATGGCGGTGCCGATCGAGGCTGCCGCCGCCGAAACCGTGACCGTGCCCGAGGCCGTCAGCGTGCCGGTGAAGGACACGGCACCCGACGCCGTCAGCGAACCTGAGAAGGTCTTGTTGCCGCTGAAGGTCTGGGTGCCCGCGAGGATCGCCAGTTCTGACGAGGTGTTCGGCAGGGTGAATGTGCGGGAGGTTCCGGTGCTGATCCCCGAGAGCGAGAAGAACGCCTTCTTGGTCGGGTCGGCATCATTCACCAGACTGAAGATGGCATCCGACACGTCGACCGGTTCGCCGACCAGATCCCATGCCGACCCATTCCAGACGACAAAGGTCTGTTCTGCCGCAATCCACGCCAGCCAATCCGGGCGTGGCACGAGCCGCATCCAGACCCCATCGACCCAGAAGGCTACGTTCAAATCCCACCCTGTCCAGAGGCCAGTCGCGCTTGACGCCACGATATGCCGGTCGCCGTCGACGGGGCTGGCCGGTGGAACCGCGCGTGTGCGGTCCAGAACGGATAGCTGCACCATTGCATCCAGCAGCCGTAGCGCTTCGTTATGGGTGACATGCTTTTGCGCCTGCGATGCGAGGATGTAAGGCAGCAGGAGGTGGGTGGTAATGTCGGACATTGTCTTACTTTCAGAAGATGAGCGTGGCGGATCGCTCAGCGCCCCGGCCGATCAAGGCCGAAAGCTGGTGGATGCGGATGGCGAGGGATTGTCCGGGCCCGAGGGGCGCGCCCCAATCGGCGGTCTGCTGGGCGGCGGTGTAGAGGGCGCTGGTGGTGGTCGCGGTCAGCGTGCGCTTGATGGTACCGCCATCACGGATTTCCAGCTCGTAGGCTTCACTGTCCTCGGCCAACGGCACATCGCCCGCACCCCAGGTGTCGGCGGCCAGCGACCGCGACCGGCGCGTCCAACGGATCGTCAAGTCGCCCGGACTGCGGGCGGTGCGCCATGGCTGTTCGACATGGGCTACAGAGAAAGGCCGCAGCCCAGTGCCTTCCGGGGTGAAGGTGGTGCCAACAAAGGTCTCGTCGCTGACAGGCTTGGACGCAGGGCCGATGCGCCAGTTCCACGGCAGGCCCAGATCGGCTTCAGCAATGGGCAGGGACGTGATGGCCGTATCCAGCACAACAAACCGCGCGCCAGTCGGTACCATCGCAACCATAGCCCCTTCGGTTCCGCGCTGGCCCCGCAGCAATCGGGTCAGCCGGTATCTGCCCGGGGCGATCAGTTCGGCTGACCCCACTTGAACGATTTCCCATTGCCCAGCGCCAGTCTCGATGGCCAGCGCATTGGTGCCGCCCAGCAGGGTGATGTCTGTGACGCTTTCCAATGTGCCGGAATAGAAATCGACCACCAGCGCATTGCCCAGATCGAACCGCGACACTGGCCCGGCGAAGAAATCCGCTGCCAGCACACCCATGCGCGCCCGCGAACTGAAGGTGGTCAGCAGGGCAAAGCCGTCGGTTGCGGCACTGCGATAGACGGCGATCTCGCCCGGCCATGGTTTGGCATGCGCCGCGACCATAGGCCGATGCGCGGGCTGATCTTCGCGCAACTGAGGTAGGTCTAGCAACACCACATCGGGTGCGCCGAACACAGTCGGGGTCGACAGGAACGCCGGTCGAGGCTCTCCGGGCGGCAGATCATAGACGGCCCGGTCCTGACGGACGGCATCGACACTGCGCAGGTCGGAGTCCGCGATGGACACAAGCCGCATTTCAGTGAGGCGACCATCGTGGTCGAGCAGGATGACGTCGCAGGGATCCAGCGCCAGACGAGAGGGCGGCAAGCGAAATACCGCACTTTCCCGGCCAACCCATGCTTCCATCAGCGCGCGGCGGCAGCGGCGTTCGGCCTCTTCAGGGGGGATCGCCATCGGGAAGCTTTCCGAGGCGATGCGGGTGGTGTCGACCGTGATGCGCCGCGCCTCGACCTGTGCCGCGTC
>JBBQVR010000241.1:0-2343 GCA_038211355.1 Rhodobacterales bacterium | reverse complement strand
TCGACGATCTTGCCACCGTTGTCCGCGATCACGGTCGAGAAGTGTTCGATAAGGCCTTCGGCTTGCGCGTTGGACAGGTCCTGACGCGAAATGAAGACATGCTCATACAGAGGCATGCAGGTATCCTTCGTCTCGGGGCGGCTTCACAGGACGGGCAAACTTCCTTGCGGCCCGTCCACGAGAGGCATCGCCGTTTCATGGTTTTGCAAGGAAGATGCGGCTTTATACAGAGGATTGCCGCAGGTGCAAGGGAAATGGCCGTCCTTTGCCGCCGACCTTTGCCATTGGGCTGTCTTGCGCAAAGCGAGGATTTCCGCCGGCCTTCTGTTCGCTGGCGAACAGTCATCCTTCCCAAGTGCCGGATTGCCGCGATGCAGCACCCCCGCGCATCTTGCCCCTTGTCAACCGGGCCGATGCGCCCCCGATCCACAGGTGAAGAATGACCCGTTTTGCAACCCTTGCCGCCGTTGCGGCCCTTGCCACCAGCCCGGCCCTGGCCGCGCCGCTGACCTATACCATCGACGCCAGCCACGCGCAGATCATCTTTTCGTATAACCACGTTGGCTATTCGACCGGCTACGGCATGTTCTCGGGGTTTGGCGGCGAAGTCGTTTATGACGCCGAGGCGCCGACCGCATCGACCGTTTCGGTGACTTTCCCGGTCCGTTCGATGCTGACCGGCTGGGAAGCCCGCTTTGAACACTTCATGTCGCCGGATTTCTTTGATGCGGCGGAAGATGAAACCGTCAGCTTCACTTCGACCGCTGTGGAAATCACTGGCGACACCACCGGCACCATCACCGGCGATCTGACGCTGAACGGTGTGACCAAGGCCGTTGTTCTGGAAACCACGCTGAACAAGGCTGAGGCCTACCCGCTGCCGCCCTTCGAAGGCAAACCGGCGCTTGGCTTTACCGCGACCACCACGGTGTTGCGGTCGGATTTCGGTCTTGGCAACTATGTCCCCTTCATCAGCGACGAAGTGCAGATCCAGATCAGCTTTGAGGCGATGGCGGTCGAGTGACCGATCCCAAGGGCTGAAAAGGAAAGGCCGCCCGAGCAACCGGGCGGCCTTTTTCATTGCCGGGCGTGAGGATCACTCAGCCCGGTTGGCTATAAGGTCAATCGCTACCACCACCGCAAACCCGACCGAGGCTTCATCGCCGTAGCTGGGCCCCATGCCGAAATCGCGGCGGTCCAGGGTGACGGTGCCCACCATTCGGGCCTGATCGCCGGTGATCTCCAGCGTGAACGGCAGGTCAATCGGTTGCGTGGCACCGCGGAGGGTCAACATGCCTTTGGCGATGTAGCCATTGGGCGCAGGCAGGATCTGGGCGGTGTAGGTGGCGGTCGGATGTGTGGCCACATCAAAGAACTCAGCCTCAAGCGCCTGTTTGGTCACGCTGCCAAGGGTCAGGCTGGCGGTGTCGATGGTGACGCTGACCGTGCCATGGGTTCCGTCCGTTGCCGCCTCATCAAAGCGGATATCGGCTGACCATGTGGCGAAGCTGCCGGTCACATCCGCGCCCATCTGGCGGACGGTCAGGCCCAGCGTGCCTTCGGTCACGCGCCAGTTGCCGGTGGTTTCAGCTGATGCAACAGCACCTTCCGCTGGGGCCACATTCGCGGCGACCGCTTCGCCATTCGGGACCAGAAGGGCCGCGATACCAGCGCCCGCTGCGTAAAGAACGAAGGCCACCAGCACGGGCAGGCCGCCCCTGCGCACCGCCTTGGGCCGGGCGGGGGCTGGCACGCCGCGCAGCATGCGGAGCAGCGTGGCGTCCTTGTCGATCAGGTGGTGCTTCAGCGCCCCCGCGATATGCAGCAGGATCGCGAGGCCCAGCAGCTTGGTGAACACCCAATGGGCAGCACCGGCGGCCGTTCCCAGCGCCTCGGACTGCGGGACGAAGGGGAGGGTCTGGCCGAAGGGCCACAGGATTGGGGCAAAGCCGGTGACGGCGGCATGATGCACCCAGCCGGTCAGTGGCACGGCCACCAACGAGATATAGAGCAACCAATGCACCGCGCCCGCCAGCGTCAACTCAACCTCGCGGTCGGGGTGAAGCGGTGCGGGATGGCGTTCGAAAAGCGCCCAGACAATGCGGGCCAGCCCCAGAAGAAAGGCCGCCACCCCCAGCGTCTTGTGCAGGGAAAAGAGCTGCGCCTTGCGGGCCAGCGCCTCGGCCGTGTCATAGGGCAGTTGGTTTGCGATGACCCCAAGCGGGATCGCTGTCAGGATCAACAGCGCCGTCAGCCAGTGGAAAACGCGGGTGACGGTGCCAAAGCTGCGTTCACTGTTGCGGGCGGACATCGGGACACTCCTGTTATTCCTCGACTATCTTA
>JBBQVR010000240.1:0-2350 GCA_038211355.1 Rhodobacterales bacterium | reverse complement strand
CAGCAGCCGGTTGGCCTCGGCCTGGCCCCGCGCCTGGGCGATCCGCGCCTCGGCGTTGGCGCGCTCCAGATTGACCCGCTCGAGGGCGGCGCGGGTGTTCTGTTCGGCCGTGGTGCGCGACTGGATCGCCGCCAGCACCGTCTCCGGATATCGGATCGACCCGACCCATTCCATGCGGATGATCTCCAGCCCCTGCGGCGACCACTCGCGTTGCAGCGCCTGCATCGCCTGTTGCAACGCGATCTGGCGTCCGGGGCCGATCAGCTGGCCCGGGCAGTCCTCGGCGTCGGGCGTGCCGGGGGTCGCCACGGGCCCGCCGGGCACGATCGGCTGGGTATTCGGCGTCGCCGACTGCTGGGCATTGCACGCGACCGGCAGCTTCTCGGTTTCCCGCGCAATGGCGGCGCGCACCGAGGTCCGCAGCGGCCCGTCGATGAAGGCATCGAACTCCTGGCGCCAGGTTGCGAACAGGTCGGCGGCCTTGTCCTCGCGGACGCGGAAGGTCAGGGCCACGTCGGCCGTCATCGGCAGGCCGAGATTGTCGGAGAAGGTGATCTCTTCGTTGGCACCGCCGTCGGCGTTGGCTTCACGGGTATAGCTGTAGGTCCGCTGCAGCGTCTGATAGGTGCGAATCTTCTCGCCAATACCTTCCCAGTGGAAACCGGGACCCAGCTCCGCGCGCTGGACGCCGGGGTTGGGGCCGAATTTTGTGGTCTTGATTCCCATGAAGCCGCTCTCGACCGTCACGCTGCAGGAGCCCACCGAGATCGTACCGATCACGATCAGCAGGCCGATCAAAGTGACGAGAGAAACCACCCGCTGCGGCGATCCGCCCGCGCCGCCGATCGGCAGTTTGATGTTTGACATACCCGACCCGAAATTCGACATCCGCTATCCGCTCCTCAACGCTTCAATGAATTGATGGCCCAGGCCCACAGCCGCGAACCGGCCCAGACCAGCACCAGTATGCCCGCAATGCCCAGCACCGACGCCGTAATCAGACTGCCGGAGAAAGGTGCCTCCAGCACCGCCGGCACGGCGTACCGGAACAAAAATATAAAGGCGATCACCAGTCCGGAGATTCCGGCGGCGGCCCCCAGAGCGGTCTTTATCTCTCGGTCCATGGTTCTCCCTGCAGTTTCATCAGAGCGCACGGAGGGGTTTGGCGCAAAGCATTTCAGTGCGACCAATTTGGTCACCCCCCGCCAACGAACTGGACCAGCTCGATCCGGTCCCCCTCGGCCAGCGCCGTCGACCCATGCAGCGACCTGGGCACAATCTCCAGATTACGCTCGACCGCCACCTTGCGGACGTCCAGCCCGAGCTCCTCGACCAGCGCCAGGATGGTGACCGCCGAGACCGCGCGCGATTCGCCATTGACTTGAATCCAGGGCAAGCGACCGTCCTCTGAAGCGGGGCAGCCGCCTTCTACACCGCCACAGGCGCGCCTAGCCACCCCGCGCCGGCAGGCTGGAGGCCAGATCGCCGATCGCCCGCCTCAGCTCGGCGATCTCGCCTCGCAGAGCGGCCATGTCGGCCATTTCCTCGGCGTGGACCTGCTGGCGCTCATCGCTGGCCCGGCGCAGGTCAACCTCCAGCTTGTGCCGCTCGGCCTTGGCCTCTTCCTCATGCTCGCTCTGCATGGCGTTGACGACGATGCCGATGAACAGGTTCAGCATGGTGAAGGTCGTGCACAGGATGAAGGGCACGAAGAACATCCAGGCGTAGGGGTGGACCTCCATCACCGGCCGTACGATTCCCATCGACCAGCTCTCCAGCGTCATGATCTGGAACAGGGAATAGGCCGAGGCCGGGATCGAGCCGAACCACTGCGGGAAGTCGCCGCCGAACAGCTTGGTGGCCATGACCGAGGCCACATAGAAGATCAGCCCGAGCAGCAGGGTAATCGACCCCATCCCCGGCAGGGCGCTGATCAGCGCCCCGACCACCCGACGCAGCGACGGCACCAGGGTGATCATCCGCAGCACCCGCAGGATGCGCAGCGCGCGCAGCACCGAGAAGGCACCGGAGGTTGGAACCAGCGCAATGGCCACGATGGTGAAGTCGAACAGGCTCCACGGGTCCCGGAAGAAGGCCGCGCGGTGCACCGCGATCCTGGCGACCACCTCGACCACGAAGATCGCCAGCACCGCCTTGTCGAACCACCCCAGCACCGACCCGAACCGCGCCATCACCCAAGGACTCGTCTCGAGGCCGAGGGTGATCGCGTTGAGAATGATCAGGGCGAGGATGAACCGCTCGGTGCGGGGCGACGTCACCAGCTGTCTGAGCCGTTCCAAGGCAGTCTCCACAGGCTTTGCAGCGCGCCCCTTGCCGCAATCCCGCGACG
>JBBQVR010000239.1:0-2358 GCA_038211355.1 Rhodobacterales bacterium | reverse complement strand
GGCCGAGAAGGCTTCAGCGGCAGCGGCTCCTGCCGCAGCGGCAGACCCGGCAAACGGATTGTCGATCCGGCCCAGCGCCACTGGATCAAGGGTGCCGATCCGCACCCCGCCTTCGCCGACAGCCCAATCTGGTAAGAGGTCCAGCGCGGCATTCAAGCCATTGATGAAGTTGTTGATCCGGGTGACCACGCCGTTCAGCATGGCTTCGACCCCACCGATCAACCCGTTTGCGGCCTGAAAGGCAAAATCGCCAATCGCACCGGGCAGCTGGCCCCAGATCGACTTCACCGCCTCATAGGCTCCCTTGAAGATGCCCGCTGCCGAGTTGCCGAAGCTGGTCACCGCCTCCACCGATGATTGCATCGCGCCATAGATCGTGGCCTGCAGCCCGGCCCAACTGGCCTCGATCTTCGACCAGGCAGAGGCTGCGCCAAGGCCAATGCGGTCCCAGACCTCGAGCGCCAGATCTTTCAGAAGGCCAATCGCCGCGCCAAATCCTCCCGCGCCCGCGACGAGCCGGGTGAACTGGAACACCAATTCACCTGCGCCCACGATCAGGGCGCCGATGCCAGTACGGATCAGGGCACCGCGCAGGATGACGAGGCCGGTAGCGAGGCCACGCACCGAAAGCGCGGCGGCAGCCAGCCCCGCCACCCAGCGCCCCGCCATCAGCGTGGCGAAGGTGGCAGCGTAGGTGGTCAGGCGACCGATGTTGTCGAACAGCGCATTGATCGCGATACCGATGGGCCCGGTGCTGCGCGCCATGTCGGACAGCGTATTGGCGATGGTTTCCAGCGCCGGGGCGACGGCGGCCGTCAGCCGATTGGTCAGGCCAAGCCAGATCAGGCTGAGCTTGGCGATGGCATCACCGGCGCGTTCGATCTGGGCGGCATCACTGGCGCTGACGGCCACCCCGAAATCGCGCACATCCTGCGCCGCCTCACGCAAGGTGGCGGGATCAATGCGCAGGAACGCCAGCGCCGCCTTGTCGCCAAAGAGATCAGACGCCACGGCTGCACGCTCGGCCTCCGGCACAAACCGGTTCAAGGCTTCCTGAATGGCGACGATGCGCTGGTCGAGCGGGAGGGCCTGAAGTTCGGAGGCAGTCAGGTTCAGTCGGCGGAGTGCGCCAACTGCCGATCCCGATCCTGCGGCAGCTTCCGACAGCCGCGTAGTCAGCTTCTTGGTGGCCTGTTCGATCTCGCCCATAGAAACCCCGGCAAGCTCGCCCGCCCATGTCAGCACTTGCAGGCTTTCGACCGTCGTCCGGAGCGAAGCAGCCATGTCAGCTTGTGCGCCGATGGTTTCCAGTCCCGACCGCACCATCGCCACCCCAGCAGCGGCCGCCGCAACCGTCACCGCCGCCAAGGCAATTCCGGCCTTGCGGGCAAAACTGGCCAGCCGGGTGTTGGCCAGTTCCATCTCGGTCGACAAACGGCCAAAGCCCCGCGCGCCAGCATAGCCGATGCCTTCCAGCTCGGCGCGCACCTGGCGGCCGCCCTCCGCGACGAGGCGGACGGACACACGCTTTTCAGCCATCGCGGCCTCCTTCCATCTGTTCGTTCAATTTGCGCACCATCACCGCCTCGATCTCGGGCAGCAGTTCGGCGGCGATCAGGGTGTCGATGCCCAGCGCGTGCGCGAGGGCGAGGGCCGCGCCCATATCCCATCCCAGCACCGCGCCCGGGATCACGCGCAGCTGACCACCGAGGCGGCCGACCAGATCCCAAACCTGCCAGCCGTCCTGCGTGTGCGGCCGGTTCAGTCTTGCAGGGCAGTCGGGGCAGGCAACTTGGCAGGCGGCGCAATACCGGTCGCCACCGCCGAAGGACCACTCGGCGAGGGCGCGGAGACGTTTTTTTCTGCGTCCAGGATTAGACCCTTGGCGACATACATGGTCTGGAAGGCCTCGAAGATGGGCCAGATTTCCAGAAGGGCGTCGATACCTTCAGGGGTGACGGGCGTGGGTTGGCCGATCGCATCACCGACGCCCTCCCAATCCAGCACTGCGCGCCGGGCCACGGCTTTGGCCATCGCGAGGGCCAGCGCTTCCCGCGTTGCTCCCTCCGGCAAGGCTTCGATGGCAGGATCAGCGCGGGCCGAGACCATCAGGGCGGTCGTCAGGGGGCCGACCAGCAGGCGCAGGCCGGGGGCAAGGTCAAGCCATTGCGGCGTGGCGGTCAGGTTCAGTCGGATCATGATCAGTATCCTACGAGGGTGTTGATGAGGACGGCGGTGCACATGCGCGCCGGGCTGGTGGCCTTTGCCGCCATCCAGTCGAAGGTGGCCTGCACGCCCTGGGGTCCCGCGATCTCGATGCGCGGGCGGGGCAGGTAGACCGCGTGGGCGGTGAAGGTG
>JBBQVR010000238.1:0-2362 GCA_038211355.1 Rhodobacterales bacterium | reverse complement strand
GGTGGCTAGGTTCAGGGTCTTGGTGACGCCAGTGGTCGTAGCGCCGGTGCCCATGCCATAGGTGGCGGTCGTCGTCGCCGTACCGATGCTGGCAGAAGCTGCCGATACAGTAACGGTGCTCAAGGCGGTCAGCGTGCCGGAGAAGGTCTTGTTGCCAGTGAAGGTCTGGGTGCCCGCGAGGATCGCCAGCTCGCTGGAGGTATTGGGCAACGTGAAGGTTCGCGTCGTGCCGGTGGTGATCCCCGACAGCGAAAACAGCACCTTCTTCGTTGGGTCTGCATCGTTGACGAGGCTAAAAATCGCATCCGACACGTCCTGCGGCACGCCAACTGCGTCCCAAGCGGTGCCGTTCCAGACCACGAAGGCCTGTTCCGCCGCGATCCAGACCAGCCAGCCGGGGCGCGACACCAAGCGCATCCAGACGCCATCGACCCAGAAGGCCACGTTCAGATCCCACCCGGCCCAGAGCCCCGCAGCACCCGAGGCCACAAGATGCCGGTCGCCATCGGCGGGACTGGCCGGGGGCGTGGTGCGGGTGCGGTCGAGGACCGACAACTGCACCAAGGCGTCGAGCAGGCGCAGGGCCTCGTTATGGGTGACATGCTTCTGGGCTTGAGCTGCCAGAAGGTATGGCAGGCCAAGGTGGGTGGAGATGTCGGACATGGGGCGGGCCTTCAGAACTGGAGGATGACGGCGGCGGGATCGCCGCGACCAAGGCGGTTCGAGAGCTGGTAGATGCGGATGGCCAGTGTGCCGCCGGGGCCGAGCGGCGCGCCCCAATCGGCGGTCTGGTGGGCGGCGGAATAGAGGACGGATGTCGTGCTGCTGGTCAGCGTGCGCTTGACCGATGCCCCGTCGAGGATCCGGACGTCGTAGCTCTCGAAGTCTTCGGCCAGCGGCACCTCGACCTGTTCCCAGGCATCAGCCACCAGCGCGCGGGATCGCCGCGTCCAGCGGATCGTCAGATCGCCGGGGCTCCGCGCAAAACGCCAAGGCTGTTCGAGATGGACCGGCGCGAAGGGCACGAGGCCTCGCCCTCCGGGCGTAAAGGCCAGCGCGGTGTAGCTGGCATCACTGACCACCCTCGGCGCAGGGCCAATGCGCCAGTTCCACGGCAGGCCGAGATCGGCCTCTGCGATCGGCAGTGCAGCAAGGGCGGCGTCGAGCACCACCACCCTTGCGTCTGCGGGGGTCGGATTGCCCATCGCCGCTTCGGTGCCGCGCTGGCCGCGCAGAAGCCGGGTCAGGCGATAGCGGCCGGAGGCGATCAGTTCTGCCGCGCCCGCCTGCACGATTTCCCAGTTGCCCGGCGCAGATTCCACCGCCAGCGCATTGGCGCCGCCGAACAGGGTCAGATCGGTGACGCTTTCCAGAGTGCCGAAGGCCAGATCAACGACCAGCGCATTGCCGAGGTCGAAGCGCGAGGTCGGGCCAGCGTAGAAATCCGATACCAGCGTGCCGATCCGGGCGCGGCTGCCGAAGGTGGTCAGCAGAGTAAAGCCATCGGTCGAGGGGCTGCGGAACACCGCCATCTCGCCCGGCCACGGAACGGCATGAGCAGCAACCATAGGCCGGTGCGCGGGCTGGTCCTCAAAGAGTTGTGGCAGGTCGAGGAGGACGACATCCAGCGCGCCGAAGACCACGGACCGGGTCAGCGACACAGAGTTGGGCAAATCGTCTGACCACGATCCTGTCGTTGCACCAGACAGCGCATGGGCTGCCGCGCTTCCCGATCCCTCCAGGGCGGCGGCATTCTTTTACTTTTCGCGAGTTGCCAACCCTTTCTCACAAGCCGCGATAGTCCACAAAACATTGAAATGCTTGTGTTTTCGTGAGTTTTTGGTACCTCTTTGGCATCATCTCAATCGCGAAAAGTAGCCATGCCAAGCACCCCGTCAGGCCCAGTTTCGGGTCCCAATCCCCTTTGCCCTGAGCGCATGTCAGCTGACGCGCGCCTAAAAGAACTCGGTCGCATTCTGGCAGCTGGCGTTGTTCGCCTAAACGCCAAAAACGCCAGTTCTCTATCTGCTGCCAGCGGAGACAGTTTCGTGGACTTCTGCCCCCAAAAGAGCGGTGGTCGTCGCACGAAACGTAACCGCATTGGAGGAATTGATGAAGCATCACAATAAGATAACACCCCCCAAGCCCGGTCAGGATCCGAGCGTCGACCAGACCGTCCTGACGCGCCTGGGCGCCTTGAAGGTCATGAGTGTGAAAGACCTGAAAGCCGAATGGGAGAAACTCATCGGCACCGCTGCGCCGAACAACAGCCGCGCATTTCTCGAAATCCGGATCGCCTATCGCATCCAGGAACTGACCTACGGCGGCCCCGATAGGGAAACCCGCCGTATGCTGGACTTGC
>JBBQVR010000237.1:0-2380 GCA_038211355.1 Rhodobacterales bacterium | reverse complement strand
GGGTGTTCGGCGTTTGGTTTACGGTGGGTTGACATTTTGGGTACCGGGGGCGGGACGGGGGGGGCGGGATCGGTGGCATCCGCCGGCACCACCTTTCCCGACCTGGTTTAGTCGCTGGCAGCGCCGTGGGCGGAATGGTCCATCTTGGAGTGGTCCATATCGTCATGCCCCCCACCCTGCCCGGTTGGAGCGTCGATGCTGAACTCAACCTCAACCCGGCCGGCGCGTTCAAAGATCAGGGTGGCCTTATGCAACTCACCCTCGGCCAGCTGGCCCTTCAGCCCCATGAACATGATGTGCAGGCCGCCGTGCTGCAGGGTGACGGTGCCGCCAGCGGGAATCTCAAGCGCCTCAAGATGCGTCATGGTGCCGATGCCGTTGGCGTCGACCTTGCTTTCGTGAACTTCGGATTTCATCGCGATGTCGGACTCAACGCCTATCAGGCGGTCAGGTTCGGCCCCGCTGTTCACAATCGCCATGAAGCCCCCGGCAGCCTTGGCCGAGGCGGCGGGCCGGGGGATATGGGGGTGCTTGATCGCAAGATCGCCAGCGGTGAAGTCGTGGGCAAAGACGGGCGCGGCCAGACACAGGGCGGCGAGAAAGGTCAGGATCGGTTTCATCGGAAAAGCTCCGTTTCAGGAAGGGGGGATGCGGCCATGCGCAGGGGTAAGGCCAGACCAGACGGGAACCAGCCGGACCGAGGGCAGAAGGGCGGCGATAAGGGTCGGTGCCGCCGGTCAGGCGACAGGAAGCCCGTGCCACCCGTCAGGCGGCGGGGGGGCCTTGCGGGCTGCGCGTGGGGTCGAGGATGCGCGCAACGGCGCGGCTTTCGCGCGGGGCCACGACCTGTGCAAGGACCGCAAGATCGAGGTCGATCTGGATCATGTCTGTCGGGGGCAATCCCGGCGTGGCGCTGATCTGGCAGGCGGGGCAATGCCCGCCGCGCTGTCCGTCGCCATCCAGATCGCTGGCGCAAAGGTCGGCCAGCGTCAGGCCGTTCGCCAGCGCAAGGGCAAGCGCGCCGTCGTCCGGGCTGGGCATGCGGTGCGCGAATGCCGTCGCGGTCAACGAGACCGTGAGAAGCACAAGCAGGACAGCCTGCCGCAGCCGAAGGAACATCGTTGACGCCATTCTCTTTGGATGGCGCAAGCAACCCGCGCGGTCAAGCGGTGACGATGGCCTGCGGCATTGTGCCGGAAAACGCCGCCTTGGGCAGGGTCAGGCTGCGGGCCGGGTCAGGCTGCTGGCCAGATCGGCCAGCCGGTCGGCCAGGGGGTTGGTGCGCCGCCAGACAAGGCCCACCGTGCGGCCCGGGTGCGGGGCGGGCAGACGCTGGACACTGACGGGGGCTGACCGGGCCTCAACCCGCGCGGCCATTTCAGGGATCAGCGTCACGCCGATCCCTGCGCCCACCATCTGCACAAGGGTCGAAAGGGATGACCCTTCCATGATCTCACCCGCCGGGGTGCGGGGCAATTTGCAGGCGGCGATGGCCTGATCGCGAAAGCAGTGCCCCTCTTCCAGCAACAAAAGCGGCATGGTGGCAAGGCCAGACAGGGTGGGGACCGGCAGGGCGGCGTCGGACAGGGGACGGACAAGGAGGAATTCCTCATCAAAAAGCGGATGTTCGATCAGCGAGGCTTCGGACACCGGCAGCGCCACAAGCGCCAGATCAAGCCGCCCCTCGGCCAGATCGCGGACCAGGCGCTGGGTCACCGCTTCACGCGGGCGCAGGTCCAGATCAGGAAAGTCGCTTGCCAGTTGGCGGATCAGCTGCGGCAGGTAATAGGGTGCGATGGTCGGGATGATCCCCAGCCGCAGCCGCCCCGAAAGCGGCCCGGTCGAGGCGCGGGCAAGGGCAGCCAGCTCATCCACCGCGCGCAGCACCTCAGCCGCGCGCAAGGAAAATTCTTCGCCCAGCGCGGTGAGGCGGATCTGGCGGGGCCCACGCTCGGCCAGAGGGGCGCCAAGGATATCCTCAAGCTCTTTTATCTGCAGCGACAGGGCAGGCTGCGAGATCGCCGACGCCTCGGCCGCGCGGCCAAAATGGCGGTGGCGGGCAAGCGCCTCAAAATACCTGAGGTGTTTCATGGTCAGCTGCGTCATAGGCATAGCATATCGCCACGATTGGAAAATGAAAATTCCAATTATCGGTTGGGGGTGGTAAACGACACAAATGGAAAGACGCGGCGAGTCGGTGGCCCCCTGCGGGAGAGGCCACGCTTCGCCGCCTGTGCTTTTCATCCAGCCAGATCAGGAGAGCAAGATGGACGGCAACGATACCCCCCGGTCGGGCAAATGCCCGGTGGCGCATGGCGCAGTGACCACGACCGAAAACACGGTGATGGACTGGTGGCCGAAGTCGCTGAACCTCGACATC
>JBBQVR010000236.1:0-2486 GCA_038211355.1 Rhodobacterales bacterium | reverse complement strand
CGGGTTCTGGGATGTACCGGTTCAGACCGACGCAGGGCCCTTGCACCTGCTGGCCTGGCACGCGACGCCCCCGGTCTTTGACGGCCCCGAAGACCGCAACGGCAAGCGCAACCATGATGAAGCGGCGTTCTGGCGGCTGTTCCTGGACGGCGCCTTGCCGATGCCCCCGCCGGATGCGCCCTTTGTCCTCTTGGGCGACGGCAACCTTGACCCCGCCGATGGCGACGGCCTGCGAGCGGGGATTGCAGCACTTTTGCGCCATCCAGCCGTGCAAGACCCCGGCCCGCGCGGCACGCATGGCCGGGTAGAGGCCGCGCAAACCGGCGACCCTGCGCTGGAGACGGTGCTTTACGACAGTCTTGGCGGCTTGCGGCTGGACTATGTCCTGCCGTCAGCCGCGCTAAAGGTCACCGGGTCCGGCGTCCTGTGGCCGGGACCAGGTGACCCGCTTGCTGCAGATCTTGCCGCAGCCTCACGCCATTTCCCGGTCTGGGTGGATATCGACCTGCCCTAGATCAGCTTTCGCGCCTTCAGATGCGCAAGGATCACCGTATCCAGCGGGGTGTCGCGGTAATCCGGCAGCCAGTGCTGCAAGGGGCCGGGGTCCATCTGGTGCGGAAAGCGGTTGAGATACAGCATCTCGCGCAGTTCGCGGGCCAGTTCCCAGAACGGGCTGACGGCGGTAAAGAACCACAGCGGGAAATGCGTGACCTGCATTTTGCGCCCGGTCAACCGCGCCACCCGCGCCGCCAGATCGTTGATCGTGAAGGCATGGCCGGCAAAGGGGATATCTGCGTAGGCGGGCAGGGCGTCCCCCAGTGCCACCAGCGCCACGGCGGCGCGGGCCATGTCCGGCAGGTAGGCATAGGCGTGCAGCGCATCCGCAGGGCCAAGTGCTGTCACCTTGCCCTTGGCCACCTTCGACAGCGTCATCCGGTTCATCAGCATCTGCGGTGCTTCCGGCAGCAGGAAATCCCCGCCGCGCAGCAATATGGTGCGAGGACCCCCGGTTTCGGCGGCATGGCGATAGGTGGCCTCCATCGTCGCGCGGATGCTGCCTTTGCGGCTGACCGGGCGATGGGGCGTGTCGGGGCCCCAGGGCGCAGGCTCCATCCCGTAGGGGTAGACATTTCCGGGCACAAGAAGTGTCGCCCCGCTGGCGCGACCTGCCGCGATAACCTCTGCCGTGATCTGGGGGATCAGCCGGTCCCAGTCATGATAGCCGGGAGGGTTGAGCCCATTGACGATCAGCCGCGCGCCCTGTGCTGCGGCCACCATGTCGGTGCCGCGGGTGTAGCGGGTGACGCGCCAGCCCGCGGCCTGCAGCGCCAGCGCCACCTGCCCGCCAAACCCACCCGAAGCGCCAAGGATCAGTGCCGTGTCTGCCATGAAGAATCTCCTTTCCAACGGATATCGGGGAAAGGCGGTCATTTTGGAATTGCATGAATTTGAGCTTTTGGTATTCAATAATGAATGGAAAAGCTGGACTGGTCCCTGATCCGATCCTTTCTTGCCGTGGCCGAGGCCGGGTCCCTATCCGCCGCCGCGCGGGCGACGGGGATCAGCCAACCCACCCTTGGCCGCCACATCCATCAGGCCGAAGGCGCGTTGCAGGTGCCGCTTTTCACCCGCACCGCGCAGGGGCTGGCGCTGACCGACGCCGGACAGGCCCTGATGCCCCCGGCCCGCGCGATGCGTCAGGCGGCCGCTGATCTGGCGCTTGCCGCCGCAGGACGCGCCACGGGGATGAATGGCACCGTGCGGATCACCGCCAGCCGTGTCGTCTCCAGCGCGATCCTGCCGCCGATCCTGGCGCGGCTTAGGGCAGAGGAGCCGGGGATCGAGATCGACCTTGTGCCTTCGGACACGACCGAGAACCTGCTGATGGGTGAGGCAGACCTTGCCCTGCGGATGTACCGGCCCACCCAGCTTGACCTTGTGGCGCAAAATCTGGCCGATCTGCCCATGGGCATCTATGCGGCGCGGACTTATCTTGACCGGCATGGCCGCCCGTCCAGCGCTGATGATCTGCTGCGCCTGGATTTCATCGGGCAGGACCGCGAAACCCAGATCATCCGCGCCATGGCGGGTCTGGGAGTTTCGGTCAGCCGCAGCTTTTTTCCCGTGCGCACGGATGACCCGCTGGCCTATCAGGACCTGATCCGCGCGGGCTGCGGGCTTGGTGGGATGCTGTGCCGTATTGGCGATGCCGAACCGGGGCTGGAACGGATCGACGGCCTGATCAGCCTGCCCAGCCTGCCGGTCTGGCTGGTGGCTGCTCCCGCGCTTCGCCAGTCACCGCGTCTGCGCCGGGTGTGGGACGCACTGGCTGCGGCCTTCGACGCCTAGCCGTCGCGGCTTGAAGTTTGCAGGCCAAAGGGCTAGTCGAACCCCGACGGTTTTTCAGGAGCACGCGCGTGGCCAACCCATCCCTTCTTATCCTTGCCGGTGACGGTATCGGCCCCGAAGTCATGGCCGAGGTGAAA
>JBBQVR010000235.1:0-2596 GCA_038211355.1 Rhodobacterales bacterium | reverse complement strand
GGCCGGGAACCGCAGCTTCGTTGTAGAGCATGACTGCCCTGCCAAGCCCCAGTGTCAGTCTTCTGCGTGACGGCTTGACGTTTTCAGGCGCCAGCATGCCCCAATGTATTGTCATTCAGTAACAACTTTCGGTTCGGTGGCGGTTAGCTGCGCCAGTTCCAGCCTCCCATGGTCTATCCAGCACACAGCTAAACCTTGCAGCGGATGCTGTGGGAACAGTCTTGCCACCAGTGCGGCGTAGCTGGAGAGCTGCGGCCAGTAGAGGCCAAAACCCTCACCCGCACCGCCGGTCTTGTGGTCGATCAACAGGCATCCCTTCGGCCCAACTGCCAGCAGGTCGATCATGCCGGGAATTTCAGCACCCTCTTCAGTGTGTCCTAGCAGAAGGATTTCACAGAGCAGATCGGTGTAGCCGTCGGCCGAAAGCCAGGTCTTCAGCGCCGCTGCCCGCTCTGCCACCAAGTCGAGGGCCGCATCGTCCAGTCCGGTTGCCGTTGGCAAGGCTGTGATCATGTCAGGTCGGGTCAGGCACGTACGCAAGGCGAGGTGTAGCGCCGTGCCTCGGGCCGCATTGCTAACCGTGCGGGGCCATGGTGTGCCCAAAGTGATACCCTGGCTGTCTGGTGCGGGCTGGGCCGTTGTGGATTGCGATGGTTGCAACCGCCAGGGCGACAATGTCAGAGCAGGCAATGGGGTGGCGCTGCCGAGCCTGGGCGTATCCGTGATCGCCCCCGCCAGATACTCGGTGAAGCCTGCGTGTTCGGGCATCTGCGTGATGATGGCCGGGCAAGCAACTAAGCCAATGCGCAAGCTATCACGACCGACCTGCGGCCCGCACGCATCTGTGAAGACATGGAACAGGCAGTTGGCTTCCGGTGCTTCCTCGTCCCGCTCCTTGAGGAAACTCGGCCATTCCAGCACCAGCCGATCGCGCGCCCGTGTCAGGGCGACGTACAGCAGGTTCTTCGCATTGGCCTCAAAATCCGCGCGACGATCCTCGATGAACCGCCGCTCAGTTTCGGGGGCTGCAAATCCTGGCGTGTGGATCAGCGCGGCTGAGGCCAGCACGGCTTCCATATCGTCGATCTTGTCCAAAGCGGTGAACTGGGTCGCAGTGCTTCCCGGCCATTCTTCGATCCCGTGATCAAATTCAGCGACGACGGTGATCGGCCATTCGCGACCCTTGCAGGCGTGCCAAGTGACAATCTCTACCGCTTCGGCACTGTTGGCGGCAGGGTCGGGTCGGCGGTCAAAGTCGCGCTCACCCGCTCGGGCTTCAAGCCAGCCGAGAAATACTTTGGCGCTTTCGCCATGGAACCCGGCGGCGGCCTTGAGGTCGCGATGGGCAGATTCGAAGTCGCTTGCTTCGGCTTCAAGTCGCAGAAGGTCTGATCGCGCCTGTGCCGCATCGGGCTGACGGTCAGCCCAGAGCCGCAGACCAGAGGCATTGAGCACCAGATCCAATGCGTTGGAAATCGGCAAGCGTGCAAGGCGCTCCGACAGAGCCGCCAGTCGCATGAGAACCGGATCATCCGCCAGCCTCCCTTGGATCTGAGCGGTCATCGCTGCTTGCAGGCTCAGTGGATCGGGGCCGAGGATGCGCAGGACAAGCGCGGAATTAGTATCGGCTGGGTTTGCGGCATAGCTCAGCGCGGCGCGTGCCGCCTGAACCACCGTGCTTGCCGCCCAACCATCCTCGGCGATGCGGACAGGCACGCCGCGCGCCCGCAGTTCCTCGGCATAGCGCGCCGCGGTTGCGTGACGGCAGACCAGAAGTGCGATGTCAGATGGGCGAACGGCCCTTGTGGCTTTGGTGTGCCGGTCGGTGACTGTCTCGCCTGTCGTCAGGATGCGGGCTATGCGCTCGGCGATGTGCTCCTGCGGCTTTGAGGCAGTCCTCACTCCGCGCCCTTTGACGATGTTCAAAACCTCCAGCGCCGGACCGGCCATCGGATCACGCGTTGGGGCCAGAGGATTGTAGCCTGTACCAAACAGGCCTGCGCCCATAGCATTGACGAAGTCCATTACCGCCGGTGTTGACCGCCAGTTGCGGTCAAGAGGCTGCGTCGCATCGGGGTTGGCCGCCGCAAGGGCTTGCGACAGGCGCGGGTCAGCCCCCTGAAAGCCCATGATCGACTGCTTCACATCCCCCACCAGCAGGGTGCGTGGCGCATGGGCACCCAACTGCCAGAGCAGTGCGAACTGCACCGGGTTGGTATCCTGAAACTCGTCGATGATGACGCAATCGATCTCATCCAGCACGGCCTGGCGCACGGCTGGGTCGGTGCGCAAAAGCCGCTCTGCACCTGCAATCATGTCGGCATAGTCAATCAGACCGAGCGCCTTCTTGCGCGTCTCGTAGGCCTCCATCACTTCCTGTGCACAGGCGATCAGGCATTGAAAATGCAGCTTTGCATCCGCCAAAGGGCCTGGATGCGCAGGCAGTGTATCCGCGGCCTGAATGATTGCAGCGGCAAGGTCATCATAGCCCTCGGGCGTCTTCGTTTTGCTATTCGAGGTGAAAAGGTTGCGCAGGGACTGCCAGAGGCCCCAGTCCCGGTCTAGCAGGGTCGGGTCGCGTTCGACGCGGCGAAAG
>JBBQVR010000234.1:0-2600 GCA_038211355.1 Rhodobacterales bacterium | reverse complement strand
CGTGGCGCTGGGCGGGGATGGGTTCATGCTGCAGACGCTGCATGCGGCGCAGGGGCGCGGATTGCCGGTTTACGGGATGAACTGCGGCACCATCGGGTTTTTGATGAACGCCTATGCCGAGGAAGATCTGCCCGCCCGGCTAAAGGCGGCGGAGGAGACGGTGATCAACCCCTTGTCGATGCGCGCCACCAACGCGCGTGGCCGCGTGACCGAGGCGTTGGCGATCAACGAGGTGTCGCTGTTGCGGCAAGGCCCGCAGGCGGCAAAGTTGCGCGTGTTCATCGACGGGCGTGAGCGGCTGGATGAGCTGGTCTGCGATGGCGCGCTGGTGGCGACGCCTGCGGGGTCAACGGCCTACAACTATTCGTCGCATGGGCCGATATTGCCGATCGGGTCGGATGTGCTGGCGTTGACCGCGATGTCGGCGTTCCGGCCGCGACGGTGGCGGGGGGCGCTGCTGCCCTCAAACGCGGTGGTGCGGTTTGAGGTGCTGGAGGCCGAAAAGCGCCCGGTGATGGCGGATGCCGATAGCCGGTCTTCGGTGCGCGATGTGATCAGCGTCGAGGTGCGGTCGGAACCGTCGGTCATTCACCGGCTGATGTTTGACCCCGGGCATGGGCTGGAAGAGCGGCTGATCGGCGAGCAGTTCACCTGACGCGCCAGCCGTCGATCTTGCGATAAAGCGTTGAGGGCGAGACATCCAGCACCCGTGCTGCGCGGGGAATAGACCCTTTGTGCTGGACAAGGGTGGCCTCGATCAGGCGACGTTCCGCCTCGGCGAGGGTCAGGCCGATCAGGCTGTCAAGCGCGGGCAGTGCGTCAGGGTTGGCAGGCACCGGTGCTGGCAAAATGGGGGCGGCCTCTTCTTCGGCAAGGCCGGGGGGCAGCATGTCCCGCGACACCCAGCCGCCGGGGTTCAGGACCACCACGTTGCGAATGACGTTCAGCAATTGGCGGACATTGCCGGGCCACGGCAGGCGCGACAACAAGGCCTGAACCGAGGGGTCAAGGCCGTGGAAGGTGCGACCCTCTTCCTCGGCAAAGCGGCGCAGGGCGGCTTCGGCGATTTCGATCACGTCGCCAGAGCGGTCGCGCAGGGGGGGCATGTGGATCGGCACGACATAGAGGCGATAATACAGGTCCTCACGGAAATGGCCGCGGCGGACGGCATCCAGCGGGTCACGGTTGGTGGCGCAAACGATGCGGACATTTACCTTCTTTGGCCGGGTGGCCCCCACGGGCTGCACGGTTGAGGTTTGCAGGAAGCGCAGCAGTTTGGTCTGCAGCGCAGGCGCCATTTCGCAAATCTCATCAAGGAAAAGCGTGCCACCATCGGCGGCTGTGGCAGCCCCCGGCTTGTCTGATATGGCCCCGGTAAAGCTGCCCTTCATGTGGCCGAACACCTCACTTTCCAGCAGGTCCTGCGGGATCGCGCCGCAGTTCAGCGCGATGAAGGGGCCGGTCGCGCGGGCGGAATGGGCGTGCACGGCCAGAGCGCAAAGCTCCTTGCCGGTGCCGCTTTCGCCGGTGATGAACACCGTGGCCATCGACCGCGCGACCGACGCGATGGTGCTGTGGATACGCTCCATCGGTGCGGAGGAACCGATGAAGCCGGAGGTGTCGGTCAGCGTCGGGCGGTCAGGGACCGGGGCCGGAAGGGGTGGCGGCGGGCGCGACCGTTCGGCCAGCGCATTCTGCACGGCGCTGAGGAAACGGTTTTCATCGAAGGGCTTGACCAGAAAGTCATGCGCCCCGGCGCGCATCGCCTCAACCGCGCGGTTGACAGACCCGTTGGCGGTGATCGCGATGATGCTGGTTTCGGGCACCTCGGTCAGAATATCCTGCATCAGCGCCAGACCGTCGCGGTCGGGCAAGATCAGATCCAGCAGGACAACCGCGGGTTTGAGGTTCTGGAACAGCTGAAACCCCTCGGCCGCCGTGCCTGCAACCGCGACGCGATACCCCGCTGACGACAGGATGGACCGATAGACCATCTGAAGCGACAGCGTATCTTCGATCAGCAGGATTGAGGCGCGGGTGGCGCTTGGGGATTTCATGCCATGCCCTTTGCCGCAGCCGGGGCAGGCGTTGCGCGCACCAGCGCGATCAGCGCGTCAAGTTCGGTGACAAGGTCGGGGATCACGCTTTGGGCCGAGGTTTGGTCCCTGGCATGGGCGGCGGTGTTCAAAGCCTCAGCCATCGCTTGCAGTGACAAGGCGCCCGCCGACCCGGCCAGCGAAATCAGGATATGGCTGCCTTCGCGCAAGGCGTCCCAGTTCAGGCCATCTGCGCCGGACAGTGCCAACCCCCGGCACCGCGCAAGGTCATCGGCGAGGTGCAAAAGTAGCGTGCCCGCCATTGCCGGGCCGGTCAGGTCCAGCAGACGCTGAAAGCGGGTCGGGTCAAAGTCGCGCAGGCCTGATGGGGCAGGGGCAGCCGGGCGTGCAAGGCGTGCCACCTCGGCCCGCAGGCGGGCAAGGGTGGCGAGGTCGTCCGCGCTGTGCAGATGGGGCGCGAGGCCGGCAACCGCGCGGTCAAGATCAGCGATGGCCGTGCGGCGGAGGTCGGTGGTCATGGCGACCACCCGTCGGGGGAATCGC
>JBBQVR010000233.1:0-2603 GCA_038211355.1 Rhodobacterales bacterium | reverse complement strand
ATGCACATGACAGACCGGGGCCTGTTGGCCCTTGTCCGGCACGAAGGACTCGTGCCCGGACCCTATCTCGATGTCAAAAACGTCTGGACCTTCGGCATCGGCCATACCGCTGCCGCTGGCCCCCCAGATCCGGCACGGATGTCGCGCGGCATGCCCGCCAATCTGGATGCCGGGATCCGCGAGGCATTTCGGCTCTTCCGCGCCGACATCGTGGCCTACGAGGCGGAGGTGCTGCGGGCCGTGAAGGTGCCGCTGGAACCGCACGAGTTCGATGCGCTGGTCAGTTTTCACTACAACACCGGCGGCGTCGCCAAGGCGTCGCTGACCCGCCACTTGAACGCGGGCAATCGCGCCGCCGCTGCACAGGGGTTCATGGGCTGGCTCCGACCCGCTGCAATCCGCACGCGGCGCGAAGCCGAGCGCGATCTGTTCCGCGATGGCCGCTATCCGACCGGCACCATCCCGGTCTGGGCGGTGGATCGCAATGGCCGGGTGGATTTCTCGCGACCGATCCGGCGACTGACCGAGGCCGAGGCGCTGGCATTGCTGCGCCCAACGAGTCAGCCGGTGCCGCCGCCCACGCCACTGCCGGTACCGACCCAACCGTCTGCCGCTCCGTCGTGGTGGCAGCAGCTGATGGAATTTTTCACAGGAAAGGCAACTTCATGAACTGGAACCTCGCGCGTGGGCTGGTCTACTTGGCCTGTCTTGCCGCCTCTGGTCTGGCCATGGCCGGGCTGGCGGATTTCGATCTGGTGACCGGCAGCTTTGATCTGCGGCCCTTCAATCTCTACGCCCTGACCGGCACCGCCGGGGGCGTGATTTCTTCGGCGCTGGCCTCGGTCGCCCTGTGGCGTGGCTGGGGGCGGAAGTGAAGTCTCTCCCGCCCGCGCTGCAGGCTCACCTCGACGAGGGCACGACCACGCTGGCCTGGTGCTGGCGGATCGCGCGGGCCGATGGGGTGACGCTTGGCTTCACAGACCACGACCAGACCCTGACGTTCGACGGCACCGATTTTGAACCGGAGAGCGGCTTTGCCGCCTCCGAGGTGCGGTCGGGGTCTGACCTTTCCGTCGATGCGCAGGATGCGCAAGGCGTCCTGTCTTCCGACCGGATCACCGAAACCGACATCCTTGACGGCCGCTGGGACAATGCGGCCGTCGAGGTCTGGCGGGTGAACTGGGCCGCGACCTCCCAGCGCCTGATGATGCGGCGCGGGGCCATCGGCCAGATCCGGCGCGGGCGGCTGGCCTTCGTCGCAGAGGTGCGCAGTCTTGCCCACGTCCTTGGTCAAACGGTCGGACGGACATTTCAGGCGACATGCGATGCGGCCCTTGGCGATGCGCGTTGCGGGGTCAATCTCGAGGCCCCAGCGTTCAAGGGCACCGGCGCGATCATCGACCTGCTGCGCGACAGCGCATTCATAGCTTCAGGTCTTGGCAGTTTCACGGTCGGCTGGTTCACCTTCGGCACCCTCGACTGGACCAGCGGTGCAAGTGCCGGGCGCCGGGCCGAGGTGCTGTCGCACGACCTCGTCGACGGCGTCGCCATCCTGACCCTGCTGGAAGCCCCGGTGCGCGCCATCGTTCCGACCGACACGTTCACGATCCGCGCTGGATGCGACAAGCGGATCGCGACCTGCGGGACGAAGTTCGCCAATGTCGCCAACTTCCGGGGATTTCCCAATATCCCCGGCCAGGATGCCGTCCTGCGTTATGCCACCAAGGATGGCGGCCACGAGGGGGCAGTGCTGTGACGCCCGTCGATCCCGCTGTGGTGATTGCCGCCGCGCGGTCCTGGCTCGGCACGCCCTACCACGACCAGGCCAGCCTCAAGGGCGTCGGCTGCGACTGCCTTGGCCTTGCGCGCGGGGTCTGGCGCGAGGCGGTCGGGCCTGAGCCTTTCCCGATTCCACCCTACAGCCGCGACTGGGGCGAAAGCGGCCCGCGCGAAGTGCTGGCCGAAGGCGCGCGACGCATGATGCCGGAAATCGCACCCGCCGATGCCCCACCCGGCGCGCTGATCCTGTTCCGCATGATGCCGCGCGCCATTGCCAAGCATGTCGGCATTCTGACCGGTCCTGACAGCTTCCTCCACGCTTACGAGCGGCTGGGCGTGATCGAGGAACCGCTCACCCCCACCTGGCGGCGGCGCATCGCCTTTGCCTTCCTCTTTCCCAAACGCTGAGAGTTATCCATGGCCACGCTTGTCCTCGGCGCTGTCGGCACTGCCATCGGTGGGGCCTTTGGCGGTGCGATCCTCGGCTTTTCCGGGGCGGCCATCGGCGGTTTCATCGGCTCGACCGTGGGCTCGGTGGTCGACAGCTGGATCGTGTCGTCGCTGGCGCCCGCCCAGCGGATCGAGGGCGCGCGACTCGACACGCTGCGCATCACCTCGGCCACCGAAGGGGCGGTGATACCGCGCCTCTACGGCCGGATGCGCATCGGCGGCAACATCATCTGGGCCACCGATTTCCGCGAGGAGACCAAAACCACCACCCAAGGCGGCGGCAAGGGCGGCGGGGGCGGCAAGGTCAAGACCACCGAATACCTCTACTATGCCAGCTTCGCCGTGGCGCTCTGCGAGGGGCCGATCACCGGCAT
>JBBQVR010000232.1:0-2615 GCA_038211355.1 Rhodobacterales bacterium | reverse complement strand
AGGGTGCCCACCACGCCGCGCCAGACATGGCCCATGGGGGCGTTGGCGCGCAGCCCGGTGGCCAGTTCCTGCCGCCAGATCAGCCAGACCACGATGACCGGGATGGCGAAGAATGACCGGAAGAACACCGCCTGACCCGCCGGGACATGGGCAGCCGTGGCCTTGATCAGCGAGGCCATGACGATGAACACCAGGACCGAGCCCAGCTTGAAGGCGATGCCGCGCAAGGGGCGCATGGAGGGGGCTCCGATAAGGGTCACGACCTCTAGACGCCGGTCGGGCTTTCAGGTTCCCTGATCGGAAAGGAGAACGCCATGCTGAAAGCGCCGCTTGGGGACAGAATTGATCAGGGCCGGGGGGTGGTGCCGGCCGATCTGGTGCTGAAAGGCGGCCGGGTGTTTGACCTGATTACAGGTGACCTTGTGCAGACGGATGTGGCGATCTGCGGCGATACGATCGTCGGGGTGTTCGGGGAATATTCGGGCAAGCGCGAGATTGACGTCAGCGGCCGGGTGCTGGTGCCGGGGTTCATCGACACGCATCTTCATGTGGAATCGTCTCTGGTCACCCCGCATGAGTTTGACCGCTGCGTGACCCCGCGCGGCGTGACGACGGCGATCTGTGATCCGCATGAGATTGCCAATGTCTGCGGGGTGCCGGGGATCCGGTATTTTCTGGAGAGTGCGGCCCAACTGGTGATGGACCTGCGGGTAAACCTGTCATCATGCGTGCCATCGACCCACATGGAAACCACCGGCGCGCGGCTAGAGGTGGCCGACCTTGTGCCCTTGATGGACCACCCCGGCGTGATCGGGCTGGCGGAGTTCATGAATTATCCCGGCGTGTTGATGAAGGACCCCGGCTGTCTGGCGAAGCTGGCAGCGTTTCAGGGGCGGCACATCGACGGCCACGCGCCCCTGCTGCGGGGGCTGGACCTGAACGGCTATATCAGCGCGGGCATCCGGACCGAGCATGAGGCGACCAGCTACGACGAGGGGCTGGAAAAGCTGCGCAAGGGGATGCGGGTCTTGATCCGCGAGGGGTCGGTGTCGAAGGACTTGCACGCGCTGGCGGGGCTGCTGACGGAGAGGTTCTCGCCTTACGTTTGCCTATGCACGGATGACCGGAACCCGCTGGATATCGGCGAGCATGGGCATCTGGACTACATGATCCGCACGGCGATTGCCTTGGGGGCCTTGCCTTTGGCGGTCTATCGGGCGGCCAGCTTAAGCGCGGCCGAGGCGTTCGGGCTGAAGGACCGGGGGCTGATTGCACCGGGCAAGCGGGCGGATATCGCGGTGATCGATACGCTGGAGGGGTGCCATGCGTCGCTGGTCCTGGCGCGGGGGGTGGTGGTTGATGATGCGGCCTTTGCCGCGCGAGGCTACGTGGAGCCGGTGGCGCGGGGGTCGGTGAAGGCTCGGCCCGTGACGGCTGGCAGCTTCCGGACGGGCGGCAACCGGGTGGAGACGCCGGTGATCGGGATTTTGCCGGGCAAGATCATCACGGAACACCTGACCTATCAGATTGCGCCGGTGGATGGCGACAAGCGCCCGGATGTGGCGCGCGACCTGGTGAAGATCGCGGTGGTCGAACGGCACGGTGTCAACGGCAACATCGCGACGGGGTTCGTGAAGGGGTTTGGGCTGGAGCGGGGGGCGATTGCGTCCACCGTCTGCCACGACCACCACAACATTGCGGTGGTGGGGGTGGATGCGGAGGACATGGCTTTGGCGGTGACCCGGTTGGGCGAGATCGAGGGCGGTTTTGTGGTGGTCGAAGGGGGCCGGGTGCTGGCGGAGCTGGCGCTGCCGGTGGCGGGGTTGATGAGCCTGCTGTCGTTTGAGGAGGTGCGGGAAAAGCTGGTTGGCTTGCGCGCCGCCGCAAAGGGGCTGGGGGTTGTGCTGGAGGAGCCGTTCTTGCAGCTCGCCTTCCTGTGCCTGCCAGTGATCCCGCATCTGAAGATCACCGATATGGGGATGGTGGATGTGGATCGGTTTGAGGTGATGCCGTGATCTGTCCACGCAGAACAGGTTTGCGTTCCGTTTGGGGGCAAGGGGTTGGCTGTGGGCGTTAAGGGTTTGGTAACGGGTGCCCCCTATCCCGGCCCTCCCCAAGAGGGTCGGAAAGGCGACTGTCCAGTGGACCGTCGCCCGACCCGATTGCCCGGAGGCGCAAGCCGGAGGGCAAGGGGGGGCAGCTTTCCCGAACGGTAGAAAATCGGGCAAGAGACGAATGGGTCAGCCTTTGGCGAGGTCTTCAAACAACCGCGCCACGCCTTCGGCCCCCGGATCGTTGTGGCCCTTGAGTTTGTCGGCGGAAAGGTAGGTGGCTCGGCCGGCTTTGGCGCGCGTCATTTCGGCGGTGGCAGTGGCGCCCTCGCGGGCGGCTTTGGCGGCGGCGGCCACGCCTTGCGGGAGGGCGGCCAGCGCGGGGGCTAGCGCGTCGATCATGGTGCGGTGGCCGGGGGCGGCTCCGCCGACCTGCATCACGCGGTCGAGGCCTGCGGTGAGGGCTCCGATCCAGGTTTTGCCAGAGGCGCTCGGATCGCCTGCGGCGGCGAAGAAGATGGCGAGGAGGACACCGGACGAGCCGCCCATTGTCTGGCTCAGTTC
>JBBQVR010000231.1:0-2624 GCA_038211355.1 Rhodobacterales bacterium | reverse complement strand
TGACCTTCGGTCCCGGCTCCGGCCACAGCGTCCTTCAGCGCCTGCCAGCTTTGCATGGGTCGCGTGGACGCATCCGCCAGCATGCCGGAGGCCTCGCGATACGCCTCTGCCCGGGCGTTGGCGTCTTCTGCCATTCCGGTCAGCCCCAGATCGGGCGTGGTGACGTAGGTCTGCGCCATCGCGGCCGAGAAGGCTTCAGCGGCAGCGGCTCCAGCTTCAGCTGCCGATCCGGCGAAGGGATTGTCGATACGGCTCAGCGCAACCGGGTCCAGCATGCCGATCCGCACCCCGCCTTCGCCGACGGCCCAATCGGGCAAGAGGTCCAAGGCCGCATTCAACCCGTTGATGAAGTTGTTGATCCGGGTGACCACGCCATTCAGCATGGCCTCGACACCGCCGATCAGCCCGTTCGCGGCCTGGAAAGCGAAGTCCCCGATGGCACCGGGCAGCTGGCCCCAGATCGCTTTCACCGCCTCATAGGCGCCCTTGAAGATGCCCGCCGCCGAATTGCCGAAGGTGGTCACGGCCTCCACCGATGACTGCATCGCGCCATAGATTGTGGCCTGCAGCCCGGCCCAGCTGGCCTCGATCTTTGACCAGGCCGATGCGGCCCCGAGGCCAATGCGGTCCCAGACCTCGAGCGCCAGATCCTTCAGGTGGCCAATGGCGGCGCCGAACCCGCCCGCGCCCGCGACAAGCCGGGTGAACTGGAACACCAGCTCGCCCGCGCCGACGATCAGCGCGCCGATGCCGGTGCGGATCAGGGCACCGCGCAGGATGACAAGGCCAGTGGCAAGGCCGCGCACCGACAGCGCCGCGGCGGCCAGCCCCGCCACCCAACGCCCCGCCATCAGCGTGGCGAAGGTTGCCGCGTAGGTGGTCAGGCGACCGATGTTGTCGAAGAGGGCATTGATCGCGATGCCGATGGGACCGGTGCTGCGCGCCATGTCGGACAGCGTGTTAGCGATGGTTTCCAGCGCCGGGGCGACCGCTGCGGTCAGCCGATTGGTCAGGCCGAGCCAGATCAGACTGAGCTTGGCGATGGCATCGCCGGTGCGTTCGATCTGGGCAGCATCGGCCGCGCTGACAGCCACGCCGAAGTCACGAACATCCTGCGCTGCCTCGCGCAAGGTCGCCGGGTCGATGCGCAGAAACGCCAGCGCCGCCTTGTCGCCGAAGAGGTCAGACGCAACAGCCGCACGTTCCGCTTCCGGAACAAACCGGTTCAGCGCCTCCTGAATGGCGACGATGCGCTGGTCGAGCGGGAGGGCCTGAAGTTCAGAAGCCGTCAGGTTCAGACGCTGCAAGGCGCCCACAGCGGATCCGGATCCTGCGGCAGCTTCCGACAACCGGGTGGTCAGCTTCTTGGTTGCCTGCTCGATTTCACCCATGGAAACCCCGGCAAGCTCGCCCGCCCAAGTCAGCACCTGCAGGCTTTCGACTGTGGTTTTCAAAGACGCGGCCATGTCTGCCTGCGCGCCGATGGTCTCCAGTCCAGATCGCACCATCGCAACGCCAGCCGCCGCCGCAGCGACGGTGATCGCCGCCAGGGCAATTCCGGCCTTGCGCGCAAAACTGGCCAGCCGGGTATTGGCCAGTTCCATCTCAGTCGACAGACGACCAAAGCCCCGCGCGCCCGCATCGCCGATGCCTTCCAACTCGGCGCGCACCTGGCGGCCGCCCTCCGCGACGAGGCGGACGCTGACACGTTTTTCAGCCATCGCGGCCTCCTTCCATCTGTTCGTTCAGTTTGCGCACCATGACCGCCTCGATTTCGGGCAGCAGTTCGGCGACGATCAGGGTGTCGATGCCCAGCGCGCGGGCGAGGGCCAGGGCTGCGCCCATGTCCCAGCCAAGCACCGCGCCCGGGATCACGCGCAGCTGACCACCGAGGCGGCCGACCAGATCCCAGACCTGCCAGCCCTCCGGCGTTAGCGGCTGGTTCAGTCTTGCGGGGCAGTCGGGGCAGGCAACTTGGCAGGCGGCGCAGTACCGATCGCCCCCGCCGAAGGACCAGTCGGCGAGGGCGCGGAGACGTTTTTTTCGGCGTCCAGGATCAGGCCCTTGGCAACATACATGGTCTGGAATGCCTCGAAGACTGGCCAGATTTCCAGCAGGGCGTCGATGCCTTCGGGCGAGACAGGAACGATATTGCCTGCATCATCACCAACTCCTTCCCAATCCAGCACGGCACGGCGGGCCACGGCCTTGGCCATGGCGAGGGCCAGCGCCTCTTGCGTCGCGCCTTCTGGAAGAGCTTCGATAGCCGGATCTGCGCGGGCGGAAACCATCAGGGCCGTGGTCAGCGGGCCGACCAGCAGGCGCAGGCCGGGGGCGAGGTCGAGCCACTGCGGCGTGGCGGTCAAGTTCAGTCGGATCATGATCAGTATCCTACGAGGGTGTTGACGAGGACGGCGGTGCACATGCGGGCTGGGCTGGTGGCCTTGGCGGCCATCCAGTCGAAGGTCGCCTGGACGCCCTGGGGCCCCGCGATCTCGATGCGCGGGCGCGGCAGGTAGACCGCATGGGCGGTGAAGGTGAAGCTCGCGTTGGCCCCGAGGCTGTAGTTGAATTCCAGCTCGCAGGGCGTGCCGTCGATGGCTTGGGTGATCAGCGCCGTGTCG
>JBBQVR010000230.1:0-2652 GCA_038211355.1 Rhodobacterales bacterium | reverse complement strand
AGGCGGGGGTGCCGTTCTTCACGATCAGCGGTTCCGATTTCGTGGAAATGTTCGTGGGTGTGGGTGCATCCCGCGTGCGCGACATGTTTGAGCAGGCGAAGAAGAATGCGCCTTGCATCGTGTTCATTGACGAGATCGACGCCGTGGGCCGGGCGCGTGGCGTCGGCATGGGCGGCGGCAATGACGAACGCGAGCAGACGCTGAACCAGCTGCTGGTCGAGATGGACGGGTTTGAGGCGAATGAAGGTGTGATCATCGTCGCCGCGACCAACCGCAAGGACGTGCTGGACCCGGCCTTGCTGCGTCCCGGCCGCTTTGACCGCACGATCCATGTGCCGAACCCCGATATCAAGGGCCGCGAAAAGATCCTGTCGGTTCATGCCCGCAAGGTGCCGTTGGGGCCGGACGTTGACCTGCGCACGATCGCTCGCGGTTCGCCGGGGTTTTCGGGTGCTGACCTGATGAACCTGGTGAACGAGGCGGCGCTGATGGCTGCCCGCGTCGGCCGGCGGTTCGTGACGATGGTCGACTTTGAGCAGGCCAAGGACAAGGTCATGATGGGCGCCGAGCGTCGCAGCATGGTTCTGACCGACGACCAGAAGGAAAAGACCGCCTATCATGAGGCCGGCCATGCCATCGTGGGGATGAACCTGCCGAAGTGTGACCCGGTCTACAAGGCGACGATCATCCCGCGCGGTGCCGCGTTGGGGATGGTGGTCAGCTTGCCGGAAATGGACCGTCTGCAGATGCACAAGGACGAAGCCAAGCAGCGCATCGCGATGACGATGGCGGGCAAGGCGGCCGAGATCATCAAGTATGGTGAGGAAGGCGTGTCTTCGGGCCCTGTGGGCGACATTCAGCAGGCCAGCGGTCTGGCCCGTGCGATGGTGATGCGCTGGGGGATGTCCGACAAGATCGGCAACATCGACTATTCGGAAGCGCATGAAGGCTATCAGGGCAACACGGCGGGGTTCTCGGTCAGTGCTGAGACCAAGCAGGCGATCGAGGGCGAAGTGAAGGCGCTGATCGACGAGGGCTATCAGGACGCCCGGCGCATCCTGCTGGAAAAGGCCGATGACTTTGAGCGGCTGGCCAAGGGCCTGCTGGAGTATGAGACCCTGACCGGCGACGAGATCCGCAAGGTGATTGCGGGGGAAGCGCTGGGCGGTGATGATAAAGACAAGCCTGCGTCGGGTGGTGGCGGATCGTCGGTTGCCGCGATCCCCAAGACCCGCGCCCGGACGCCCAAACCCGGCGCCGAGCCTGAGCCTTCACCGCTCTGACGCCAGCCCTGACCTTGTGAAGGCCCCGCCCCTGCGGGGCCTTTCGCTTTTTGGGCCGGGTGGTTAGGCTGCCGCCCAACACCAGCGGGGAAGCGGCATGATCACGGCGTTCAAGTCCACCGGCACCCGGCTGACGCGGATGGACCTGACCGCCGACCATCTGCGCCATGCGCTGTGGATCGACCTTGAGGCCCCCACCCTGGCCGAGGAAGAGGCAGTTGAGGCGACGTTGGGCATTGATGTCCCCACGCGCGAAGACATGCAGGAAATCGAAATCTCGTCGCGCATTTACCGCGAAGGGGGGGTGCTGTTCCTGACCGCGCAGATTGTGGCCACGGTCGAAGCGCGGGAAACCGAGATTGGCCCAGTGACCTTTGCCGTGTTGCCAGACCGGCTGGTCACGGTGCATTACCACCACCCCGGATCGTTCAGCCATTTCGCCGACTGGGCCGCCAAGCATGACACGCGGCTGGAAAGCGGGCTGGATACGCTGCTGGGTATCCTTGAGGCGGCCGTTGACCGGCTGGCCGACATTCTTGAGGGCGAGGCGCGGCGGCTGGATGCGCTGTCAAAAGCGATTTTCGCGGCGCACCGCCCCTCGGGCAAGGGCGACACGCTGGGTGTCGTTCTGCAACGGATCGGCCGGGCCGAGGATCTGAACGGCAAGGTCGCCGAAAGCCTGGGCACGATCCAGCGGCTGTTGGGGTATCTGTCGGTGACCACGGAACTGCCCGGCGGGCTGCCGCTGAAACCGGGTGAGCGGTCAACGGTGCGGACGCTGTTGCAGGACATCCGGTCGCTGCGCGAGGTGACGGGCGTGCAGACCGACAAGATCAGGTTTCTGCTGGATGCCACGCTGGGGGTGATCAACATCCGCCAGTCGGACATCATCAAGGTGTTCTCGGTCGTGGCCTTCGTGTTTCTGCCGCCCACGCTGATTGCCAGCATCTACGGGATGAACTTTGTCTACATGCCGGAACTGGCCCAGCCCTGGGGCTATCCGGCGGCGCTGGTGGCCATGGTGGTGTCAGCGGTTGTGCCCTGGGCGATTTTCCGGTGGAAGAAATGGCTATAGCCGCCGCCCGACCAAGGAGAGATTGATGCAAGCCCTGATGCCCACTTTGCTGACCGCCCGCGTGGTCTGGCTGGGAACGCAACCCGACCCGGTGGAAAAGCTGGTGATCAAGTCGCATCCCCTGACCGAGATGCCGCTGAGTTTCGCGGGCTTTTCCGGCGAAAGCCATGCCGGGCTGACCCGCCCGTCCTGCAGCCGGGTGCTGAAGCAGTTCAAGCGCGGCACCGAGATCCGCAACGTGCGCCAGTTGTGTGTCGTCAGCGCCGAAGAGATGGCCGAGGTGGCCACCACCAT
>JBBQVR010000229.1:0-2672 GCA_038211355.1 Rhodobacterales bacterium | reverse complement strand
CAGGCCGCGCAACCTTGCGGCGGTGGCATGGGCGGCGGTTGGGAGGGGGGGGGTGAAGGATCGACACTGCCACACCCAGCGGCCACACCCGACGGACTGAACCCGCAAGGCCAGCCACCTCGGGGGGCATTTAGCCCCCGCTTGGCGGCGCTGCCGGGTAAAAACAGCGCTGCGGCAGGAGGGGAGGCAAATTGCGGATGCCTCCGGCCGGAGTATTCGAGAAAAGAGTAAAGCTTGTGTCGCGGGCGCATCGCCACCCCGCAACGCAAAAGGCACCCCGTGGGGGTGCCTTCACGGTCCGCATCGGGACAAAAGCCCTCAGGCGGCTTCGGAGATGAACTTGACCGCGTCGCCAAAGGTCTGGATGGTTTCGGCGGCGTCATCGGGGATCTCGATCCCGAACTCTTCCTCGAAAGCCATGACCAGCTCGACGGTGTCCAGCGAGTCTGCGCCGAGATCGTCGATGAACGAGGCGGATTCGGTCACCTTGTCCTCTTCGACACCCAGATGCTCGACGACGATCTTCTTAACGCGATCAGCGATGTCGCTCATGTCCGTTCCTCTATCTTGGCGGGACTGTCCCGGCCACTTTCTGATCTGCCCGATGTCGGGCGGTTGCCAACCGGGGTATGGCCCGACCGGAATCCTGCGCGCCTATAGCAAGGGGATGCGCGCATGGCAAACCCTTTAACCAGAACTGCGCGGCGCGTTGTCACAGCATGGCCATGCCGCCATTGACATGCAGCGTGGCGCCAGTGACGTAACCCGCCTCGGCGGACGCAAGGTAAAGTACGGCGGCGGCAATCTCGGCGGGGCTGCCCATGCGCCCGGCGGGGACAGCCGTCAGGATGGCGGCGCGCTGGGTGTCGTTCAACTTGTCGGTCATCGCGGTTTCGATAAAGCCCGGGGCGACGCAGTTTACCGTGATGCCACGGCTTGCAACCTCGGCCGCAAGGGACTTGGACAGGCCGACCATCCCGGCCTTGGAGGCGGCGTAGTTGACCTGCCCCGCGTTGCCCGTGGTGCCAACGACCGATGAGATGTTGATGATCCGTCCATGGCGGGCTTTCATCATCCCCCGGATGGCAGCGCGGCAAAGGCGGAAGGTGGCGGTCAGATTGACATCGATCACCGACTGCCAGTCTTCGTCCGACATCCGCATGGCAAGGCCGTCCTTGGTGATGCCGGCGTTGTTCACCAGGATATCCAGCGATCCCATCGCCTCGATCGCACGCTTCACCAGCGTCTCGACGTCTTCGGGGCTGGACAGGTTGCAGGGCAGAACATGGGCACGGTCGCCAAGCTCAGCCGCCAGAGCCTCCAATGGTTCAACGCGGGTGCCGGACAGGCCGACGGCAGCGCCAGCCGCATGCAGCGTGCGGGCGATATCGGCGCCGATTCCGCCCGAGGCGCCGGTGACAAGGGCGGTTTTGCCGGTAAGATCAAACATGGGGGGCTCCTTCAGGCCTTGAGGGCGGCAATGTCATCAGGGGTACCGATGGCGCGGGTCGTGGCCTCGGGCGCGATGCGGCGGATCATGCCGGAAAGGGCCTTGCCGGCGCCAAGCTCCCAATACTCGGTCACGCCGGCGCGATCCATGAACTGCACGCTCTCGCGCCAGCGAACAGCGCCGGTCACCTGCGCGATCAGCAGGTCAAGGATACGGTCAGGTTCCGTCACCGCCTCGGCGCGCACGTTCACGACGATCGGCACGCGGGGCGCAAGGATCGGGGTGGCGGCCAGCGCCTCGGCCATCACATGGGCTGCGGGCTGCATCAGGGCACAGTGGAACGGGGCCGAGACTGGCAGGATCAGCGCCCGCTTGGCACCCTTGGCCTTGGCAATCTCGACCGCGCGCTCAACGGCGGCCTTGTGGCCAGAAACGACAACCTGCGCCGGGTCGTTGTCATTGGCGGCCTGGCAAACCTCACCCTGTGCAGCTTCAGCCGCCACAGCGGTGGCGGTTTCGAAATCAAGGCCCAGCAGGGCAGCCATCGCGCCCACACCAACGGGCACCGCCGCTTGCATGGCCTGACCCCGGATGCGCAGCAGACGGGCGGTGTCAGACAGCGTCAGGGAACCGGCAGCACACAGCGCGGAATATTCGCCCAGCGAATGGCCTGCAACAAAGGCCGCGTGGTCAAGGCCGAACCCTTCAACCTCAAGCGCGCGCAGGACGGCGATGGATGTCGCCATCAGCGCGGGCTGGGCGTTCTGCGTCAGGGTAAGGTCGGCAATATCCCCCTCCCAGATCAGCGCGGACAGGTTTTCGCCAAGGGCACTGTCCACCTCATCAAACACCGCTTTGGCGGCGGGATAGGCGTCGGCCAGGGCGCGGCCCATGCCGATGGTCTGGGCGCCCTGCCCCGGAAAGACGAATGCGCGGCTCATGTTGGTCCCTCATGCTGTGGCCTTGGGGATAGCCTGAGGCGGGCAACCTTGCAATCTCCCCTTGGCATCCCTTGGGCATCCCTTGGGCACCCCTCGGTCAGCGCCCGGCTCAGCATCCTACTCAGCACCCGGGGCAGTCTTGCACAACCGCTGTGCGAAAGCCGGGCTGTCCGCGGCCAGCAGGACCTCTAAGATAGTCGAGGAATAACAGGAGTGTCCCCATGTCCGCCCGCAACAGTGACCGCAGCTTTGGCACCGTCACCCGCGTTTTCCACTGGCTG
>JBBQVR010000228.1:0-2708 GCA_038211355.1 Rhodobacterales bacterium | reverse complement strand
AGGTTGCCAGATCCTCAAATGCGAAGCTGGCCGGAGCATGGCCGCATTTCCCAAGGGAATCTCCGACGAAGTTCAACCGGGCCGCAAGCGGGTCTGCGAAGATCTTGCCAATGTTGCCCGGATCTGGCGACCAAAGGCCATGGTCCTCAATGAACGCAGGTCGGAATTCCTGACCACTGGGGATTTTCTCCAGGACCATGCCGCGTTCGTCATCCAGAAAGTCGTAGCCGACCTTTTGAAATTGCCGGGCCGGATCGGCAGCAGCATAAAGCTCACGGCGCAGTCGGCGTCGCTCGGGCGTGGCCATCCGAAGATGATAGATGTTGGTTGCGGCGTCGCGCACGCTGAAACCCGTTCGGTCTGCAATCCAGTCACCGTGCAGGGCCAATTGCAGATCCCGACGAACGGCACTTACCGGAAATAGCGAAAGGCGCTTTTTTCGACCCCAGACCCCGTCAATGCGGTAGCTGTCCGGTGTGAACATTTCGCGATAAGAAAAGGTCCAAAGGTTGCGCTCACCCATGGCAAGCATTTTCGGCAGGCGTTTGGCCAGATTTGCCTCAAACCTTTCGTCAGGATCGGCTGCCAGGATCCATTGGGCACCCATCTCGCGCGCCTGGACTAGCAGGCGGTTGCGTCGATCCGGCTCTGAGGAAAATTCGACAGTCGCTTCACGGTCATCCCAAGCCACATAGCCGCTGATGAACGGACGGATGTTGGCGATGAAATCGGGGACCAGGTGTGCGTCATTGCGAAATGAGAAAACTGCAATGACAATTGGTGATCCTGTATCAGCTTTTTGAAATAACCTGGAGTCCAACATGGGCCGTTCCGATTTCTGTCACCTTTGACAGGCTTTTCAAACCAAATGCCTGGCCGACTTTCCCTAGACGGTCTGCACCACGGCGGCACGCTGGATGGATTTGGTCCAAGGGTCAAGCGGTGTTACCACGCGACCGGCCCGCGCTTATCGCAGGACCCAACGGCCTGCATTTCCGCCCGTCATGGCCGGTCAGAGGGTCATCAGCCTGTTGACGACTTCGTGCCTTCGGTTCGCACCGTTGTGCTGCGGGTCAAAGGGCTGCGCTGATTGCGATGACCTGGCCATAGCCCGGTGGCGGGCAGGTGCCGGGGACGGCCCAGATCACCGGAAAAGCCGGGCGCGGCGGCAAGGGCGCGTCGAGGTCCGTCAACACCACCAGGATCGAAGGCCGCAGCTGCATGGCCTTGGTGAAAAGGTCCCCGTAATCTGTCCCGCCACCCGTCCGCATGGGGGTGCTGTGCAGCTTGACCCAGCCGTCAGGGTCAAGGCGCAAGCTTTCGAACACCACCTCGTCGAAGGCCAACAGATGCGCTTCGGCCCCGGTGCGGCGGGTGATGGCTTCGGCTTCAACCGTGAACAGGCGCAGGGTCTGCGGGTCGATGGAGGATGAGGTATCAAGGCCGATCACAATGCGGGGCCGGTGGGTCATGCGCTGGCGGCCTGGCTCAAAGACCGGGGACGGGCCGCCCTGCGCCTCGGCCATGGCCATGCGGGCAACCCATGCGCCCGAGGGGCGGCGCCAGCTGGTCTGCGGGCGTTCGGTCAGGGCAGGCGCCAGAAGACGGCGCAGATGCACCTCCCACGGGGTGGCAGCGGGGGCAAGGTCGGCAAGGATCGCGCCAAGCCGGCCGATCCCCTGCCCTGCCTTGCGCCCAGCTTCCATTGCCCGCAGCATCTGGTTGCGCCAATCAGCGGCGGATTGCGGCTTGGCGTCGTCCTGCGGCTCATCAGCGGCAAGGTCTTCGGCAAAGCCGCGTGACTTGCCCCAGTCTTTCAGTCGCTTGGCACGTTTGGGGTCGCTGTGCAGCGCCATGGCCAGACGGTCGGCATCCCAACGCTCCAACGCGGCGATGGGGGTGGGTTCGGGGAGGCCCGCCTGCGACAGAAGGTCTGTCAGCGTCACCGCAGGGCGCGGGATGGCGTGGCCCGCAAGGATCAGCGTGTCATTGATGATGCCATCGGCGGCAAGGCTGAACAGCGTGGCATCAAAGCTGTCACCCAGTCGTTCGGCCAGCCCAGCCTGCCGGGTTGTGTGGCGCAATGCGACGTGCAGGATGTGGTGGGCCACCAACCCCACCTGTTCGGGCAGTTTCAGGGCGTCAAAGTCGGGGCCGTAGGTGATGACCTCCCCCGCCGTCATTGTGGGGCTGTCGCCGTCGCGGTGGCGGCACCACAGGCCAAGGACGGCCAAGGCAGGGTCAACCTCACCCAGATGGGCCAGCGCGCGGGCAGCGCGGCGGGTATGGGCGGTGGCGGTACAGGCCGGCGTCACGGCAATCCCGCCGCCTGACGCGCGGCGGCGTAATCGGCGTAGGCGGCTGAGGTGGCGAAGGCATCTTCCCAGCCCTTTTCCAGCGCACGGCCGATCAAAAGCTCAAACCCGAAGGTCGCCAGATCGCCCACCGGCCAGCCACGGGCTGCAGGGGCCCCCTGCCCGCGCAGATCGGCGAGGATCTCGATTGCGGCAGGCAGGGTCGCTTCGGTCACCGCCCCGACCAGACCGTAGACCAGCGCCGTCAGGCCGTGCAGCGTGCCGGGATACAGCGCGGCCCGATCAGCGCGGGGGGTGGCAAGCATGGCGTCAATCTGGACGGTGGCCGAAATCTCATCGGCCAGAAGCGCGAATTCGGCGGCGGGGGCGCTGCCCACCGTGCCCGCGATCATC
>JBBQVR010000227.1:0-2795 GCA_038211355.1 Rhodobacterales bacterium | reverse complement strand
CTGGTAATAGGTCACGTCCTGCGCCCCCTTGTCGGTGCGCCACCAGCGTTCCCAGTCTGCGTCAGGCTTGCCATTGGCATCGGCCCATTCGGCGGTGGCGGCGATGTATTCGATGGGGGCGTCGAACCAGACGTAGAAAACTTTGCCCTCCATCCCCGGCCAGGGCTGGTCACCCTTCTTCACCGGGATGCCCCAGTGCAGGTCGCGGGTGATGCCGCGATCTTGCAACCCGTCGCCGTCGTTCAGCCATTTCTTCGCGATCGAGGTCGTCAGGATCGGCCAGTCATGCTTGCTGTCGATCCACGCCTCCAGCTTGTCGCGCAAGGACCGCTGGCGCAGGGAAAGGTGCTTGGTTTCCCGCACCTCAAGATTGGTGCTGCCAGAGATCGAGGAGCGGGGGTTGATCAGATCCGTCGGGTCCAGCTGCTTGGTGCAGTTTTCGCACTGGTCACCACGCGCGGCCGTATAGCCGCAGTTCGGGCAGGTGCCGGTGATGTAGCGGTCAGGCAGAAAGCGGCCATCGTCGATGGAATAGACCTGCTTCTCCGACACTTCCTCAATCAACCCGTTTTCTGCCAGACGCCCGGCAAAATGCTGGGTCAGGCGGTGGTTGCGCTGGCTGGAGGAGCGGCCGAAATGATCGAACGACAGTCGGAAGCCGCGCGCAATCTCGGCCTGCACGGCGTGCATTTCGGCGCAGTAGACATCCACCGGTTTGCCAGCCTTGGCGGCGGCAAGTTCGGCCGGGGTGCCGTGTTCGTCGGTGGCGCAGATGAACATCACCTCATTGCCCATGGCGCGGTTGAAGCGGGCGAAAAGGTCAGCGGGCAACTGGCTGCCCACAAGGTTCCCAAGGTGCTTGATCCCGTTGATATAGGGAATGGCGGAGGTGATGAGGATGCGTGCCATGTCTGCGCCTTTCATTCCGGACGCGCGCTTTTAACGCGCGTCCGGGCGAAGGGCCAGAGCTGTCACAGCCTTGGCCAGCACGGCAACGGTCACGCCATCAGTCACGCCATTAGTTACTGGGCGCAGTAACCGCCATCAATCAGATGGTACGACCCAGATATGAACGAGGCCCGGTCAGACAGCAGATATTGTGTCAGATCGGCCACCTCTTCCGACCGGCCAAGACGGCCAATGGGGTGTGCGGCAACCAAGGCTGCCTTGGTTTCGGGTGGCAGCGCAGCCAGAAGCGGTGTTTCGATGAAGGCAGGACCGATGGCGTTCACCCGGATGCCCTTGGCCGAGTATTCCAGCGCCGCCGCGCGGGTCAGGCCAAGAAGCGCGTGCTTGGCCGCCGTATAGGCGCTGGCATTGGCAAAGCCGACGGACCCCAGGATCGAGGCGATGTTGACGATGGCCCCACCGCCAGCCTTCAGCATTTCGGGGATGGCATAGCGCATGCCGTAGAAGACGCCGTTCAGGTTGACGTCGATCACGCGGTGCCATCCGTCCAGCGGATACTCGCCCGTCGGGACCAGCGGCCCGCCTATACCGGCATTGTTGACCAGAAGGTGAAGGCCACCCTCCCAGCCAGCAGCCTCTGCCACCAGCCGTTCGACAGTTGCGGCATCGGCAATGTCGCCGACTGCAGCGCGGGCCTTGCCGCCTGCGGCGGTGATGGCGGCAGTGACGCGGGCAGCGGCATCGGCACCGATATCCTGCACCACAACCCTTGCGCCACTGGCGGCAAGGCCAAGGGCAATGGCTTCACCGATGCCAGACCCGGCGCCGGTCACAAGGGCGGTCTTGCCGTGGAAGGTGATGTCCATGGGTGTTCTCCTGCGGTTGATTCGTAGGATCGCATCTTGGGGCCGCGTGCAGCGCTGCGCCCTGATCTGGCGCAATGCGGGGGCGTTCTTTCAACCGGGCGTGGCGGTCGTCGGATCTGGCAGCGGCACCACCCCTTCATGGCCGGTGGCGTCGCGGGTCAGATGCCAGCGGGCGGGGGGGGCCATGCGGGCGCGCAGGCGGGTCAGGGTCCAGGTGGCCTCATCCGACCACAAAAGCGACCGGCTGGGCGCAGGCGTCATGTGCCAGCGGCTTTCCACCCCTTGCGCGCCACCCTGCCCCGGCAACAGGATCAGGCCCAGGGGGGCGGTCGTCCCGTCGCGGTGGGCCGCCGCCAACCCCGCCTCGGCGGCAAGGTGCAGACGGCGGATCGGGGTCAGGCCGGGCGGGACCAGCACCTCGGCCACCACAAGGGGAGCGGCACCTGACCGCAGCGCCTCTTCCATGGCCCACAGAAGGCCGTCGTCCCGTGGGGCAGTGGCCAGGATCAGCCGCGCGGGGTTGGCCATGGGCTGCAACCCCGCCGCATTCAGCCGGTCCGCCAGCCAGCCGGGGCGGATCCAGACCACCGGCCCCCGCGCCTTGGCCATCACAAGCGCCGCCAGCATCAGGCGTGACGGGCCGCAAAGTTCATGCACCCGGCCCCGGCGCAAGGCAAGGTCGCCGACCAGCGGTTGCAGGTCCTGCGGGCGGGGCGCTGCTTGGGTATGAATTGGCAGACTCATGCCGCAAACTGTAGTTTGTTCGCCTAATGTTCTCAAGTGTTACCCTTTGCCCTGACGCCGATCCGGCCTAGTTTGCCGCAGGGCAGCAATTGGCGGCCAGCAGACCCCCGGAGGCGTGATGAAGACCCTGACCCTTGGCAAGACCGGCCTGACAGTCTCGGAACTGTGCCTTGGCACGATGACCTGGGGCACCCAGAACACCGAAGCCGAGGGGCATGCGCAGGCCGACATGGCGCTGGCCGAAGGCGTGACCTTCTGGGACACCGCCGAGATGTA
>JBBQVR010000226.1:0-2816 GCA_038211355.1 Rhodobacterales bacterium | reverse complement strand
GGCGAAAAGGTCGATGCCGGGGCCGGCAGAATCCATCATCTCGCCCTTAAGCATGGCGGGCGCGCCCATGCAGACCTCGATCACCTCAAGCCCGCGCTGCACGTCGCCCTTGGCGTCGGGGATGGTCTTGCCATGTTCGCGAGCTACAAGTTCGGCCAGCTTCTCCATGTTTTCATTGATCAAAGCGCCAAAGGCCATCATCACCCGCGCGCGGCGCTGCGGGTTGGTGGCAGCCCAGATGACCTGGGCCTTGGCAGCCTCATCAATCGCGTGGCCAAGCTCGGCCACGGTGGCAAGGGCGACGCGCGCCTGCACTTCGCCCGTGGCGGGGTTCATGACATCGGCAAAGCGGCCCGAGGTGCCCTTGACCAGTTGGCCGTTGATCCAGTGACCGATCTCTTGCATGGAATCCTCCCCAATATGCTGCACCGCTTATACCCTTGCACAAACGCCAGACAAAGCGGCAATATGCCAAAAGTGTTTTGCAATAATGCAGGGGTGGGTTCGGGTGGACTGGGATGACCTGCGCGTCTTTCTGGCGGTAGCTCGGGCCGAAAGCCTGTCAGCTGCGGGCAAGGGGCTGAAGATCGACCCCGCTACCGTCGGCCGCCGCATCGCCAGGCTGGAAGAAGTGACCGGCGCACGCCTTTTCGCCAAATCCCCGCAAGGCTATGCCCTGACCGAGGCCGGAACCCGCCTTCTGCCCCATGCCGAGGCCGCCGAGCGCGCCTCACTTGCGGCGGCGGAAAGCCTTTCCGGCCCGGGTGGCCTGACCGGGCAGATCCGGCTGGGCGCGCCAGACGGTTGTGCCAACTATCTGCTGCCGCAAGTGCTGGCGCGAATCTGCGATGCGAATCCGGGGCTTGAGGTGCAGATCGTGGCATTGCCGCGGGTGTTCAACCTGTCCAAGCGTGAGGCGGATATGGCCATCGCGGTCAGCCGGCCCGAGGCGGGGCGTCTGACGGTGCAAAAGCTGACCGACTACCATCTGCACCTTGCGGCCAGCCGCAGCTATCTGTCGAAGCATCCGTTGACCGGCCCGCACGACCTGCGGCACCACCGCTTTGTCGGCTATATCCCCGACATGATCTTTGACAAGGAGCTGGATTATCTGGCCGAGATTGGGGCAGGGCCTGCAACGCTGACCTCAAACTCGGTCTCGGTGCAGCTGAACTGGCTGCGGCACGGGGCAGGGGTTGGTGTGGTGCATGACTTTGCGCTGCCTTCGGCGCCGGAACTGGTGCGGGTGCTGACCGGCCATATCCACCTGACGCGCGCTTTCTGGCTGATCCGGCACGAAGGCGACGGGCGGCTGGATCGTCTGAACCGCTTTGCCGATCAGCTGACGCGGGAGGTGCGGGCCGAGATGGCGCGGCTGGAGGCGCTGGTTGGCGCACCCGAACTTGAGGCCTGAACTGGGAGCTTGACAGAATCCCCTTGCCGGACCGACCCTTGACCTCCGGTCAGGGGAGGGGCCGCCTCATGCTCGTGCAACAAATCCTCAAATCCAAGGGCGATGACGTTGTGGTCACCGTCCCGCCCGGGACGTCGGTGGCTAAAGCGGTTGAACTTCTGTCAGCACGGCGCATCGGGGCGGTCATCGTGTCCCCTGATGGCAAACGCGTGGCGGGCATCCTGTCGGAACGCGATATCGTGCGTGATCTGGGGCGGCGCGGGGTGGCCTGCCTTGCCGAAACGGTCGACACGCTGATGACCGCCAAGATCGTCAGCTGCACCCGTAATGAGACCACGGATGAGGTGCTGGCCCGCATGACCGACGGCCGGTTCCGCCACATGCCGGTGATGGAGGGGGATCAGATGGTTGGCCTCATCTCCATCGGGGATGTGGTCAAGGCCCGCATGATGGAGCTTGCCGCCGAAAAGGACGCGCTGGAAGGCATGATCAAGGGCTTCTGAAGGCGGTTTTGGACCCTGAAATACCGGGACCGGGGCCTTGCCACAGCAAAGGGCGTCCGAAGGACTGCGATGAGCCGCCCATTTGCGCTTGCGCCCGGACGCGCAATAATGTTGCGTGACCCGCAGCGAGGGGCAGTAGGGGGGCATCCATGCGCATCGGGCTTTACCCGGGGACCTTTGACCCGATCACGCTGGGTCATGTCGACATCATCCAGCGCGCGATGGCGCTGGTGGATCGGCTCGTGATCGGCGTGGCGATCAACCGTGACAAGGGGCCCCTCTTCACGCTGGAAGAACGCGTGGCCATGGTCGAGGCGGAATGTGCCGCCATCACCGCCAAGACGGGCGGTGAGATTGTGGTTCACCCGTTCGAGAACCTGCTGATCGACTGCGCTCGCGATGTGGGAGCCAGCATCATCATTCGCGGTCTGCGGGCTGTCGCGGATTTTGAGTATGAGTTTCAGATGGTTGGCATGAACCGGTCGCTTGATGCCAGCATCGAGACGGTGTTCATGATGGCCGATGCCCGGCGGCAGGCGATTGCATCAAAGCTGGTGAAGGAAATCGCGCGGCTGGGGGGCGACGTGTCGAAATTCGTGACACCACCGGTGGTGCTGGCGCTGAAAGGCAAATACGGCTGACATGCAAAGGGGGCCCATAGGCCCCCGGATCGTCGTCATTGGGTCTGCCTTCAGGCAGCCTTGCCATACACCAGTTCACGGGCAATACGCTCGGCGTCGCCGGGGTAGATGCCCACCTCAAGGGCCACGTCCAGCGGCAGGTTGGCAATCTCATCCCGCGTTGTGCGGTAGGCCGCATAATTGCGGGCGGCGGTTTTCAGCATGTCGAATACGGTAATCATCTTGGTCGTCCTTCATTGTGCGGGGGTAACATCTTCC
>JBBQVR010000225.1:0-2851 GCA_038211355.1 Rhodobacterales bacterium | reverse complement strand
CTGCGGCTTGACGCCAAGCTGGGCGACCAATGCGTCAAAGCCGATCCGCATCGAACTGCTGGTGCTGGGCAGGATGATTGGCAGGGTTGCCAGACGGTCACGCAGCGTCTGGGTGCCCTTGAGGCGTTTGGCGGTTCCGATCAGGCTCGCCGGTTGCTCGGCCAGACGGTGCGATACGAAGGGCGTCGTCGCGTCGCGCTGCGGCGGCTGGTTGGTCAGAATGACGTCCAGGTTCAGTGTCTCCAGCGCGTGCAGCAGTTCCGCAAGGCTGCCCGATCGCAGGATCACCTCGCTGTCCGGCTGTCCGAGGACGGGGCGCAAGAACCCCAGCTGAAAGTTGCGCGACAGGGTCGCCAGCGCGCCGACCCGCAGAACCTGCACCCTTCGTCCTGCATCCCGCAGGGTGCCGACAAGTTCATCCCCCACTGCAAAGATCGCATCGGCATGGTCAAGCGCAATGCGCCCGGCTTCGGTCAGGTGCAGTTGCCGCCCCCGCCGGTCAAAAAAAGGGTGGCCCAGACGTTCCTCAAGCTTACGGATTTGCACGGAAATTGCCGATTGTGACAGGTTCAGCCGCTCGGCCGTGCGGGTCAGGTTTCCGTCGTGCGCGACGGCCCGAAAAAGGTGCAGGTGGTGATAGTTGAGGTCAGCCATACGTTCTATGTAAACGAACGATTATAGATAAACAATGTATTTTACTCATCTCTGCGTCATGGCTACCAACCGGGGATAATGCTGAATTGAAAGGACCCTGAAGTGACTGCAGCGCTTGGAATCTATCTTGTCCCACTCCTTTTGATCCTTTGTGCAGGATTGGGTGCTACGCGCCCCGGGCGCAGACCCGGACCAATTGCGCAGATCGCTGAGGTGGCGGGACTGGCTTCAATGGCCATCGCATTGGTGGGCATTGTCCTTTTGGTTATGCACGGGCCGTCCACCGCGACCTTGCTACCAGGGTTTTCGATCCGGCTGGATGTGATCAGCGTTGTGATGCTGTGTCTGGTCAGTTTTGTCGGATGGGTCGTGCTGCGCTATGCGCGGTCCTACGTCGATGGCGAGGCGCGGCAGGGCGCGTTCATGGGTTGGATGTGCGCGACGCTTGCCGCAGTGATGCTGCTGGTGACAGCGGGCCATCTGGTGCAATTGACGCTGGCCTGGATCGCGACCAGCCTCAGCCTGCACCAGTTACTGCTCTTTTACCGCGACCGCGTGCAGGCGCGCCGCGCGGCCCACAAGAAATTCGTCACCTCGGGGCTGTCCAACATAGTGCTGATCGTGGCAGCGGCGGTCCTGTGGAATGGCTTCGGCACTGGCGACATCGCCACCATCCTGGCCGAGGCGCAGGCGGGCAATGGCGGCAGCTTCGCCGCCTGGGCTGCGGCCCTGATCGCGTTGGCCGCTGTGCTCAAGTCGGCACAGTTCCCGACGCATGGCTGGTTGACCGAGGTGATGGAGACGCCGACGCCCGTGTCTGCCCTGCTGCATGCGGGTGTGATCAACGCGGGTGGGTTTCTGATGATCCGGTTTGCCGATGTCATGTTGACCTCGCCAGGTGTGCTGGCGGTGTTGGTGATGCTGGGCGGGTTCACGGCAATCTTTGGCGGCATGGTGATGCTGACTCAGTCGGCGGTAAAAACCTCGCTAGCATGGTCCACGGTGGCGCAGATGGGGTTCATGGTGTTGCAATGCGGATTGGCGCTGTTTCCGCTGGCCCTTTTGCACATCGTCGCACACTCGCTTTACAAGGCGCATGCCTTCCTCGCCTCGGGCGGTGCGGTCGATGCGGTTGCCCTTGTCCGCAGGCCAGGACCGATTGCGGTGCCGTCGGGGGTCAAGGTCGGACAGGCCTTTCTGGCCGCGATCGCGATCTACGCGCTGATGACGGTCGGCTTCAGTGCCGCAGGGATTGGCGTCAAGTCCCCGCAGGCGATTGCACTGGGGGCCATCCTGATCTTCGGTGTCGCTTATCTGATCGCACAAGGCCTTGCCGGGGCGGCGCCCAAGGCGTTAACGCGCGCCATGGTGATCTATGCGCTGGCGGCCTCGGTCGGCTACTTTGCGCTACAGGCGTGGGCTGAGGCGCTGACCGCTGGCACCTTGCCCGCTACCCCGGCCCCCGGGCCGCTGGAATGGGCGCTGATCGTGCTGGCGGTGCTCAGCTTTGGCCTTGTTGCGGTAGCGCAGGCGCTGTTCCCCCTTTGGGCACATCATCCAGCGGCGGCGGGCTTTCGCGTCCACCTGACCAACGGGCTTTATGCCAACGCGGTCTTCGACCGGCTGCTGGGCGGCTGGTCAAAGTCGACCGCTCCCTGATTCCCTTTTTCCACCTGTCCTGAGGTTCTAAGCTATGATGATGCACCACCCCGATCTTGCCACAGCCCCTAGCGCCGCCCTGATCGCCGCTGCCAATGCCGCGGCCCACGCCATCCCTCCGCTGTTCCCGCTGGCGTCCAGCGTAGCGGTCAACCCCTACCTCGGACAGGCCGCAGATAGCCTCGCGAAGACAGCGGCGCGGCTGGGGCGGATCGCGGGCACGCCAGTCACGCAACCCCGCAGCTGGTACCTAGAGCGGATTGCTGATGGCCGGATCACGGATGCCGACCTTGATGGCGCTCTTGTCGCTGCACTGGACGCGGGCCGCCCGGCGGACCTGGCTGCCCTGAAGGTGGCGGCCAAGGCACCAATAGCACTGCCAAAGGCACTGCCTTCTGTTGCCGAACTTGCGGCAGAGGCATCGGGGACCGATTGGCCCGCACTGGTCAACGACCGCATCAGCGCCTGGGCTGCAGGATTTTTCGATAACGGTCAGGCGCTGTGGACAACGGTGCCTGGAACCTCGGCCTTTACCTCC
>JBBQVR010000224.1:0-2853 GCA_038211355.1 Rhodobacterales bacterium | reverse complement strand
ATCGCTGATCTTGAAGAACCACTGCGTCAGCTCGCGCCGTTCCACCGCAGCACCCGACCGCCAGCCCTTGCCGTCGATCACCTGCTCATTGGCCAGCACGGTCATGTCGACCGGGTCCCAGTTCACCACGGCGGCCTTGCGGTAGACCAGCCCGGCTTCCATCATGTCGATGAACATCGCCTGCTGCTGGCCGTAATATTCCGGGTCGCAGGTCGCAAGCTCACGCGACCAGTCGATCGACAGGCCCAACGGCTTCATCTGCGCCTTCATGTCGGCGATGTTGCCATAGGTCCAATCCTTCGGATGGCCCCCCCGCTCCATCGCGGCGTTTTCGGCGGGCATCCCGAAGGCATCCCAGCCCATCGGGTGCAGCACGCTGAAACCCTGCGCCAGCTTGGTCCGCGCCACCACATCGCCCATGGTATAGTTTCGCACATGCCCCATGTGGATGCGGCCTGACGGGTAGGGGAACATCTCAAGCACATAATACTTCGGCTTGGTCGTATCCGCCTTGGCGGTGAAGGCCCCTGCCGCCTCCCACGCCTGTTGCCACTTGGGTTCGATCACCGACGGGTCATAGCGTGACATCTTCAAGGCCTCATGCAGGGTTCACCGGCGGAATTACACCGCGGGAAAAGGAAAGGTCCACCCCTCGTTCCTTACGGCAAGAAGATCTGGCCTTACTGCAAAACTATCCTGCGGGTCGTCCATCGGTTTCCCCATCGGTTCATGCGACCAATGGACCGGAGGGCGCGCCCCCCGATGCCGATCTTGAAGCCTGCCGATCTTACAGATTGCTGTCGCGGATTCGCAGCTGGCGGGCGCGGGTCAGGATCGCGTCTTCCACCGCGCGCACGGTTTCCGGCGCAACCGCACCACCGCCCTGCGACTGCAGCGCCACCTTCAGGCTGCGCGCGTCAAGGGCGGGGTCCTGCACATAGACCGTTGCGCGGTAGGCGTTGCCCCCGCCCGGTGGGCGGCCAAAGCCCGTGGTGAACACGCCGGTGAACGGGTCCACCGATTCGACCGGCAGGAAGTTCAGCACCTCAAGGCTGGCCTGCCAGATATACTTGTTCACCTCGACCGTGGTGTTCGGGTCATCCGCGTTCGAGAACAGGTCCCACACGGTTGATCCCCGATCTTCCTCACCCTTTGCCGCGGCAAGGGCGGCGCGCTGGGCGTCGGCGGCTTCCTTGCGGGTCATCTGCTCTTCGGTGGGGATCGAGGCCCCACGGTTAAAGAGCCCGCCACCACCACAGGCCGCCAGCGACAGGGACAGCCCCGTGGCCAGTGCCACCCGTGCAAGTTGCTGCAAGATCATCAAGCCACCCATCGTTTCCGTGTCCCACCAAGCGACTTTGCCCAGTGCCTTGGTGTCTAACCCGACACCCTTGGCCTGCCAAGGCCTTTCACGCCTGCGCGCCAGCCATCCGCCCAGCCTGCACTGTATAGTATATATAGTCGCCACGCGGGCGAGCAGTGCCAAAGCCGCCACGGGGTAGCGGCACAACCTGCCCCCAGGCGGCCCGCCAGACCCCTGCGCCCGGCATTTGGGCCAGGCCAGTGCGTCTGCACGGCTGGCCTTGGGGGGAATCCTGACCTGTGGCTTTGGTGCACCAACTTTCCGCCGTTTTTCCGCTGTCTGCCTGTTGGCGTTGCAATCAGGGGCGTCTGGGGCGAAATACGCTTCATTCCCCTACAGACTCTCCTGTGGCGGGCTTACCTTGAGGAAAGAGGGAAAAAATGAAAAAAGTTCTTCTCGCGACCAGCATCCTGGCAGCAACTGCTGGCTTCGCTGCCGCTGAAGTGACCCTGTCGGGTTCGGCTCGCATGGGTGTCATCGACGATTTCGGCGCTGACAACACCGGCTTCACCAGCCGTGCTCGCGTTGTGTTCACCCTTTCGGGCGAAACCGATGGCGGCCTGTCCTTCGGCGCTACCTTCCGTGCTGACAACGCTGGTGCTGCCAACTCGGGCGACGCTGGCGAAGTGTTCATGTCGGGCGCTTTCGGCAAGCTGACCATGGGCGACATCGACGGCGCTGCGCAGCAGGCTGTTGGTAACGTTGATGGCGTTGGCCTGACCGGTCTGTCGGACCTGAACGAGGCAGTCTACCTTGGCGCTGGCGACGGCGGCTCAGATCCGACCGCTGCTTATGAGTATTCGGCAGGCGCTTTCACCGGGATCATCTCGGCAACCAACCCAGACAGCGTTGTCGGCGTTGACCCGGACTCGACCCTCGCTCTGGGTGTGAAGTACTCGACCGACGCCTACACCGTTGCTTTGGGCTACGAAGATGCTGATGGCGATGTTAGCCACATCATCCTCGGCGGATCGGCCACCTTCGGCGCGGTCACGATGAAAGCCAACTATGGTCGGGCTGACCTTGGTGGCGTGAAGCTTGACCAGTACCACGTTTCGGCGACATTCACCGCTGACGCGCTGGCTGTGACAGCTTTCTACACCGACGAAGAAGACTTCGGCGCGCTTGGCCAGGGCAAAGCCTACGGTCTGGGCGCTTCCTACGACCTCGGCGGCGGCGCCAAGGTTGTCGGCGGCTACGCCAAGAACGACACCGATGACGAAAGCGCTGTCGATCTGGGTGTGAGCTTCTCGTTCTAATCCTTCGGGATCTGGACTTGGGAAAGAGCGGGCTTCGGCCCGCTCTTTTTCATTGCCGCTTTGGCTTTGCGTGGCATGGCTGACACAACCGCAAAGTAGTTCGGCCCCGCAGCCAGAAACGTTGTTGCAGCGGCTTGGCAAACCGGGAAAATGGGGCCGTGATTAATCAGGGTAGAACCGTGCAGAAATTCCTTGCCACGACCGCCATCGTCGCCTTGTCCGCCGGCCTGG
>JBBQVR010000223.1:0-2983 GCA_038211355.1 Rhodobacterales bacterium | reverse complement strand
ACCGACCCCGACAGCCGCGCTTCAAGCGTGTCCAGAAAACCGGGCGTGGGGTCGGGCAGGAACCCATCCTTGCCCTGTTCGCGCGCGGCCCCCTGAAACAGGGTCAGGGCGGCATCTTCGCCCATGATGCGCTGTGCCATGGTCAACAGTGCCTCCGGCTCGGCCTGACCACGGGCCCAGCGTTGCGGGCCGACGGCGCCCTCAAAGACGTTGACAAAGGCCGCGCCCTGCAACCGCTCCAAGGGGGCCGGAAAGGTCAGAAGTGACCCAAGGCAAAGGGCAACCACATTCAACGTCAGCGACCAGAAGAGCGCGTGGATCATCGGGTCCATGCCTTCGGTGCCAAACAGCGCCTGTGGCCGCAGCCACGACAGGCCGAACAACCCTTGGGTGAAGACCGCCTCGGACAGCATGGCCCCCGGCCCGAACGACGGCAGAAAGGACGTATAGGCCCAGATCACGAACCCCGTGACCAACCCCAGCATCGCGCCGGTCTTGTTGGCTCCGCGCCAGAACAGGCCCGCCAGCAGCGCAGGCAGCACCTGCGCCACGCCAAGAAAGGCAATCAGCCCGATGGCCGCAAGAGCCGCCGACCCGCCCGACACCTGATAATAGCCATATCCCAGCGCCAGCACCGCCGCGATCGCCACCCGCCGAGCGTTCAGCACCACCGCCCGCAGATCATCGCCCGCCCCGGCGCGGGGTCGCAGCCGCAGCCACAAGGGAATGACCACATGGTTGGAAATCATCGTCGCCAGCGCGATGGATTCGACGATCACCATCGACGTGGCCGACGAAAACCCCCCAAGAAAGACCAGCATCGCCAGCGCGCCCTGCCCCTCGGCCAAAGGCAGGGTCAGGATGAACATGTCGGGGTTTGAGCCCGCAGGCAGCCGGTCCAGCCCCACCACCGCGATCGGCACGATGAAAAGGCTCATCAGCATGAGGTACAGCGGAAAGGCCCAGCTGGCGCGGGCCAGGTGGCCTTCGTCGTCATTTTCGACCACCATGACCTGAAACATCCGCGGCAGGGTGATGACCGCCGCTGCCGACAGAAAGATCAGGCCAGTCCAGCGCCCAGGATCCACCTGCCAGGCCGACAGGTCCGCCGCATCGATCCGCGCGATGACATCGGCAATCCCGTCGGCAATGCCCCAGACCACAAAGCACCCCACCGCAAGCAAGGCCACCAGCTTGACCACCGCCTCGACCGCGATGGCGGTGACGATACCGTGGTGCTGTTCCTTGGCGTCCAGATTGCGGGTGCCGAACAGGATGGTGAACAGCGCCAGCCCCACCGCCACCCAGATCGCCGTCTGACCCGGATCCGGCGGCGCCATCCCGTCCGGCGTGACGCTGGCAAAGACGCCAAAGGACAGCACCACCGACTGCAATTGCAGCGCGATATAGGGCGTCGCCGCCACGACCGAGATGATCGTGACAATCACCCCCAGCATGTTCGATTTGCCAAAGCGCGATGAGATGAGGTCGGCAATCGACGTCACCCGGTATTGCCGCCCGATCCTGACCAGCTTGCGCAACAGCCACCACCAGCCGATGAAGACCAGCGTCGGGCCAAAGTAGATCGTCAGAAACTCAAGCCCCGACCGCGCCGCATAGCCAACCGCGCCGTAAAATGTCCAGGCGGTGCAGTAAATCGACAGGCTAAGCGTATAGACCAGCGGCGACCGCAGCCAGCCCAGGCGGCCAGCCTGTGCCCGCCGTTCGACGATGAAGGCCACGGTGAACAGAAAGACCACATACAGCAGGCAGGCGAAGACAAGCAGGTTGAAGGGCATGTCAGTCCTCCTCCTCCTCGATCTCCTCGTCTTTCGACGGCCCCCCGCCTTTTGCCAGGCCCTCTCCCTTTGAAAGGCCGGAAGCGAAACCGGCGGCCACTGCGATCATCGCGGTCCAGACCAGAAAGAAATAGATCACATCGCCCGAACTCAGGCTTTTGCGGTCACCATGCGTCCACAGCAGTGGCAGCAGCAGCAAGAACAGGCCCAGGATCGGCAACAGCCGCGCCGCATCGCGCAGCCGCCGCCGCCGATAGGGAGCGCGGGCCAGAAACAGCGGCGGTTTTGCCCGAGCCATCAGCGTGCCATCAGCGGACCATCATGGCGCGCACTTCGGCCAGGATTTCCGCGTTGGAAAAGGGTTTTGAGATGAAGCGGTCCGCCCCTGCGCGCTCAGCCGCTTCGCGGTCACGGCCGCGCGCGGTCAGCATCATCACCGGGATGGTGCGGATGTCGGGATCGGCCCGGATCGCACCAAGGATTTCCAGCCCCGACAGACCTGGAAGCATATGGTCCAGGATCACCAGATCCGGCCGGTCCTGACGCACCGCGTCAAGCGCACCAAGCCCATCGGCAAGATGCGATACCCGAAAACCGTCACGCGACAGGATGAAGCGGATCGCCTCGGCGATGTTCGGCTCATCCTCGACAAGCAGCACATGACCAGTCATTGGCCCTGACATTGGTTCCCCCCGGCGCACGACGCCGCCCAAGGTCTACTATCGACAGAACTGCCCCGCCTGTCAAAACCCCATTGCCGGACTGTCAGCCCCCAGCCTGTCGGGCAGGATCAGTCTCTTCAGACAGGATCGACGGCTCACGCCGGGCCGCGCAGGCCGGGCGCGGGCAGATCCGGCAGCTGGACCCGATGGGAAGTGCCGCTTTCCGGGGCTGGTCTTCGGGCAGGATCAGCATCGCCGCCTCGCGCAGTTCGGGGCCGCGCAGGCCCATCGGGTGGGCGGGCAGGCCCCAAGCCAGAACGCGGTGCAACCGGCCACCCTGCCCCGCCATCTCGACCACAGTCTCGATCGGCTGCAAGGGGCGGCCAAGGGCTGCGTAAAGCGGCCAAAGCGGGCAGGCCGCGCCAAAGCGTGGCAGGGGAAACCCGGCGGTCGGCTTGCGAAAGGTCAGCGTGCCCGAAGCATCGCAACTGACCAGCCCGGCGCCAAGGTCGGGCAAACTGG
>JBBQVR010000222.1:0-2998 GCA_038211355.1 Rhodobacterales bacterium | reverse complement strand
CAGGCCGATACCGAGATGCTGCTTCAGCACTTCAAGGACGCTGAGGCGGAATGTGACCGTATCCTTTCTGCCGCCCAGCCTGACAAAGCCGGGCGCACCATTGTCATGGCGCATCCGGCCTATGACCAGACGATCAAGGCCAGCCACATCTTCAACCTGCTGGACGCGCGGGGCGTGATCAGCGTCACCGAACGGCAGGCCTATATCGGCCGGGTGCGCGCCTTGGCCAAGAAATGCGCCGATGCCTTCCGGCAGACGCCAGCGGGGGCGGATCTGTGAATGTCGGGCGGCTTGCAGCGGGGTTTCTGGTGGTGATCGGTGCGCTTAGCGGCGTGGCCATGTGGTATCTGCAGGTCTACGCCTTTTATGAACCCGTGGCCTTCCAGCCGGGACAGGAAATCCGCCTGACCCCGATTCTTAGCAACACGCCTGAGGCGATCCTTGCCGAAGGCATCACCGGGATTGACAGCGACAGCTCTCCCATCCGGTTTCGCGCCTGCTTTACCACGCCCCTGAGCCTCGCCATGCTGACTGAAACCTATGTCGTCTACGACGGACCAGAGCCGCTGGTCGCCCCCGGCTGGTTCGACTGCTTTGACGCGCAAGCCATTGGCACCGCACTGGAACGGGGCGAGGCGCTGGCCTTCCTGTCGGAAGCGGGCATCCACAAGGGCGTGGACCGTGTCGTCGCCGTCTTCCCCGATGGTCGGGCCTTCGCCTGGCACCAGCTGAACGACAGCCCGGACGAATGACCGATGACTGAACCTGACCCGGACATTTTGAAAAAGCTGAAGCGCCGCCACCAGCGCGACCTGCGCTATGCGCGGGCGCATGGCCTGTTGCAGGGCGTGCTGTCGATGCTGCGGCCAGGCGATGTGGTGGTGGACTGCGGCGCAAACCAGGGCGATGTGACCGGCCCGCGGGCCGATGCAGGCGCGATTGTGCATGCGTTTGAGCCTGATCCCTACAACCTTGCCAAACTCACGGAACGCTTTTCTGGCGTGGCCAACGTGCATCTTCATGCTGCTGCGGTGGGCGTGTCGGCTGGCACGGTCCGCCTGATGCGCGCGGCCAACTGGGAGGCAAACCCCGACCTTGCCTCGGTCAAAAGCACCATTGTCGCGGGCGGCCACAACATCGGCGGCGACGGGATCGACGTGCCGATGATCGACTTTCCCGCCTTCCTGCGCGGACTTATTGCCGACCATGGCCGGGTGGCCTTTGTGAAGATGGACATCGAAGGCGCTGAACTTGACCTGCTGCCCGCGATGCTGGAGCAGCGGCTTTTCGACAACATCCAACTCACGGTCGCTGAAACGCATGAGCGCAAGTTCAAGGACCTGCGCACCCGCTTTGCCGACTTGCGGGCAGCGATTTCCGAACGCTATCCGCCGACCCGCGTGAATCTTGACTGGATCTGACCTTCTGCTCTGCAGGGAACCCAACCGATGCCCGACCTTCTGATCGAACTCTTCTCTGAGGAAATCCCCGCGCGGATGCAGGCCCGCGCGCGGGAGGATCTGAAGAAACTGATGACCGACGTTCTGGTTGAAGCCGGGTTGACCTATGCCAGCGCCGGGGCGTTTTCCACCCCGCGCCGCTTGGTGCTGTCGGTTGAGGGGCTGACGGCAGAGTCGCGCCCCGTGCGCGAAGAACGTAAAGGCCCCGCGACCACCGCGCCCGCGGCGGCGGTTGAGGGGTTCCTGCGCTCTACCGGCCTGACGCTGGACCAGCTGGAACGCCGCGCCGACAAGAAGGGTGAGACCTTCTATGCCGTCATCGAACGCCCAGGCCGCAAGGCTGATGCCATCGTGGCTGAGGTGCTGGAAGCCACCATCCGCAATTTCCCCTGGCCGAAATCCATGCGCTGGGGCAACGGCACCCTGCGCTGGGTGCGGCCCTTGCAATCCATCCTGTGCCTGCTGACCGATGAGACCGGCGCCCATGTCGTGCCGCTGACGGTTGACGGGATCACCGCTGGCAACACCACCGAAGGTCACCGCTTCATGGGGATCGGGCGGTTCACCGTCTCGGGCTTTGACGATTACGCCGTCAAGCTGAAGCGCGCCAAGGTCGTGCTGGACGCGGCCGAGCGTGAGGCCGCCATCTGGCAGGGCGCGCAGAACCTGGCCTTTGCCGCCGGGATGGAGGTGGTTGCCGATCCGGGCCTGCTGGCCGAGGTGGCGGGGCTGGTGGAATGGCCCGTCCCCCTGATGGGCCGGATCGGTGATGCGTTTCTGGACCTGCCGCCCGAGGTGCTGCAGACCAGCATGAAGGAACATCAGAAGTTCTTCTCGGTTCGGAACCCCAAGACCGGGCGGATTGAGGGATTCGTGACCGTCGCCAATATCGAAGCGGCGGATGGTGGCGCGGTGATCCTGAAGGGCAACCAGAAGGTGCTGTCGGCGCGGTTGAGCGACGCAAAGTTCTTCTGGGAGAATGACTTGCGGGTCGCGAAGGTGGGCATGGGTGAGTGGGCCGAGGGGCTGAAAGCGGTCACCTTCCACGCCAAACTTGGGTCACAGGCTGACCGGGTGGCGCGTATCGCAGCCCTCGCGCGTGAGATCGCGCCCTTGGTCGGGGCCGACCCCGACGATACCGAACAGGCCGCGCGGATGGCCAAGCTGGACCTGCGGTCGGCGATGGTGGGCGAGTTCCCGGAGCTGCAAGGCGTCATGGGCCGGTATTATGCGCTGGAGGCCGGGGAGAAGCCTGCGGTGGCGGATGCCGCCCGCGACCACTGGCGGCCTAAGGGGGAAAGTGACTCGGTTCCTACCGAACCGGCCTCGGTCGCCGTGGCGCTGGCCGACAAGATCGACACGCTGACCGGGTTCTGGGCGATTGATGAAAAGCCGACGGGGTCGAAAGACCCCTACGCCCTGCGACGGGCGGCGTTGGGGGTTATTCGGTTGGTGTTGGGGAATGGGGTGCGGGTGGGACTTCATAGCCTGCTTCTTGATGGTCTAGTTGGAAACGAAATTGCGCGGCAGTGGCAGGA
>JBBQVR010000221.1:0-3023 GCA_038211355.1 Rhodobacterales bacterium | reverse complement strand
GGCGTCATTTCGCACCAGCACGGTTTCCTGACCAACCGTGAAGCTTTCCAGCTTGAACGGGCCGGACCCGACGGCACCCGTCACGCCGTAATCGGCACCCATGGCGTCATAGGACTTGGGCGAGGGCACACCCATGAAGCTGGTGGACATGTTGAGCAGAAGGCTCGGGTCGGGGTTCTTCATGATCAGCCTGACGGTCAGATCATCCACCACCTCGATGCTGGCGATGGCTTCGGCCATGAAGGCGTTCTCGGTCCCGGCAAACTTCGGCAACCACCAGGCCACGGTCGCGGCATTGAACGGCTCGCCGTCGTGGAAGGTCACGCCGGGGCGCAGCTTGAACACCCATTCCATGCCATCGTCAGACACCGTCCACGAGGTGGCAAGCTGGCCGTGATAGGACTGATCCTTGTCGACAATGACCATCCGGTCATAGATCAGCGTGGTGGCCATGTTCAGCTTGGTGCCACGGATCGGGTCATAGGTCGGCGCGCCAACCTCACGCGAGGGCAGCACCATGGTGACGTCCTGCGCCACGGCGGCAAAGCCTGAGATCAGGAAAGTCGAGGTCAGCAGCGCCCCTGCAAGCAGGCGCCTGGCAAAGATCTTCATTTTCGGTATCCCTGTTGAGTGTGACTTCTGAAAGTCGGTTCAAGTATCGTTTGGAAGTATATCAGTGGGTTTGGCCGGGCCGGTCGGATCGCCGACATACCCGGTGAAGCGGCTGTAAAGGCGTGCAATTTCGTTCATCCGGTCTTCGACGGAATGGCCCAGTTCCAGAAAGACGCCGTTGACCAGAAGGTTGGCAAGACTTGCCATCTGGGCAGCGGATTCCCAGAAAAGGTTGAACTCGGTCGGCACCACGAACATCTCGTCGGCCAGATTGCGGCCCCAGTCGCAGAACGGGTCGGTGACTAGCGTGACCGGAATTCCGGCCCGCTTTGCATCCTGCGCCAGCAATTGGGCCATACGCGAATAGCGCCGCCCTTCGAAGATCACGAGGCAGGGTGTGCCTTGCCCGCCCGCCAGAAGCTCGGCGAAATTGCCCCCGGCAAGGTCCAGCAGATGCACCCGGTCGCGGATGTATTGTAGCTGGTTGACGAACACCTGCGCGATGCCCCGTTCCGTCTGAAACCCGACCGCGAACACCGCCGAGGCCGTCGCCAGCCGCTTGACCACACGTGCCCATTCCGGCGTCCGGGCAAGTTCGTAGACGGCGACCAGTGCAGCCATTTCCAGCTTCAACCCACGCGCCAGCTGATCCTCGCCGCCACGCGCCTGTTCTTCAAAGTCGCGCAGCCGGTCAGCGATCAGCCAGGGCCTGTCGCCGATATCAAGCTGCAGATGATCCTTCAGATCGCGAAAGCTCTTGTAGCCCAGTGTGCGACAGAACCGCCCCACCGTCGCCTCTGACACACCTACCTTTTCCGCAAGACTAGCCGCTGTCTCGAACGGAACCGTCGTCATTTCGGCAAGCATGTAGGACGCAATCGCGCGATCGGCCTTGGAGGCCGCCGTCAGGCTTTCGGACAGACGATGACGTAGCGAATCGGGCATCGTGCGGCTTCCTTTCGTATGATCAGACACTGACAGAAAACTTTCATTTAGCAAAAGTTTTTATTTTTCTTGCAAGATTTCGATTTTGGGGCGCTTCTGTCCAGGCGGCCGGCACCAGTTTGCAGTGCGACTCGCACCATGCGACCGGACCGTTGAATGGCGCGCGCTGAAACCCCAAAGGACGCCCGAATGCAGTATGATTTCTTGGTTGTGGGGGCGGGCATATCGGGGTCGGCCGCGGCATATGAGCTAGCAAGCCACGGCAGCGTTCTGCTGGTCGAGGCTGAAGCAAGCCCCGGCTACCACGCCACCGGGCGATCGGCCGCGCTGTTCACCCCGCATCAGGGCACACCGCTGGTGCAGGCGATCAACCGCGCCAGTGCGGGATTCTTTGCCATGCCCCCGACGGGGTTTGCCGACCACGCGCTTGTCACCCCACGTGGCGGTTTGACAATTGCAGCCCCGGGGCAGGAACACAGTTTGCAAGACCTTCTGGCCCTGTCCGCGCCCGGCCGTGAAGTGCATCTGATAGATGTGGATACCGCGCTGACGCTGGCCCCGATCCTGCGCGCAGACCGGGTCGGGGCAGCCGTGTATGAGCCCGGCGTTGGCGACATCGACGTGGCCGCGTTGCATCAGGGCTATCTGCGCGCACTGAAACGCAGGGGCGGCGCGCTGACCTGCGGGCAGCGGATCACTGCGCTCGACCATCAAGGCGGCCTGTGGACCGCGCGCACGCCGGACGACCGCTTTCAGGCCCGCGTCATAGTCAACGCGGCTGGGGCATGGGCCGACCAAGTGGCCACCCTCGCCGGTGCGCGCCCTGTTGGCATCGTCCCCAAACGCCGTACCGCAATCATCGTAGAGGGATTGTCCGACCTGGATACTCGCGCCATGTCGACCGTCGATTTCACTGCGACAAACGCCTATTTCAAACCGGACGGCAACCGCATCATGGCCTCGCTGGGGGATCAGGACCCGGTAGAGGCGCAGGACATCCGGCCAAACGACTGGGAAATCGCCGTTCTGGCCGACTGGCTGCAATGCGAAACCCTTCTGACCATCCGGCGGATTGGCCACAGCTGGGCCGGTCTGCGTTCGTTCGTGTCGGATGACAATCCCGTGGTCGGCTTTGATGACGCCGTGCCGGGCTTCTTCTGGCTTGCAGCGCAGGGTGGTTACGGCATCATGATGGCGCCAATGCTGGGCCGGGCCACCGCAGCACTGATCAGGCATCACGATCTGCCCCAAGAATTGACCACGCAGGGCGTAGACACCGCGAGCTTGGATCGGTCACGCCCAATGCCGCCGCAGACCGAGCACCCCTGACCGTCCGCTGTGGTGAAGGTTTTCTGATGCGGGTCGCGGCGGAACGTTTCGCCCTGGCGCGACCACGACCTGCGTTGGAAAACCTCCCAAGGTGGAAGCCGCGGGGGTCTTGGATCTGTCTATGGGGAAAGTGTGCA
>JBBQVR010000220.1:0-3037 GCA_038211355.1 Rhodobacterales bacterium | reverse complement strand
GCGGTGGATACCCTCAAGGCCGATGGCATCGCTTGTGACATCGTCGGCGGTGGCGGCACGGGAAGCTACTACTTCGAAAGCACCTCGGGCGTTTACAACGAGTTGCAGTGCGGCAGCTATGCCTTCATGGACGCCGACTATGGCCGCATCCTTGACAAGGATGGCAAGCGGATCGACCAGGGCGAATGGGAAAACGCGCTGTTCATCCTCACATCGGTGATGAGCCACGCCAAGGCCGACAAGGCCATTGTCGACGCCGGCCTGAAGGCGCAGTCGGTCGATAGTGGCCTTCCGGTGATCTATGGCCGCACGGACGTGAAATACGTCAAATGCAGTGATGAACATGGCGTGGTCGAAGACCTTGGCAATGTGCTTAAGGTCAACGACAAGCTGAAGCTGGTCCCCGGCCACTGTGACCCGACCTGCAACGTGCATGACTGGTATGTTGGCGTGCGCAACGGCGTGGTGGAAACGGTCTGGCCCGTGTCGGCGCGCGGCAAAGCCTACTGAGTCCTTCATCTTTGCACAAATATCCCACGGGGGCGCGGGGGTGTGAAACCCCCGCTCCGACCCCTGCCAAAAGGACCACCCCATGCTGATCGTCGCCGAATCCCTGATTGCCGAACTCGTCTCCCCCGCAGATGCCTTCGCAGCCGTCGAATCCACCTTCGCCGCCATGGCTCGGGGTGAGGCTTACAATTTTCCCGTGGTGCGTGAGGCTTTGGGCGAAGGGCGGCAGTATGGCTTCAAGTCGGGCCTTGACCGGGCGGGCGGGCAGCTTGGGGTGAAGGCGGGCGGGTATTTCCCGGGCAACGCCGCCAAGGGGATCATCAACCACCAGTCTACGGTGTTCCTGTTTGATCCCGAAACCGGGCGTCCGGCGGCGATGGTGGGTGGCGGGTTGCTGACCGCGCTACGCACGGCCGCGGCCAGCGCCATTTCCATCGACCGGCTGGCGCGGGCGGATGCGCGCGTGCTGGGTATGGTCGGGGCCGGGCATCAGGCCGGGTTCCAGTTGCGCGCGGCCGCGCGGGTGCGGCAGTTTGACAAGGTGATTGCCTGGAACCTGCACCCCGACATGCTGCCAAAGCTGGGGGAAATCGCCGCCGAGCTTGGCCTGCCGTTTGAGGCTGTGCCGCTGGAGCGGATGGTCGAGGCGGATGTGATCGTGACCATCACCTCTAGCCCCGCCGCCAGCCTGATGTCGGCGCATGTCAGCCCCGGCACACATCTGGCCTGCATGGGCACCGATACCGTCGGCAAGCAAGAGGTAGAGCCTGCACTGCTGGGCCGCGCCTCGGTCTTTGCCGATGAGGTGGCGCAATCGGTCAGCCTGGGCGAGGCGCAGCATGCGGTGGCGGCAGGCCTGCTGGACGCAACCGCGATCACGCCCTTGGGCATGGTGCTGACCGGCGCGCATCCGGGGCGGCGGACGGCTGAAGAGGTGACCGTGTTTGATGGCACGGGCGTCGGGCTGCAGGACCTTGCCGTGGCGGCAATGGCTGTGCGGCGGGCCGTTGAGCGCGGACTTGGGGTTGAGGTCGCCGTCTGACCGCGTTTGCCAACGGGCAGAATGTGCCCGGACGGATTGTGCCGGGCACAAGTATTTCCCTCGACGCCAGTTGAAGCGACGCGCGGCGCGTGGTGAGACTGCCCCGACAAGGGCTGGAGGGTCAGGCCATGCGGGTCTTCGTGAACGGATTCGGGCGGATCGGACGGTCAGTGCTGCGCGCCTGGGCCGAGCGGCCGGAAGGCTGGCCGGGGCTGGAGATCGTCGGGATCAACGACATCGCAACCCCGGAGATGTGCGCTTATCTGTTCATCTATGACAGCACCTTTGGGCCCTGGCGGGGCACGGCTGCCCTGACTAACGGGGCGCTGGTGGTCAATGGCCGTGCGCTGCCGCTACACCGGGTGGCCGATATCTCGACCCTCGATCTGGCCGGGGTCGATGTGGTGCTGGAATGCACCGGCCGCGCCGAAACGCGCGAGGTGGCGGCGCGGGGTCTGGAGGCAGGGGCGCAGCGGGTGCTGGTGTCGGGGCCATCTTCGGCGGCAGAGGTGACGGTGGTGCTGGGCGCGAATGAGGGCGTGCTGGCGGATCAACGGATCGTCTCGAACGCCAGTTGCACAACCAATGCGCTGGCGCCCCTGGTGCGGCTTCTGGACCGGGAGTGGGGGGTGGTCACCGGGTCGATGACCACGATCCACTGCTATACCGGCAGCCAGCCGACGGTGGACGCCCCGGCGGCGGACTTTGCCCGCAGCCGGGCGGCGGCCTTGTCGATGGTGCCAACCACGACCAGTGCCCAGCGGCTTTTGGACGTGGTGCTGCCCGATGTCGCCGGGCGGATCATGGGGGCGGCAGTGCGGGTGCCGGTTGCAAGCGTGTCCTGTGTTGACCTGACCGTGGTGACCGAAAGACCCGCAGCGGCCGAGGCGGTCAACGCCCTTTTCCGTGCGGCTGGCGGGGTGATCGGGGTGACCGACCTGCCGCTCGTCTCTTCGGACCTGCGGGCGCGCGCAGAGAGCATCGTGATGGCTAGCCCCGAGACACGGGTAACCCCGCAGGGCCTGCTGCGGGTGTTCGGCTGGTATGACAATGAATGGGGGTTTTCCAACCGGATGCTGGATGTGGCACGGCTGATGGGGTGAGGTGTCCCGCGCGGACACCTGGGTTCTGATGGCAACGCTTTAGCTGTCAGCAGCAGCCCGGACCAAGGGCCATCGGGACTTTGCCTGGCTGCGGGACTGGAGGGTTTCACACCCTCCAGACTCCCGTGGGATATCTTTGCAGAAAGGAAGCCGCAGGGCCTGTTGGGCCGAGGGTTGCGGCCTGCGACAAGAACGTCGGCGCGAATGTCGAAAGCGCGGGGCCACAAGTGTCATTGGGGCAGATGGCGCCATGGCGGCGGGGGCGGGCTTGGTCAAGGTGCGACCGGTGTTGGCCGTGCCCCCCCGCCCCCGTCCCCCCCGCGCGGGGCCGCGGGGAAAGCTGCGGGCCGGGTGGTGAAAGCGGGCGCATAAGCTGCGCCGG
>JBBQVR010000219.1:0-3065 GCA_038211355.1 Rhodobacterales bacterium | reverse complement strand
TGGACCGATGGGCCGAACTGGAGGCTGGGCCACTGGTTGACCGGGCGGCTTGGGGCGGTGTCGCTGGCGGCTCTCGTGCGGCACCTCTGCCTGCGCGCCGGGATGCCGGATGCCCTGATTGACGTGTCCGGGCTCTGGGGTGCTGTCGAAGGTTATGCCATTGCCGCACTGGAAGCGCCGCGATCCTCGATCAGCACGCTCGCCCGGCATTTCGGCTTCGATGCCATCGAGACCGAAGGCATGATCCGTTTTGTCATGCGCGGGCGGGCATCTGTCGTGACATTAACCCACGACGACCTCGTTGCCTCCCGCGAGGGCGAGGCGCTGGAACTGGTCCGCGCGCAGGAAACCGAACTGCCGCAGACGCTGAAGTGGCAGGTCGCCCGCGCCGACGAGGACTATGATGCCGCCCTTGTCGAGGCCCGTCGCATCACCGTCGACACCACCCGCATCGCCTCCGAAAGCTTCCCGATGGCGATCCCGCCCGAAGAGGCCGAACGCCGCTGCCGCCGCGCGCTGATGGAAGCCTGGATTGGCCGCGAAAGCGCAACCTTCCGCCTGCCGCCCTCGCGGCTGGCGCTGGACCCCGCCGACGTGATCCGGCTGACGCATGACGGCCGCGAGATCGAATTCCGCCTCGTGTCCATCGCTGATTCCGATGGGCGAGGTATTGAAGCCGTCCGCCAGGATCGCGCCGCCTATGACTTGCCGCCCGGAGACCCTCGACCGGCGACGCTCACCCGGTCCGTGGTCTTCGGCGCGCCGGATGTCGTGCTGCTCGATCTGCCGCAACTCTCCGAGGACCAGCCCGCGCACCGGCCGATGGTGGCCGCCCATGCGGTTCCCTGGCCGGGCGAGATGGCGGTCTTCCGCAGCCCCTCGATCGATGGGTTCGCCTTGCTGACCACCTTCGGCAGCCGCGCCCGGATCGGCACGCTGGTGTCGGATTTCCATCCGGGCCCCACCTCGCGCTTTGATCTCGGCAATGCACTGGTCATCGATCTCGCGTCCGGCACACTGGAAAGCGTCACCGATCTGACGCTGTTCGGCGGTACCAATGCGCTGGCGGTGGAAACGGCCCCCGGCATCTGGGAGGTCGTGCAGGCGGGCGTGGCCGAACTGATCGCCTCCGGCCGCTATCGCCTGACACGGCTGTTGCGCGGTCAGCGCGGAACGGAATTCGCGATGGGCAATCCGACCCCTGCAGGCGCGCGGGTGGTGGTGCTGGATTCCGCCCTTGCACCGTTGCCCATCGCCGAGGCCGATCTCGGTCTGCCGTGGAACTGGCGCATCGGCCCCGCGGCACGTGCGGTCACTGACGCCGGCTACACCGCGCTGGCCTTTACGCCCGCAGGGCGCGGCCTCGTGCCGTTCGCCCCGGTCCATGTCGAGCAGCCGTGGCGGCGGGCCCGCGCGCCGGGTGATCTGTTCCTCCGCTGGACGCGCCGGTCCCGCGCGCTGGTGGCCGATGCTTGGGAACAGGTCGAGGTGCCGCTGGCCGAAGACTTTGAGAGCTACGACGTCCAGATCTTCGACGGGGCAACTGTCAAGCGAACCTTGACGGTTGCTGTGCCTAGCGCCGTCTACACCACCGCTCAGCAGACCGCCGACTGGGGCGCGCCCCTCGGCCCCGGCAGCACACTGGCCATTCGCGTCTACCAGCTCTCGAACCGCCTCGGTCGCGGTGACCCCGCCGCCGTCATCCTCCAGTTCTGAAGGCCTTCCCCATGCCCGACACCTCCACCCATCTTGGCTTGCCGTACCTTCTGGCGGCGCAAGCCCAGAAGCACGTCATCCACAACGAGGCCCTGCGCCTGCTCGACGCCATGGTCCAGCTTTCGGTCCTCGACCGCACCCGTCCAGCACCCCCGGCAGGCCCGGCCGATGGCGACCGTCACCTCGTGGCCTCTGGTGCTGCGGGGCTCTGGGCCGGGTGGGATCTGAACGTGGCCTTCTGGGTCGATGGCGTCTGGATGCGCCTTGTTCCGCGCCCTGGCTGGCTGGTCTGGATCGCGGCCGAGCAGGCCTTCGCGGTCTGGAACGGCAGCGCCTGGGACCCGGTCGGCGTGCCGCAGAACGTCTCGGACGCGATCTTCAGCCTCATCAACGACGCCGATCCGACAAAGAAGGCGTTGTTCTCGCTGTCTGGGATCACCACCGGTACGACGCGGACCTTCAACCTGCCGAACACTTCGAGCGAGTTGGCTATTCTCGCGGGCACGCAGACTTTCACCGGCAACAAGACCTTCTCGGGCACGCTGACCGCCTCGGGGACTGTCACCGTTTCGGCAGCCTCGGCCAGCATTGGCACGGCGACGACGACCGCCACCTACGGCATGGGGACCGGTGCCACGACCACGGGCGTCACCAAGACCGTGAACCTCGGCACCGGCGGTGCATCCGGATCAACCACGGTCGTCAACATCGGATCGGCTACGGCAGGAGCTGGGGGCACGACGGTCGTGAACACCCCAACGGTGACCTTCGCCAATGCGGTCACACAGGTCGGCATGCCCCAAGCCAACCTGACCGCCCAGCTTCTGGGCCTCGGCGGGGCAACGGCTGACACTTACAATCGCGTGTCGATCAACGCCCCAGCCATACTGTTCAACAACGCCGGGGCCGGAATTGAGGCGACGTTCAATAAGAATGCCGCTGGAAACGATGCCGCCTTTGCTTTTAAGACTGGGTTTTCGGCGCGGGCGCTGCTCGGGTTGCTGGGATCGGACGACTTCAGCTTCAAGGTCAGTCCGGACGGCTCGGCCTTTTTCGAGGCGCATTGATCGCACCAGCGGCCAAGTGGAACTGCCGCAGCCGACAATCCTGCCGGGGCTCGCTGCTGCGCCGTCGCCACCGCCCTCTGGCAAGATTGCGGTCTATGCCCGCAACCGCGCTGGTGCGCCGTGGATCGACGTGATGCGTCCCTCCGGCCGGGATTTTCCGCTGCAACCGCATTTCGGGGTCAACCGCATCGCGAACTGGTCGCCCTCCGTCACCACCACGATCACCACCGAAGGCCTGCCGATCACCTCGGTCGGCACCGTCTCGCACCCAACGCTCGCCGC
>JBBQVR010000218.1:0-3090 GCA_038211355.1 Rhodobacterales bacterium | reverse complement strand
CCCCAGCCGAAGGTTGCCCGACAGGCCGGACCGCACCACCCGCATCTCGTCGCGCAGCGCCCGCACATCGCCGACGATGCCAAGCGCGCGGTCCAGCACGCGCTGGCCTTCGGGCGTCAGGCCCTGAAACCGGCTGCAGCGAAACACCAGTTGCACGCCAAGCTGATCCTCAAGCTGGCGGATCGCGGATGACAGCGACGGTTGCGTCACCCCGCAAGCCTCGGCCGCGCGGCCAAAGTGGCGTTCGCGCGCCAGGGCGATGAACATTTCCAGCTTGTCGATCATGCGCCAAAGCCTGCCCCGGCGCAGCCCTTGCCCGCAAGCCCCCGACAGCCTACTTCTGCCGTATGAGACGCTTTATCCCCTTTCTGCCCAAACCCGCCATCGTTCCCGTGATCCGCCTTGGCGGCACCATTGCCGCCGGCCCCCGCGGGCTGAACGATGAGGGGCTTGCCCCGCTGATCGACCGGGCCTTCAAGGGTAAACCGGCGGCGGTGGCGCTGCTGGTAAACTCACCCGGTGGGTCGGCGGTGCAGTCAAGCCTGATCGCCGCGCGCATCCGGCGGCTGGCCGATGAAAAGAAGGTGCCGGTGCATGCCTTTGTCGAGGATGTAGCGGCATCCGGCGGCTATTGGCTGGCTTGCGCGGGCGACGATATCTGGGTCGATCAAAGCAGCATCGTCGGGTCGATCGGCGTGATCTTTGCCAGCTTCGGCTTTCCCGAACTGTTGGCCCGGCAAGGGGTTGAACGCCGTGTGGTCACGGCGGGCCGGTCAAAAAGCTTTGCCGACCCGTTCCTGCCCCAGAAGGATGAGGATGTGGCCCGGCTCAAGGCCCTGCAGACCCCGATCCACCAGGCCTTCATCGACCATGTAAAGGCATCCCGTGGCGCGCGGCTTGAGCAAACGGCAGACCTGTTCAACGCCGATGTCTGGGTGGGTCAGGGGGCGGTGGATGTGGGGCTGGTCGATGGTCTTGGCCATATGGTGCCAAAGCTGCGCGCGCTTTACGGCGACAAGGTCAAGCTGGTGCCCTACGGGCGCAAGCGCAGCCTGATGCAGCGGCTGGGGCTGGCCATGGTGGACCAGACCCTTGGCGCGGTGGAAGACCGCGCCATGATGGCGCGTTACGGGCTGTAAAGGTATGCTGTTCAAGATCATCATCGTATTTCTTGGCCTGATGGTGCTGGTGGCACTCATCGGCCGGGCGTTGTTCCCGTCCGCCCTGCCCCGCGTGATGCGAAAGCGCGCCGCCCCCCCTGTCTGCGCGAAATGCGGGCGCTATCTGATCGGCCGCAAAACGTGTGAATGTGGGGACAAGACGAAATGACGGCACTGGTAACCGGCGCGGGCAAGCGTCTGGGGCGGGCGATGGCGCTTTATCTGGCCGGGCGCGGGCATGATGTGGCGGTGCATTACGCATCCTCGGCGGATGAGGCGGAAACGCTGGCCAATGAGGTCCGCGCCATGGGTCGCCGCGCGCAGACCTTCAAGGCCGACCTGCTGGTCGAGGCCGAGACCGAAGCCCTGATCCCCGCAGCCGCAGCCGCCCTTGGCCCGCTGACCGTCCTGGTCAACAACGCCTCGATCTTCGAATACGACAGTATCGACACCGCCACCCGCCAAAGCTGGGACCGGCATATGGAATCGAACCTGCGCGCGCCTTACGTCCTGACGCAAGCCTTTGCCCGCCAGTGCCCCCCCGCGGTGATGGATGAAAGCAATGAGCCCCTCGCCCAAGGCCTGATCGTCAACATGATCGACCAGCGCATCCTGAAACTGACGCCGGAGTTCTCCAGCTATACCATCGCCAAGATGGGCCTCTGGGCGCTGACCCGCACCGCCGCGCAGGGCCTGGCCCCCCATGTCCGCGTCAATGCCATCGGCCCCGGCCCCACCCTGCAAGGCGCACGGCAGTCGGCGGATCACTTCGCCCGCCAGCGCGCCGCAACCCTGCTGGGGCGCGGGGCGAACCTGTCGGACATCACCGCAGCGCTTGGGTTTTTCCTGGATAGCCCGGCGGTCACGGGGCAGTTTCTGGCCATTGACGGCGGCCAGCATCTGGCCTGGCAAACGCCCGATGTTCTTGGGGTCGAGTAGCCCGCACCCGATGCCTTGCCAAAAGTTGTCCACTTTCGTGATCTCGTTCACACGAACGTCATAATTCCCGTTGCTTTTCAGGGATTTGCCAAGAGCCATAAAATGTTTGCCCTGAATTCAATGGCTTGGCGAACTGCCCAAAAAATAGGCAAGGTAACGAACCGGGCCGAAAACAACGGAAATTCCGCGTTCGCGAAATCTTCTCCGCAGAGTTATCCACACAATCCGTGGACAGCTTTCCTCTTGCCCCGGCCCGTGGTTCAGTGCAGGCCCGACACAGAATCGATGCACCACCGTCATGGATGAAATCCCCACAATCGACTCGCGCACCGGGCATGAGGTGATCCAGGATTACCTGCGCACGCTTGACGGCTCTCCGGGCGTTTACCGGATGCTGAATACCGCGTCCGAGGTGCTTTATGTCGGCAAGGCCCGCAACCTGAAGGCCCGCGTGTCGAACTACGCCCGCCCATCGGGCCATTCAGGCCGCATCGCCCGGATGATCTCTGAGACCGCGTCGATGATGTTCCTGACCACGCGCACGGAACTTGAAGCGCTGCTGCTGGAACAGAACCTCATCAAGCAGCTGAAACCGCGCTACAACGTCCTTCTGCGCGATGACAAATCCTTCCCCAACATCCTGATCTCGGCAGAGCACCCCTACCCGCAGATCAAAAAGCACCGCGGCAAGAAGTCCGAAAAGGGCGCCTACTTCGGCCCTTTCGCCTCTGCGGGCGCCGTGAACCGCACGCTGAACCAGCTGCAAAAGGTGTTCCTCCTGCGTAACTGCACCAACTCCATGTTTGAGTCTCGCACCCGTCCCTGCCTGCAATACCAGATCAAGCGTTGCTCTGCGCCTTGCGTCGAAAAGATCAGCCAGCAGGGCTATGCCACCCTCGTCGCTGACGCCACGCGCTTTCTTGAGGGCAAGACCACCTCCGTTCAGGCCGATCTCGCCGCTGCGATGTCCGTCGCTGCCGAGGCGATGGAG
>JBBQVR010000217.1:0-3091 GCA_038211355.1 Rhodobacterales bacterium | reverse complement strand
TGGATCGGCCGCGAAAGCGCGACCTTCCGCCTGCCACCCTCACGACTGGCGCTGGACCCCGCCGACGCGATCCGGCTGATGCATGACGGCCGCGAGATCGAGTTGCGGCTTGTGTCCATCGCCGATTCCGAGGGCCGGGGCATCGAAGCCGTCCGCCAGGATCGCGCCATCTATGACCTGCCGCCTGGCGATCCGCGCCCGGCCTCGCTCACCCGGTCCGTGGTCTTCGGTGCGCCAGACGTGGTGCTGCTTGACCTGCCGCAGCTTTCCGAGGACCAGCCCGCGCACCGGCCGATGGTGGCCGCCCATGCGGTTCCTTGGCCCGGCGAGATGGCGGTGTTCCGCAGCCCCTCGACCGATGGGTTCGCCTTGTTGACCACCTTTGGCAGTCGCGCCCGGATCGGCACGCTGGTGTCGGATTTCTATCCGGGCCCGACCTCGCGCTTCGATCTCGGCAATGCTCTGGTCGTGGATCTGGTCTCCGGCACGCTGGAGAGCGTCACCGACCTCACCTTGTTCGGCGGCGCCAATGCGCTGGCGGTGGAAGCAGCACCAAGCAAATGGGAGATCGTGCAGGCAGGTGCTGCCGAACTGATCGCCCCCGGCCGCTATCGCTTGACCCGGCTTCTGCGGGGCCAGCGCGGCACCGAAGCAGCGATGGGCAATCCGAGCCCGGCAGGGGCACGGGTGGTGATGCTGGACTCTGCTCTTGCGCCGTTGTCGATTGCCGAAGCCGATCTTGGTCTGCCATGGAACTGGCGTATCGGCCCCGCGGCGCGGGCGGTCAGTGACGCAAGCTACACCGCGCTGGCCTTCACGCCCGCCGGTCGCGGCCTCGTGCCCTTCGCCCCGGTCCATGTTGCGCAGCCATGGCGGACAGCGCGCAGCCCGGGCGATCTCACCATACGCTGGATGCGGCGATCTCGCGCGCTGGTGGCCGATGCTTGGGAACAGGTCGAGGTGCCGCTGGCCGAGGACCTGGAAAGCTATGACGTCCAAATCCTCGACGGGGCAGCGGTCAGGCGGGCGCTGACCAGCAACACGACGTCCGTCCTCTACACAGCTGCCCAGCAGACCGCCGATTGGGGTGCACCGTTGGCCCCCGGTCAGACACTGGCCATCTGCATCTACCAACTCTCGAACCGCCTCGGTCGCGGCGATCCCGCCGTCGTCATCCTCCAGTTCTGAAGGCCCCCGCCCCATGTCCGATACTTCCACCCACCTTGGCCTGCCGTATCTACTGGCCGCCCAAGCCCAGAAGCATGTCACCCACAACGAGGCCCTGCGCCTTCTCGACGCCATGGTTCAGCTGTCGGTCCTCGACCGCACGCGCACCACGCCGCCCGCCAGCCCTGCCGATGGCGACCGCCACCTCGTGGCCTCCGGCGCGACCGGGCTCTGGGCGGGGTGGGATCTGAACGTGGCCTTCTGGGTCGACGGCTCATGGCTGCGCCTTGTGCCGCGCCAAGGCTGGCTGGTCTGGATCGCAGCCGAGCAGGCCTTCGTGGTCTGGAATGGCAGCGCCTGGGATTCGGTCGGTGTGCCGCAGGATGTCTCGGACGCGATCTTCAGCCTCGTCAACGATGCCGATCCGACCAAGAAGGCGCTGTTTTCGCTGTCGGGCATCACGACCAGTACGACTCGCACCTTCACGCTGCCGAATACCTCGTCGGAACTGGCGATCCTCGCGGGCACTCAGACCTTCACCGGCAACAAGACCTTCTCTGGCACGCTGACGGCTTCGGGCACGGTCACGGTGTCGGCGGCCTCGGCCAGCATCGGCACGGCGACGACGACCGCCACCTACGGGATTGGCACTGGTGCGACGACCACCGGCGTAACGAAGACCGTGAACCTCGGCACCGGTGGCGCATCCGGATCGACAACGGTCGTCAACATCGGCTCGGCCACGGCAGGGGCCGGGGGCACCACGGTCTTGAACACGCCCACGGTGACCTTCGCCAATGCAGTCACGCAGGTCGGCATGCCCCAAGCCAATCTGACAGCGCAACTGCTCGGACTCGGTGGGGCGACGGCGGACAGTTACAATCGCCTGTCGATGAACACCCCTGCCGTGCTGATCAACAACGCCGGGGCCGGGATCGAGGCCACCGTCAACAAGGCGGCGGCCGGGAACGACGCAGCCTTCGCCTTCAAGACTGGGTTCTCAGTACGGGCGCTGATCGGTCTCTTGGGCAACGACGACTTCAGCTTCAAGGTCAGCCCGGATGGCTCCGCCTTTTTCGATGCGCTGAAGATCGACCGCACCAACGGCCAGGTCGAACTGCCGCAGCCCACCATCATGCCGGGGCTCAGCGCCGCCCCGAGCGCGCCACCCTCCGGCAAAGCGGCCGTCTATGCCCGCAACCGGGCTGGAGCCCCATGGATCGACGTCATGCGCCCCTCTGGCCGCGACTTCCCGCTGCAACCGCATTTCGGGGTCAACCGGATCGCCAACTGGTCGCCCTCGGTCACAACAACGATCACCACTGAAGGCTTGCCGATCACCTCGGTCGGGACCGTGTCCACACCCAGTTTGGCCGCGACCAACCTTGCCGCCAGCATGCGCCGCTGGCGGCTGACCTCGGCGGCCGTGGTGGACTCGGTCGCCGACCAGCGTTCCGCAGGGTGGGCCTGTTGGCGCGGCAACGCGTCAGGTCTGGGCGGCTGGACCTTCGTGACGCGGATTTCGCTGACGACGCTCCAGGCGACCGGCATGGGGTTCTTCGGCCTCTATGGATCGACAGCCGCGCTGGCCACCACCCTTACGCTGGCCGCCGCCATCAACTGCATCGGCATCGGTTTCCAGCGCGGCACCCACACCCGCTGGCAGCTGGTCGCTAACGACGGCAGTGGCGCACCGACCCTGACGGACATGGGGGCGTCATTCACCATCGCGACCGGTGGGGCGATGACGCTGTTCATCGCGGCACCGCCGAACGGCAGTTCAGTCTGGGTCAGGGTGGTCGATGAGGTATCAGGCGCGGTGTTCGAGCAGGAGATCAGCGCTGATCTGCCTGCCAGCACGCAGTTCTTGTCGCCTAGGCTATTCATGAACAATGGTGCCACGGCAGCAGCGGTCGCCTTTGAC
>JBBQVR010000216.1:0-3098 GCA_038211355.1 Rhodobacterales bacterium | reverse complement strand
TGGCCCAAGATCGGCCAGCGCTGACTGCACGGCGTCAGCCTCGGGCGGCAGGTCTGCGGCCAGCACCAGCTGCCAACCAGCGGCGGCAAGGGTGCGGGCAATGCCAAGGCCGATGCCCTGCTGCCCGCCGGTGATCAACGCCACGGTCATGCCAGCCCCCGTTCCGCGATGTGCCGCCCGGTGCGCAGGGCCAGTGCCGCGATGGTCAGCGACGGGTTTGCGGCGGCGGAGGTGGGCAGGACCGAGGCATCGACGATGTAGAGGTTGTCATGGTCATGGCTGCGGCAATCCGGGTTCACCACGGATGTCGCCGGGTCAGCGCCCATCCGCGCGGTGCCGCATTGGTGGCTGGGCTTGGACTTCGGAAACCCGCGCGACAGCACGATCGGCCAGCCCGCCCGGCGCATCGCACGGGCCAGCCGCTTGACCAGCAGGTCATGCGCTTTCACGTTGGTCTTGCGCCAATCCACCACCACGCCGCCGTTCTTCCACAGGACGCGAGAGTTCGGGTCGGGCAGGTCTTCAGACATGGCCATGATGTGGATCGAATGGTCAGCGATGTGCCGGGCAAGCCAAAGCGGCAACCCCGCCTCACCCGCAAGGATCGGCCCGGTGATCCGGCCCAGCATCTGGATATTGCCCAAAGGTTCATCCTTCGGGCCGCCTTTCAGGTAGAAGTCGTTCACCTGAATGGTCTTTTCATAAACCGTCCGGTTCCGCCGCAACGGGTTCCAGGCGACCATGCCGGTCAGGTTGTGGTTCATGAAGTTGCGGCCAACCTGATCCGATCCATTCGCCAGACCATTCGGATGGTCGCCGTTGGCTGACGCAAGAAGGAGGGCCGCCGACATCACAGCCCCCGCACACAGGCACACGGTGGCGGCTGTCAGTACCTCACGGACACCGTCCCGGTCCACCTCAACCCCCGTCACGCGGCGGCCTTCGGACAAAAGGCGCAGGACCTTTGCGCCGGTCAGAAGGGTGACATTCGGGTGCTTCAACGCCTCAGCCAGACCGCAGCTTTCCGCGTCGGATTTGGCGCCGGTGGTGCAGGGAAAGGCGTCCCAGGTGGTGGGTGCGCGGGCCAGCCAGGCGTCAAGATCCACGCCAAGGGGCAGGGCGCTGGGATGCAGGCCCTGGGCGGCAAAGGCCTGTCTTAGCGCCACGATATCCGCCTCATCCGGCACCGGGGGAAAGGGGTAGGGCGCAGAGTGGCGAGGCTCGGTCGGGTCTTGCCCCGCGTCTCCACGCACGCGGTACAGGGTTTCGGCGCGGGAATACCACGGCTCCAGCGCGCCGTAGCCGATGGGCCAGCCGGGCGTCACCCCGCCAATATGGCGCAGGGGGGCGAAATCCTCGGCCCGGTAGCGCAGAAGGACCGCGCCGTAGAACTTGGTATTGCCGCCGACGAAGGCATAGTTGCCGGGGTTGAACGGGGCCCCCGCCGCATCATGCCAGACCTCATCGGGCTTGAAATGCCCGCGCCCGAAGATCGCTGCCGGGTCGCGCGCTTCCACGCTGTCTGCCAGCCGTTCGCCCCGCTCAAGGATCACGATCCGCCGCCCGGTCGGCGCCAAAGCGGCGGCGAGGGTGGCCCCACCCATGCCCGAGCCGATGATGATGATGTCAGGCTGCATCAGGGGGCAATCCGTTCCTCGGTCGCGGGGTCAAAGGCCACGGCTTTCTCCATGTTCACGGCAAAGTCGAAGACCTGACCGGGGGCCACCGCCGCATCGGCCCGCATCCGCGCGACGATATCCTTGCCCGACAGCGGCATGGTCACAAAGGTATCGGACCCAGCAGGTTCGGTCACGCCCACCCGGTTGGCAAAGGCCACGATGTTGCCGGACTTGCGGTCAGCACCCTCGGGGTCGGTGATCGCTTCGGGCCTGATGCCCAGCAGGATCGGCTTGCCCGCCCAGGCCGCAAGGTTCGGCTGGCTGAACGCCAGATGCTTCACCTCCCCGTCCGCGTCGGTCACCACGGCATGGGGCACGCCGCCCTGCATCACCACGGTGGACGGCACGATGTTCATCGCAGGCGACCCCATGAAGGTGGCCACATAGACATTCGCCGGGGTGTCATAGATGTCTTTCGGGGTGCCCAGCTGCTGGACATAACCCTTGTTCATCACGGCAATCCGGGTGGACAGGGTCATCGCCTCGATCTGGTCATGGGTGACGTAGACGATGGTGGTCTTCAGGGTCTGGTGCAGCTTCTTGATCTCGGTCCGCATGTCGACACGCAGCTTGGCGTCAAGGTTCGACAGGGGTTCATCGAACAGGAATACATCGGGGTTTCGCACCAGTGCGCGGCCCATCGCCACCCGCTGCCGCTGCCCGCCGGACAGTTGGCCCGGCTTGCGGTCCAGAAGGTGGTCGATCTGCAGAAGTTTCGCCACACGGGCCAGCGCCACATCGCGTTCCGCCTTGGGCACCCCGTGCATTTCAAGGCCAAAGGTCATGTTCTGACCCACGGTCATGTTGGGATACAAGGCGTAGGACTGGAACACCATCGCGATGTTGCGTTTCGACGGGTGGACACCGTTCACCACCCGCCCCTTGATGGCAATCTCTCCGCCCGAGATCGCCTCAAGCCCCGCAATCATGTTGAGAAGGGTGGACTTGCCGCAGCCGGACGGGCCGACAAGAACCAGAAACTCTCCCTCCTGCACCTCGATATCAACCTCATGCAGGACCTTTACCGATCCGTAGGATTTGGTGACGTTGCGGATATCAAGAAAGCCCATCGGTCAGCTCCGGTCATTGGGTGTCAAGGTGGCCCCGCGCGGCGGGAGGGACGCGCGGGGCCCGTTGTTTGCTTGGTCAGCGCATCACTGCGCCGCAGCGATTGCGTCGGCCAGCGCGGTCGCGCCATCGGCGGCCGTCATGTCCGAGTTGAAGAACGTAGTGACCGCGTCGGTTGCCGCACCCACGACAGCCGCATTGGCGGCGTGGGTTCCGGCGAATGTCGGCACCGCCGTGCCGGCCGCATCGTTGCTGGCAAGGGCGGCGCTGGTGGCCTGGGCGCAAGCATCCATCGCCGACAGGTCAATGTCGGTGCGGGCCGGGATCGCGCCCTTGGCCAGGTTGAAGGCC
>JBBQVR010000215.1:0-3150 GCA_038211355.1 Rhodobacterales bacterium | reverse complement strand
GGCGGGTCAGGCGGTGTTCTTCCGGTCATTCTTCGCCATCCCGGTCATCGTGGTCTGGCTGATCTGGCGGCAGGAACTGGCCACCGGGCTGCGCGCCAACGCCCCCATGGGCCATGTCTGGCGCGGCGTGGTGGGCACCCTGGCCATGGGCCTTGGGTTCGCAGGCCTTGGCTATCTGCCCCTGCCCGAGGTAACGGCCATCGGCTACGCAGCCCCCCTCCTTACCGTGATCTTCGCCGCGATGTTTCTGGGCGAGGAGGTCCGCCTTTTCCGCATCTCGGCCGTTGTCCTTGGCATGATCGGGGTGCTGATCGTCCTTGCCCCGCGCCTTTCCATCACCCCCGACGCCGCCGGCACGGCCGAAGCTTTGGGCGCCATGCTTGTCCTTGGCGGCGCGGTCTTTGCGGCGCTGGCACAGGTCTTTGTGCGCAAGCTGGTGAACACCGAAAAGACCGCTGCCATCGTCTTTTACTTCTCGCTGACCGCCACCGTCCTGTCCCTTGTAACCTTGCCCTTCGGCTGGGTCTGGCCCACGCCGACCGAGGCTGTGCTTTTGGTCCTCGCTGGCCTGCTTGGCGGCTTGGGCCAGATCCTGCTCACCTCCAGCTACCGCGAGGCGGACGCCTCGCTGGTCGCGCCCTTCGACTATGCCTCGATGCTGTTCGCCCTTGGCATTGGCTACTTCATCTTCGCCGAGGTGCCGACCTGGACCATGCTGGGCGGCGCCGCACTGATCGTGACCGCAGGCATCCTGATCATCTGGCGCGAACGACAACTGGGGCTGGAACGCGCCCGCCAACGCAAAGCCATGACCCCGCAGGGCTAGGCAGGCTGACCTAGAGGGTGTGAAACCCTCAAGGGCCAGCCACGGACACGCCCCTCATCCCTCGCGCGCGCCAGCGTTCTGGTCGATCAGATAGCGTTGCGACAACGGGATCGCCGCCGCCCCCAGGGCCCGCGCCTCCGCCCCCACGGTTCCGGCGCGGATGGCGGGGGGGGTGATGCCCGACTGATCCAGCCGGTCAAAGGCGGCTGCGGTGCGGCGCACCACTTCGGCGCGGATCGTCTCGGGCATCCAGCCGTCGATCAGAACCGCCTCGATCTCCAGCAGGGCCGCAGCACTTAGCGCGGCACTCGCCAGACCCTCGGCGGCACTGTCCAGCCAGGCCGAAAGGATCGGCTCGGGAATGTCCCAGCGGTCGGGGTGTTCCCAAAGGGGGTCCGACGACAGCCCCGCTGCCTCCATCCGAGCGGCAAGGACGGAAAGCGAGGCAGCGGCAAACAGCCGGTGCATCCGCCCGTCCGGCCCCGGCACCGGCATCGGGCCAACCCCCGCCGCATTGCCGTCGCGTCCGGTGTAAAGCTGTCCGTTCAGAACCAGCCCGCCACCGATGAAATAGCCGAAATAGAAGTACAGGAAATCCTTCGGCCGCTCACCCGTGCCGAACACCAGTTCCGCGCCGCAGGCCGCCGTTGCGTCGTTCTGCACATGCACAGGCATCCCCGCCAGCGCCGCCAGTTCGCCCTGAATGTCGCGGTCGCGCCAGGCGTCCATCTCGGACTGAGGCGCGCCGATGTCCTTGACCCAGGCCCACAGCTGAAACGGCATCGCCACGCCCATGCCGACGATCCGGTCCCGCTGGTTGGCCGGCAACTGGGCCGCCAGCGCCGGCAAGGCCTCGGCCACAAAGGCCATCACCGCATCGGGGGCCGGATAGCGGTAGACCCGGCGCCGCGCACCGCGCACCCGGCCCAGAAAATCGACCAACGCCAGATCGGCCGAGCGCCGCCCGATCTTGAGTCCCACGAAATAGGCCCCGCCCGCATCCAGGGACATCGGCACCGAGGGCTGGCCGATCTTGCCGCGTACCGGCTCACCGCGCAGCAACAGCCCGTCCTGCTCCAGCGCGCGCATGATGACACTGACGGTTTGCGCCGAAAGGCCGGTCATCCGCGCAATGTCGGACTTGGCCAGCGCCCCGTTCTGCCGCACCAGACTAAGCACCAGCCGCTCATTATGGGCCCGCATGCCGGACTGGTTTGACCCGCGCAAACCTGCTTGCTGCAAACCTGCCGGATCTGACGCCGCGCGGCTGTCCTGCAAAGGGTCTTGGATCAGTCTCAATGATACGGACCTGACTTGGTTTTAAGTGGCGGTTGCAGGCAGAGTGCGTAGCAAACAGGCGCCCTGTCAATAATAAATCAGAGTGATTTAATTATCTTGACGTAAGGCCGGGAATCAGTTTCTTTACCGCCATCGCAGTTGGAGGATCGGCTGCGGACAGATTTACAAACCAGCGGGCACACAACCCCGCATCCTTGGGAGGACGACCAATGAAATTCAAGACAACCGCACTGATGGGTGCTGCTGCGCTGGCCCTGATGACCGGCACTGCATTTGCCGAAGCGCACGGCGGCGGCCTTGCCTGCCTGATCACCAAGAACAACACCAACCCCTTCTTCGTGAAAATGAAGGAAGGCGCCGAAGCTGCCGCCACCGAAGCCGGCCTGGAATTCCAGGCCTATGCCGGTGAAAAGGACGGCGACGCCGCGCCGCAGATCACTGCCATCGAAAACTGCGTCGCTGCCGGTGCCAAGGGTATCCTGATCACACCGTCGAACGATAGCGTCGGCCCGGCCCTCAAGGACGCCCGCGCTGCCGGCATCCTGGTCATCGCGCTGGACACGCCTCTGGCTGACACCGAAGCCCAGGACATCACCTTTGCGACCGACAACTTCGAAGCCGGCGTGCTGATCGGCAAGTGGGCCGCCGCGACGATGGGTGACGGTGCTGCCACCGCCAAGATCGCGATGCTGGACATCAACAAGGACAACATCTCGGTCGACGTGCAGCGCAACACCGGCTTCCTCGTCGGCTTCGGCATCGAAGTGCCGGACCTGACGGTTCTGGCCTCCGAAACCGATCCGCGGGTGATCGGTCACGAAACCTCGGATGCGAACCCCGAAGGCGGTCTGCGCGCGATGGAAACTCTGCTGGCCAAGGACCCCGACATCAACGTGGTCTACACGATCAACGAACCGGCCGCCGAAGGTGCCTTCCAGGCGCTGAAGAACGCCGGCAAGGAAGGCCAGGCGATCATCGTTTCGGTTGACGGCGGCTGCCCGGGCGTGGCTTCGGTCAAGTCGGGT
>JBBQVR010000214.1:0-3300 GCA_038211355.1 Rhodobacterales bacterium | reverse complement strand
GTATGCGGGGGGGCGCAGCGCGGCATTTCGCTAGCGACAGACACTTTCACCGGGGAAGCCAGGCGGAATCCACCTAAACGACGAGGTTAAAATAAATCATTTTATTACAAACGCTTACAACGCATTCTCTTCGTTGCGGGGTGGATTTTATTATTTTTGTCAAGAATCCACCTGAGGAAGCCAGCGCGTTAGAAGCCAGCCAGCGGAAGCCACCTCGATCACGCCACGAAATCCGGCCAATGATGCGTTTGAATACGGAGTTCATCCATCATCCTACTTCGATATGATCGCTCCCCCGTCTGCTTCAAACACCAGTTCCGGCAAGACCACTTCCCAAGCATCACGGCGGAGCAGGTGGTGGAAATCTTCGCCCCCATCCTCTCGCCGCCAGTTTAGAATGGCTGCAACCTCGCCGCGCAGGAAGGTCGTCCCATCGGGCGGGGTAAAGGCACGTGACAGCCGGGCAAGGGTTTGGCCTTGGGCGTTGTCGATCCGCCAGCGGTTGCCATCGCGGATCAGGTGAACGGGGTCGCCGGGGTGGGCGGCGGCGATGGCCTTCAGCGAAGGATCGCTCGCTTTCAGGCGCCCGGCGAAGGACAGGTCAACCAGCTTTGGATCAGGCGGCACATAGCGCAGGCGGGCACGCGGCAGGGCGGCGGTGTCGGAGGTGATGCGACGGGGCAGGATTGCGTCACCGGATTGGACGAAGGCATGGGGGCCATCTGTCAGCACGGTCAGGGTCGCGCGTGCTCGGGTCATGGCGACATAGAACAGGCGGCGCGGAGCGTCGGCATCTTCGCCGCGCGAGGGTCGGTCCCAGCCGCCGTTCAAGATGGCAACATGATCGAACTCGAGCCCCTTGGCGCGGTGGGCGGTCATCAGAAGGAGCCCACGCTGCTCGCCCCGCACGTCCCGCGCCCATTCGCCGAACCATTGCACGATGTCGGGCACCGGCGCGGCCTTTTCAACCAGTTCGCGCGCCAAAGTGCCGATGCCTTCGCCGATTAAATTGGTCCAGCGCGACTGCGGTTGTGCGTTCAGGATTGCTACTAGATCGGGGATCGACAGCAGCCGCGTTCGGTCAGCCAGCAGCGCGCGTATGAAGCCCTGCATCTCACGCAGGCGCCAAAGGCTGGGCAGGGTTTCATTGGCCATGTCGATGGGGATGCCCAGCGCCTCGGCATAAGCACGCACCGGTTCCAGCCGCCTCCAGTCGCGGGCGATCATGGCGCAGCGACGCCAAGACCAGTCCGGGTCCAGTCTGGACAGGCGCACCAGTTCATCCAGCGCGGCCACCGCTTGGGCGTTATCGCCCCCCGCATCCAGCAGGCTGACCCGCCCTTGCGTCACAGGGTCTAGGGCCGCCCAATCGCCCCCGGGCATCGCCTTAGCGCGGGCCCGGTTCACCGTGATGTCGTGGTCCGCCTTCATGCGCTGGGCGGCAGGCGCAATCACGGCATTGGCCCCCGCAATGATATGAGCGGTGGAGCGGTAGTTTTCAGTCATCCAGACGGGTTTGGCCGCATAATCGGCCTCAAATCGACGGATAAAGTCGATACTGGCCCCGGCGAAGGCGTAGATATTCTGGTCATCATCGCCCACGGCAAAGAGGCTGATGCGCAGATCGTCTTCCAGCGACCGGCCCGCCACCGCGCCGATCAGGGCGTATTCCTCGGGGCCGATATCCTGATATTCGTCAACCAGTAGCCAGCGATAGCCCTGGATCAAAGTCTCGCGCAGCGCCTCGGCCTCGGGCTTGGTAAGGCCATCGCCGCGCAAGAGCGCCACTGCTTGCATGACAATGCCATCAAAATCGCGCGGGCCTTCGTGATCGCCTGCAAAACTGGCCCCCATCAGGCGCATCGCCAGCGCGTGACAGGTCGACACCGTCACCCCTGCCGCGTCATCCCCGATCAGACGGCGCAGACGTTCGCGGATCTCGGCAGCAGCATGGCGGTTGTAAGTCAGCACCAGAATGCCGCGCGGGTCCTCGCGTTTCACGCGGATGAGGTAAGCGATGCGATGCACCAGAACCCGCGTCTTGCCCGACCCCGGCCCTGCCAGAACCAGCACGTTGGTTTGTTCGCGGTCATCGCGGACAATCTCGGCCTGACCTTGGTTCTCCAGCGCATCGACAATCGTGCGCCATGAAGTGCCGGTTGTCTGCCGCCGGATTTCCGTTCCACGCCCCGGCAGCCAGCGGCGCAGGAATGCGTCCCGGTCCAGCACAAAGTAATCCTCGCACAGGCGCTGGGCCTGATCCATCGCCGCCAACCCCTTTTCGGCGTAGGCGGCCATGACATGAGTCTGGATCGTCGTCTCGCCGTAGTGCTCTTCCAATGGCGCGAAGTGCTGGACTGTAAAGGGCCCGCCCTTGGGGTTCAAATGGACCGTGATCGCCGGGCGAAACACCGTCAGGCCACGACCCAGAGTGGCGACCTGTTGTTCGTGCAGCCACAAAAGCGCGCGGTCCATCAGGCGGGTCATATCCTTCACCTCGGTCCGCAGAAGGACATCACCGTTCAGCGCATCCAGCATCGCACCAAGGGTGGTTTCGACCTGGATATCTTTGCCGCGCGTACCCTTGGCGACCTTGCCCGTCAGATGCACCAGCAGGGCCTGCGCCCCCTGTCGCCGCAGATCGGCGGTGCGGGCGACCACGGGCCAGGACCGCTCCAGCCGCACAAAGATCGTGTTCCGGCTGACCTTGCGCAGCGTGAGGTTCCCCCGCCCGCCGTCCTGATCGCGGCCATCCTGCGCCATGCCGCGCAGGATCGTCTCCACCACATCGGGGCGCACCTGCGCGTGGCCCATGTCGCGCAACGCCTGACAGGTCTCAGACAGGTTCAGGGGCTGCGCCTCGGCTCCCTCGGCATCCGGCACCGCCTCTTGCAGCAAGGCGATCAGATCAGCTTCCATCCGGCCTGCGTGATCCAGACGACGGACCGAGGCATCCTCGACCCCCAGATGCACATAGACCGTGATAGCGGAGTCGTTGCTGGCGATCCCCAGCACTTCAAGATCGGCAAAAGCCCGGTGCAAGTCGCGCCCCGACAGGCCGCAGGCGCCGGTCAGATCATCGGTGGATACCCCGGCATCGGCGGGCGCGTTCATCACATGGCGCACAAGGTCCATCAGCTGGGTGCACCGTACCCCGGTGATTTGCGCACGGGTCAGGATTGCCGCCGCCTCATCAACCGAACGAATACGCAAGGACGACGGGAAGACCTGCACCCGGTTTTCCTCCCGGCTGAGCAGTGTGGCCTCCTCCAGCCAAGACACGGCCGTTTTGACCCGGGT
>JBBQVR010000213.1:0-3352 GCA_038211355.1 Rhodobacterales bacterium | reverse complement strand
AAAAGCCAAAAATCCCGACCAGCCCGCGCCGGACCCATTTCAGCGCGGCGCGCAGCCGGGGGCGCCGGACGGGCGCGGCCACGTCAGCCGTGACCTCGGCCTTGGGGGCCGGCTTGCGCTTGCGCCCTGCCGTTGCGGGTTTCGCTTTTGTCTGATCCGGGGTGTCTTCAACCATGGCCGACCTTAGACGAAAGCCCCGCTCTGCCGTCAAGCCCGGCAGCGCGGGGGGCGACGGCCGCGAAGCCTATGGTTTCGGGGCCAGCACGTGTTCGGGCAGACCGCCCTGAACCGCCGCAAGCGCCGCCTCGGCCTCCGGGCTCAACCGGGTGCGGATCGTCTTGATGTGGCCCGGACGCCCGGCCATCGCGGCCATCGCCCGTTCCACCCCAAGCTTGCGCACCCGCAGCCCCAGCGCGGCCTGGCCCCCGTCAAGGGCAGTTGCCACGTCACGGGTGAACCCCGGGTCAAGGCTCGCGTTTCGCAGGGCAGCCGGTTGCCCCATCTCGCCGTCAAGGAAAAGCAGACCGATGACCGTGCCCCAGCGCCCGCCTCCAAGCGGCTGCCCCGTGGCGGCCCGGGTCGAATGGTCAAGGGTCACGTCACCCTCAAGCCCGCGCGTGATGACGGTGATATCCTCGGCCTCAACCTCGGCTGTGTCTTGCAGGGCGGCAAGGGCAGAGCCCGCCGACCGTGCCTCATCAGCGGTGCGAAACACCAGGATCAGCAGATCAGACATCAGATTTCCCTGTTCCTGCTACGGCTACCGCCACCCTGCACGACCCCATGGGGCCGGCACAAGTCCACCATGTGACCTGTGCCGGATTTCTGTTGCCCAACGCGCGGCCTATTCCGCCGGCACCTTGGCCACGTCATCGCCAAGCGGATAGGCGAGGCGGGTCAACATCTCGCGCGGGCAGATCTGGAGGAAGTTGCGCCGTTCGCTTTCCCAGTTCGACAGGATGCGTTCGGCAATCCGGCTGCCGGTTTCCGCATGATGGCGGGTGATCAGACCCTTGAGCTGCATTTCCCAGTGCGGATGTCCGACAGCGCAGGTCAGGATGGTTTCATGGTTCATGAAATCCTCGGCCACACCCTCGGGATCGTAGACATAGGCCATTCCCCCGGTCATGCCCGCGCCAAAGTTGGCCCCGATCCGGCCCAGGATCACCGCCACGCCGCCGGTCATGTATTCACATCCGTTCGACCCGCAGCCTTCCACGACCACACTGGCACCGCTGTTGCGAACCGCGAACCGTTCACCCGCCCGACCGCTGGCAAAGAGAAACCCATCCGTCGCACCGTAAAGGACGGTGTTGCCGATGATCGTGTTCTCCTCCGCCTTCAGCGGTGACGACATCAGCGGCCGCACCGTGATCGTGCCACCCGACAACCCCTTGCCGACATAGTCGTTTGCGTCGCCCTGCACCTCCAACTTCAGGCCGCGCACGGAAAACGCGTCCAGCGATTGCCCGCAAGACCCCGTCAGCTTGACCGTCAGATGGTCGGGCTGCAGCGTGTTGCGCATCCCGAACTTGCGGACGATATGGCTGCTGGCCCGTGTGCCGATGGTCCGGTGCGTGTTTCGCACGGCATAGGACAGCTGCATCTTTTCGCCATCCTCAAAGAAGCGGTGGCCGTCCTTGATGATCTCGGCGTCCAGCGTATCTGGCACGGCATTGCGCGGCTTGGTGCGGTCGTAGGTGATCGCCCGCGCGCCATCGACGTTGATCAGCAGGGGGTTCAGATCCAGATCATCCAGGTTCGCGGCCCCGCGGCTGACCTGAGTCAGCAGGTCGGCACGCCCGATGATCTCGTCCATCGACCGCGCGCCGATGCTCGCCAGAATTTCCCGCACTTCCTGCGCGTAGAAGGTGATCAGGTTCACCACCTTGTCCGCCGAGCCGGTGAACTTGGCGCGCAAAGCCTCGTTCTGCGTGCAGACGCCGACCGGGCAGGTGTTCGACTGGCACTGCCGCACCATGATGCAGCCCATGGCGATCAGCGCAGCCGTGCCGATGCCGTATTCCTCGGCCCCCAGCATTGCCGCCATCACGATATCCCGCCCGGTCCGCAGTCCGCCATCTGTGCGCAAGGTCACCCGCTCGCGCAGGTTGTTCATCGACAGAACCTGATGCGCCTCGGTCAGCCCCATCTCCCACGGTAGGCCGGCGTATTTGATGGACGTCGCGGGCGAGGCCCCCGTCCCCCCGTTGTGGCCGGAAATCAGGATCACGTCAGCCTTGGCCTTCGCCACCCCGGCCGCAATCGTGCCGACACCGCTGGAGGACACCAGCTTGACCGTCACTTTGGCGCGCGGGTTTATCTGCTTCAGGTCATAGATCAGCTGCGCCAGGTCCTCGATGGAGTAGATATCGTGGTGAGGCGGCGGCGAAATCAGAGTCACCCCCGGCGTCGAATGCCTTAGCCGCGCGATCAGCGCCGTGACCTTCATCCCCGGCAGCTGGCCGCCCTCACCGGGCTTGGCCCCCTGCGCGACCTTGATCTCCAGCTCTTCACAAGCGTTCAGGTATTCCGCCGTCACGCCAAAGCGCCCGGACGCCACCTGCTTGATCTTGGCGCTTGGGTTATCCCCGTTCGGCTCTGGCACGAAATGCGCCGGATCCTCGCCGCCCTCACCGCTGTCGGATTTCGCCCCGATCCGGTTCATCGCCACGTTCAGCGTCTTGTGCGCTTCCGGAGACAGCGCCCCCAGCGACATCCCCGGCGTCACGAACCGCTTGCGGATCGAGGTGATCGACTCGACCTCCTCAATCGGCACCGGTTTCCCAAGGGTCTTGATGTCCAGAAGGTCGCGCAAATGGATCGGCGGGTTCGCCCGCATCGTGGCCGAATACTGCTTCCACAGATCATAGCTGGCCCGGTCACAAGCCTCTTGCAGCAAGTGCATCGTCTGCGCTTCCCAAGCGTGCTTTTCGCCCGACCGCCGCGCCTTGTAGAAGCCACCAATCGGCAAAACGTCCGCGCCGCCAAGCCAGCCCTTGCGGTGTACCTCCTCTAGCTTCTGCTCCACGCCCGTAAGGCCGATGCCGGAAATGCGCGACTGCATGCCAGGGAAGTATTCCGCGACCATGGCACGGCTCAGCCCCACCGCCTCAAAGTTCAAACCGCCGCGATAGCTGGAGATCACCGAAATCCCCATCTTCGACATGATCTTCAACAGACCAGCGTCAATGGCATCGCGGTAACGGCGCATGGAGTCCAGCAACGTGCCTTCGAGCAGGCCACGGTTCACGCGGTCAGCGATGCTGTCTTCGGCAAGATAGGCGTTGACGGTGGTTGCCCCACAGCCGATCAGCACCGCAAAGTAATGCGGGTCAATGCACTCTGCCGA
>JBBQVR010000212.1:0-3403 GCA_038211355.1 Rhodobacterales bacterium | reverse complement strand
CGCCGTCAAAAGCGCGTCCTTCAGGTCATCGGCGACCTGAAACGCCTCACCGATCCGCGCGCCAAGCTCTTCCCATTGCTCTGGTTCCTGCCCGGCTGCAATGGCCCCCATCTGGGTGGCGGCAATGAACAAGGCACCGGTCTTGGCGCGGTGATAGGCAGAGAGGTTGACCGTCGCCTCAGACTCCCACGCTTGCCCCGCACAGATGCCGCCCGGCATGCCGGTGCGCTGCGCCAGCGCCTGCACCAGCCGCAGGGCGCGCAAGGGCTGGTCGCCCGCCGCACGGGCAAGCACCTCAAACCCCAGGACGATCAGGCTGTCGCCGGCCAGAATCGCCAAAGGCTCACCATGCGCGCGGTGGACGGATGGCCGCCCGCGCCTTGTGTCGGCATTGTCAAAGGCGGGCAGGTCGTCATGCACAAGGCTGGCGCAATGGATCAGCTCCAACGCAACCGCGGCGGCGTCTGACAGCGCGGGGCGGTCATCGCCACAGGCCTTTGCGACGGACAAAAGGATGGTGGGCCGGATGCGCGCGCCGCCTGCCATCGTGGCATGGTCAAGCGCTGCGGCCAGACGTTGCGGCACCTGCCCAGGTGCGGCAAAACCGCCGCTGGCCAGTTGGATCGCCTCGGTCACTGCGGCTTCGATTCGGACGGAAAGCTGCATCTTGCCCCTCAGTCAGCGCCGGGAATCCCGGTCATCGGGCCAAACGCGGCACCATTGCAGCCAATCTTGCACCACAACGGCCATATGTAAACTAAAACTTACACTGTGGTGTTCTGTCCTGTTTACAACTTGCCGACCTCGGCTAGACTGACCGCATGAGCAGCGACGCAACGCGCAGGGTGGTGGTGATCGGCGCCGGGATGGGGGGGCTTGCTACCGCCATCCGCCTTGCCGCCGCTGGTTGCGCGGTCACTCTGATTGAGGCCGCCTCCACCCCCGGCGGCAAGATGCGCACCCTGCCCTCGGCTGCCGGGCCGGTGGATGCGGGGCCGACGGTGCTGACCTTGCGGCAGGTTTTCGACGATCTGTTCGCACTGGCAGGTGAGCGGCTGGAGGATCACCTGACCCTGCTGCCGCAGGCCACCCTTGCCCGGCATTGGTGGGACGATGGCACCCGGCTGGACCTGACCGGCGAGGATGCGACCGACACCGCCGCGATCACTGCCTTCGCCGGCGGGCATGAGGCGCAGGCCTTCCGCCGCTTCAACGCGCTGGCGCAAGGCCTGCATCAAGCGTTTGACGCACCTGTAATGCAGGCGCCAAAGCCCGACCTTGCCGCGATCGTGAAGGCCACGCTGGCCCGCCCGGCAATCTGGCGCGCGCTTTTGCCGGGCCTGTCGCTGGCGGGCCTTCTGCACCGCCAGTTCCGCGACCCGCGCCTTATCCAGCTGTTCGCCCGCTATGCCACCTATGTCGGCGGCAGGCCGACCCATGCGCCCGGCGTGCTGGCGCTGATCTGGCGGGCCGAGGCTGCGGGGGTCTGGGCTGTTCAGGGCGGCATGCACCGGCTGGCGCTGGCCTTGGCCGATCTGGCCCGCAGGCTGGGGGTCGACCTGCGCCTGTCGACGCCCGCAAGCCGGATCGTGCGGCAAGGCGGGCGGGTAACGGGGGTGCAGTTGCACGACGGGACCACCCTGCCCTGCGCCGCTTGCGTCTTTGCCGGTGACCCTGCTGCGCTGGCTGCCGGGCATCTGGGCGACGGTCTGGGCATGGCGGTATCCGCCAAGGGCACCCAGCCGCGCAGCCTTTCGGCCTGGGTCTGGTCCTTTGCCGCCACCGCCCAAGGCCAGCTTGCCGCCGACCTGATCCATCACAACGTCTTCTTTTCCTCTGACCCCAAGGCCGAATTCGGCCCACTGGGTCAAGGTGAAATGCCGGAAAAGCCCACGCTTTATGTCTGCGCCGAAGATCGCGCGGCCGGTGGGGTGCCAGACGGCCCCGAACGGTTTGAAATCATCGTCAACGCCCCGCCGGGCCGCCCTGACCACCCGAAGGATACCGCTGAATGTCACGCCCGCACCTTTCAACGCCTGCGCCAGATGGGACTGATCTTCACCCCCGAACCGGGACCGGAGGCGCTGACCACGCCCGCGATGCTGGACCGGCTGTTTCCGGGGTCCATGGGCTCGATCTACGGCAGGAGCCCGAAGGGAACCTTCGCAGCCTTCGCCAGACCGCAGGCCCGGACGGCGCTGCCGGGGCTTTATCTGGCGGGGGGGGGCGCACATCCGGGGGCTGGGGTGCCGATGGCGGCGCTCTCCGGCAAGCACGCGGCGGCGGCGGTGCTGGAGGAACTGGGCCTGACTTCGGCGTCCACGTCGACCCGGACGGCTATGCCTGGTGGTACCTTGACGGGGTCAGCGACGACGGGGCGCGCGCCGTCTCGGTGATCGGGTTCATCGGGTCGGTGTTTTCGCCCTGGTATCGCTGGTCAGGCCGGAAATCACCGCAGAACCACGTCTGCCTGAACGTGGCCACCTATGGCCCCGGCGGGCGCTTCACGATGACCGACCGGGGCCGCCCCGCCCTGCGGCAAAGCGCGGACCGGTTGCAGATCGGGCCATCCTCGATGCACTGGAATGGCCGCGAGTTGGTAGTGGAGGTGAACGAGATTTCCTCGCTGCCAATGGTCAGCCGCGTGCAGGGTACCATCACCCTGACGCCCGAAGCCCTGACCGGGGTTGAGGCGCGATTGACCCCCGACGGCAGCCACACCTGGCGGCCCTTTGCCCCCATCGCGCGGATCAAGGTGGACCTGAGCCAAGGCCAGAAATGGGAAGGCCACGGCTATTGGGACGCGAACTTTGGCACTGCCGCACTTGAGGCGGATTTCCGGTTCTGGACCTGGGGACGGTTCCCGCTGAAAGACCGCACCGTCTGCTTTTACGACGCCACCCGCCGCGACGGGTCAACCCTTGCGCTGGGGGTTGAGGTCTTGCGCGACGGCACCGTGCAAGAGATCACGCCGCCCCAGATCACCCCCTTCCGCCGCAGCCTTTGGGCCGTGCGGCGTGAGACCCGGGCCGATCCCGGCTTCCAGCCCAGCCAGAAGATGAGCCTGCTGGACGCCCCCTTCTATTCCCGTTCCTTGGTCGAGACGCAGATCAGCGGTGAGGTCACCACCGGCGTGCATGAGGCGCTGGATCTGGTGCGCTACCGCCAGCCCTGGTTGAAGCCGATGATCGCGGTTCGCGTGCCAAGGCGTCGGGGGTGGGTGTTTGACTAAGGCTGGACAGTCGGGCTGAAGCCAGACCTACGCTGTCTGCCCGCCAGCCACTTCGGGGTTCAGCTGCACCAGAGCAAGGTTAAGGGCACCTGCGACGGTGACCCAGACCACATAGGGCACGAACATCAGCCCGGCCCAGAAATCCAGCGTGAAGAAGACCACACAGGTCGC
>JBBQVR010000211.1:0-3485 GCA_038211355.1 Rhodobacterales bacterium | reverse complement strand
CTACGCCCTGAAGGGGCTGGGGTTTGCCCACAAGACCGAGGCCGGGGCGGTGCGGTTGGGTCTGCACTCGTTGGCGGGGCAAGCAGACATGCCGGGGGCGACCGGCTATCTGGTCGAAGAGATGGTGACCGGCGTGGTGGCAGAGGTACTGATTGGCCTGCAGCGTGACCCGGTCTACGGTGTGACGCTGACGCTGGGCATGGGCGGCGTCACGGCTGAGGTTCTTGCCGATACGGTGACGCTGGTGTTGCCGGTGACAGAGGTTGAGGTTCTGGCGGCGGCAAAGCGTCTGCGGCTGTGGCCCTTGCTGGACGGCTATCGGGGCAGACCGCGCGCGGACATGGCGGCGGTGGCGGACATCGCGGTTCGCTTGGGGGCGCTGATGCTGGCGGACGACAGCCTTGAAGAAATCGAGATCAACCCGGTCATGGTCCGGAAGACCGGGGCCGTGGCGGTGGATGCATTGGTAAGGAGAGCGTGATGGAAATGCGGACCGAAGGCCCGATCAAGACCCGCCGTGAGGGTGCCATTCTGGAGGTGACGCTGGACGCGCCCAAGGCCAATGCGATCAGCCTCAAGACCAGCCGGATCATGGGGCTGACCTTCCGCGATTTCCGTGACGACGACTCCTTGCGCGTCTGCATCATCCGCGCGGCGGGGGACAAGTTCTTTTGCCCCGGCTGGGACCTGAAAGCCGCAGCTGAGGGGGACGCGGTGGATGGCGACTATGGCATGGGGGGCTTTGGTGGCATTCAGGAGTTGCCGAACCTGAACAAGCCGGTGATCGCCGCCGTGCAGGGCATCTGCTGCGGCGGGGGGCTGGAGTTTGCCCTTAGCGCCGATCTGATCCTGTGTTCGACCAATGCTACCTTTGCCCTGCCGGAAATCCGGTCAGGCACGGTGGCCGATGCCGCCAGCATCAAGCTGCCAAAGCGCATTCCCTATCATGTGGCGATGGACCTGCTGCTTACGGGGCGCTGGTTTGACGCCGAAGAGGCGCAGCGCTGGGGGATCGTCAAGGAAATCTGCGCTCCCGAGGATCTGCTGGCCAAGGTATGGGACCTTGCCCGCCTGCTGGAGTCAGGCCCGCCGCTTGTCTATGCCGCGATCAAGGAAGTCGTGCGCGAGGCCGAGAACCTGCGCTTTCAGGATGCGCTGAACCGGATCACCAAGCGTCAGATGCCGACGGTGGACCGGTTATATTCATCCGAGGATCAGCTGGAAGGCGCAAAGGCATTTGCCGAAAAGCGTGACCCGGTGTGGAAGGGGCGATAAGGCCTCAGCCGCCAATCCGGTAGCGCGACTGGACAAGGCCTGACGGAAATGCGGCTGTGCTGTCGTGGATCAGCGGAATGTCGCGGCCAATCATGCCAAAAAGGCTGCGCCCTTCGCCGATAAGCACCGGAATGCGCGAGATGATCATGTCGGACACGAGACCCTCACGCAGGAAGGCCTGCACGATCTGCCCGCCGTCGATGTAGACCCGTTTGGCCCCGCGCTGGGCCGCAAGGTCCATTGCCGCCCTTGGCCCAAGTGCTGCAAAGGTCACCTTGCCCTGCAACGCTTCGGGTGGGGTGGACCCTGTCAGCTGCTGCGACAGGACGATGACTGGCTTATCATAGGGCCATGCATCGAAGGTCAGCACGGCCTCATAGGTGCCGCGCCCCATGATGATGGCGTCAATATCCCGCATGAAGGCGTCATAGCCGTGATCCTCGGCCTGATGGTCTGGCGAGATCAGCCAGTCTAGGCTGCCATCCGGGCGCGCGATGAACCCGTCAAGGCTGGTGGCGATGAAAACATGTCCGGTTGGCATCAAGGTTTCTCCTGTGCTGGCGGCGTGGCGCGGGTTGGCGGGGGCGTGTCATGCCATTCTGCGGCGGCGTTGCCAAGAGATTTTCACCGTTTCGGGGGTGGCCTGCGTGGCCGGCCGGGACTAGCCTTGCCTGCAGAAACGGAGACAGTCCCATGCCCAACCACGACTACACCACCCGCATCCTGTGGACCGGCAATCGGGGCGAGGGGACGGCGCATTACAAGGCTTATGACCGGACCTGGGATATCGCGGTGCCGGGGAAAGCCCCGGTGCATTGCTCGAACGACCCGCTGCTGGGGGGCGATCCGGGCAAGATGAACCCTGAGGATCTGCTGCTAAGCGCCCTCTCGGCCTGTCACATGTTGTGGTATCTGCATTATGCCAGCGAGGCGGGAGTGGTGGTGGTGTCCTACTTTGACAGCCCCCTGGGGGTGGGAGAGGTGGGAAAAGGCGGTGCCGGCCGGTTTTTGAGCGTGACCTTGCGGCCGCAGGTGACCGTCAAGGCGGGCACGGATCTGGCGGCGGCAGCGGCAATCCACCACCGGATCCATGACGTGTGTTTCATCGCCCGGTCGGTGAATTTTCCGGTGCTGATTGCGCCTGGCTTTGCGGTCGAAGCCTTTGGCGGGGATATTTGAGCAGAAAGGAAGCCGCCAAGCGCAGGCAATTGGCAGCGCTCTGGCGACATTTCCTGTCGTAAAGCGGACGGTTGCCGGCAGGCGGCGCGGCTAGGGTGGCGTTCAGTTCCGGGGGGGACGTGCCGGGGGCAAAATGGACGAGACGGATTACATCGTTGTCGGCGCAGGCAGCGCCGGGTGTGTGCTGGCCGAACGGTTGTCGGCCAATGGGCGGCACAGCGTGACTGTGCTGGAAGCGGGGGGCAGTGACCGGCGGTTTTATGTCCACTTGCCTTTGGGCTATGGCAAGCTGTTCTACGATCCGGCGGTCAACTGGCTTTACAAGACCGAGCCTGACCCCGGCCTTGCCAATGCGCGGGACCACTGGCCCCGGGGGCGCGTGCTGGGCGGGTCCTCAGGCATCAACGCGATGGTCTACATCCGTGGGCATCGCGGGGATTATGACGACTGGGGGCGCGACAATCCTGGCTGGGGCTGGGACGACTGCCTGGCCGCCTACAAGGCGATGGAGGACAACGAGGCCGGTGCCGACGAATGGCGCGGGCAGGGGGGGCCATTGTTCGTGTCGGCCAACCAAAGCGGGCTGCATCCATTGGTGCCGCAGTTCATTGCGGCCTGTGGGCAGGGCGGCTTGCCGGCGACGCCAGATTTCAATGGGGCAGACCAGGAGGGCGCGGGCGTCTACCAAATGACGATCAAGGGCGGGCGCAGAAACTCGGCCGCGCGGGCCTTTCTGCGGCCGGCGATGAAGCGGGCGAATGTGCGGGTGATCACCGGGGCGCTGGCAACGCGGGTCCTGGTTGAGGAGGGTCGCGCCGTCGGGGTGGAGTATCGGCACGCAGGGGCCGTGCGGACGCTGCGGGCGCGGGCCGAGGTGATCTTGGCGGGGGGGGCAATCAACTCACCCCAACTGTTGCAGCTGTCGGGGATCGGGCCGGGGGCGCTGCTGGCGGGGCTGGGGCTGCCGGTGGTGGTGGACAACCCCAATGTCGGCGATCATCTGAGCGACCATCAGGGCATCAACTACACCT
>JBBQVR010000210.1:0-3500 GCA_038211355.1 Rhodobacterales bacterium | reverse complement strand
AGCGTATAGACGGCCATGGCGACCCACAGACGCGGCTGGGGCAGCACGGCAAGCAACATGGCCCGCGCGCCTTCGCCCTTTGGTGAAACAACCCCCATCGCGGCAACGGCCCGGGCACCGCGCAAACTGCGGCGGCGGGTCTGGATCAGCGCGGCAAGGGTGCGAGGCGCGCGTGCGGTAAAGGTGCAGGCCGGCACAAACGCCACCTCGGCAGGCGCAAAGGCCCGGCGGACCCATTCGTCATCTGCCGTAAGAGATGGCAGCGGGAACACCCGGTCTACGCCTGCGGGCGACAGGGCGAACAGCCCGCCGAACTTGCCCCGCGCAAAATAGGGGTTCAAGAGCCAGGCCCGCACCCAGGCCCGCACGAGCGGCGAGGCGAGCGTGGTGTCCACCGTCATCCGACCACACGCGGCCAGTGCCGTGCCGCGCAGCAACGGGTCGATCAGGGCCAGAACCTCGGCCGCCGACACGTCCAGATCGGCGTCAAGGCAGACCACCGGCGCGCCCGGTTCGGCATAAGCAAGGCCCAGATTCATCGCGTGGCACTTGCCCGCAATCGGGGTTTCCAGCACCAGCGCACTTGGGGCCGCATTCCGTGCCACGCAGGCGGTGTCATCGGTGCAGGCGTTGGCGATGACGATGATGCGCAACTGCCCCCGCGCCATGCCATCTAGCAGGCAGGTCAGCGTGCGGGCGATCACCGCGCCCTCGTTCCATGCCGGGATCAAGATGGTGGCCAGTGGTGTCATGCACGCAGCGCGGCGGAATAGGGCGACGGGCGACGGGCGGGGCGCCGAGCTTCGGACCAGATGAAATCAGCAATCGTGCCCAACAACTGCGCCGAAGCCACCCCACTGCGGGCGGCCAGATCGGGGTCGTTTGACCGCGTCAGCGCTGCGCTGATGGCGGTGCACAGGCTTGAGGAATCCTCGACCACCGTGATATTGGGCAGAGCGGCCATCTCGATGGCGGTATCGCGTTGATGGTCGTTGCGATGCTCGCCCAGATCGGCGCGGCGGGGCAGCAAGATCAGCTGTTTGCCCGCCTCGATCGCGGTCAGGATGGTGCCCATACCGGCATGGGCAACGATCACGCGCGCCTGTGCCACCGCATCGGCAAAGCGGCGTTGGTCCATCTTTGCCACCACGGTCAAGTTGGCGTAGCGGGTCAAGGTCTGGCCGGTCTGCGCCAGCACGGGGACGTCACTGTTCATCGCGGCCCAAGTGTCGAGGGCCAGAAGCAGGCGGTCAAAGGGCAGTTGCGTGCCCACGGTTGCGAAGATCATGGTCAGTCTTTTCAAAAAGGGGAGGGGTCAGAGAACGGCGCCGCGATATTGCGCACCGCTGGCTTCGGCCACGGCGGGCCATTGGCTCAGCACCAGATCGGCGGCCCGTTGGGCCAGCCGCCCCGAGACCGACAGCTGCCGCGTGTTGGCGATGGAATCGATGAATACCGTCCGCGCGCCGATCAGCCGGGCGATGCGGATTGCCAGATACCCACCCGCAGCGCCCGTCGAGATCACCACATGCGGACGCACCCGCAGGACGATTATCGCCAGCGTCAGCGCCGATGCGATCAGGCGCAGTTTGGTGTCCTTGTTGGCATCGGGATAAAGATAAACCGGGGCCGGCGAAACCATGTCGCGCACGGTCGGATCGACGGTTACATAGTGCACATCAGCGCCGTCAAAGGCCGGCCGCAGGCGCATCAATTGCACCCAGTGGCCACCGCCCGAGGCTACGGCGAGTACGCGGCGCGGGCTGGGGCGGGCCTGAGGGTTGGTGGTTTTGGACAAGGTGAAAACGGGCATCGCAAGTCTCCGGTCTGGGGTGTTTTCCTGACCGAAGATCTAGCAGGTGGGCTTTGCAAATACTTTGTATCAAAAGGGAAATATCAGGGCCCTGTGGGGGTGAGTTTCTATCCTTGCGGATAGGCGGTACACCGGACGGGGAGTGATTTTACCTCGTTGTAGAGCGTCAAAAGCCGGTCTGCCTTGGCCGACCACAGCCCGTCGCGCAGAACCTTGACCCGCGCGCCTTGGCCAAGATCCGCCAGCAGGGTGCGATCGGTATCAAGGCGGCGAATTGCATCGGCAATGTCGGTGGCAAAACCGGCGGGCGTGGTGACGGGCAGGCGCAGACCACAGGTGTCATCCACGATGAAATCGGGGCCGCCACGCGCGGCGGTGATGACCGGCAATCCGTGGCGCATCGCCTCATAAAGCACGCCGCCTGCAGGTTCACGAAACGACGGGAACACGAATGCGTCGTGGCTGCGGTAAAGGTTTTCGATGTCCTCGCGCGGCTGACGGTACAGAAAGGTGACGCGGTGCGCGACCCCCAAAGCCTGCGCCTCGGCACGGCACAGCGCAATCTCCTCGCCTGCGCCCGCACTTGTCAGGGTGACATGCCCAAGGTCGGGCAGATGAGCCAGCGCGCGGACGGTATCGCGCAACCCCTTGGTCCGTACCCCGCGCCCGACGTGCAAAAGACGCAAAGCTCCGGGCGTCAGGGGCCGGGTCTGCGGCGGCTCCACATCATCAATGCCCAATTCCAACATTGGCACAAAGCGGCGCAAGGCAATGTCGGCCAGCACATCCGCCACATATGGGGCGACGCCCAGGATACAGGCGGCGCCCGCATAACTGGCCCGCAGCCACGGATCATGGCGAAAGCGGTAGGCGTCCAGCGCCCGCAAACGGGTGAACAGCGGCGCCGATCCCGCCTCGGCCCGAAAGGCTGCTGGCGTATCCAGCGCACCGCCCAAGGGGCCGATGATGTAGGGCACATCGAAATGCCGCAAGGGTGAGGCATAGCGCGCCGCCTGTGGCATCAACTGATGCGCCACGTCGAATCGCTCGCCCTGCGCCAGCGCTTGCCTCAGCCAATTCCGCACATGGGCGGCAAACACCGGCCAGGCGGGTTTTAGCATGGCATTCAGCCGCTCATTACACCGTGCCCATGCGGGTTCAGGCCAAGTGACCACCCGCACGCCCGGAAGTTGCGTTGCAAGGGGTGTGCGGCCCGGACGCTCAAACGACAACACGGTCAGGGTGACGCGAGGGATCAGCGCCTGCGCCCATTTGAAGGCGACGAACGCCTCGCCCACATCTGTGCCGTCGATATTGGGGGCGATCAGCAGAATGTTCATGGCCGGGCTTTGCGTGGCCATGCGGCGCCAAAGCGGGCCACCACCGCTGTGAAATGTCGTGCACGGTCGGCGGCACCGGGGCGGCGCAGCAGCGCCATCCCGGCCCAACCCAGCCCGCGTGATGCGTTGAAGACCGCCAGCAGCGCATAGCAGGCCAGCCCGCCCGCAATACCGAAATGCTTCGCGTGCAGCCGCACGGTGCCTTCGGTCAGCATCACGTCGCGGCGGTGGTTCAGGCGGCGCACCGATCCGCCGCCGAAATGCGTGATATCACCCACCGGCGCAAAGACCACGCCCCAACCCGCTTGGGCAAAGCGGCGGCACCAATCGGTCTCTTCGCCATAGAA
>JBBQVR010000209.1:0-3606 GCA_038211355.1 Rhodobacterales bacterium | reverse complement strand
AGCAGGAAGCTGCGGCGCTCCGCCCGGGTCAGCAGGGTGATCGCCCCGATCGCCACCAGCGGTTCGACCAGAAACAGAAGCGCCCCGATCAACAGGATCATCAGGCCGTTCGAGATCAGCAGCACCGAGGGCAGCACGCTTTCGCGGATCACCGTGTCGATTTCCGACAGCAGCGACTGGCTGAGGTCGGAACTGTTGCGCGACAGATGCCAGACGTAATCCTGCCGCAGATAGCCCTGCAGCACCCGGCTGCCGATCGAGTAGGCACGCCGCAGGCTGAAGCGGATCTGCAGATAGGTGACCAGCGCGCGGACCGCCATGCCGACCACGATCAGCGCCAGAACCGCCGCCCCCAGCGCCACCATGACATGGCTGTCGCGGGTCAGGCCCAGTGTCGCGGCAAACCAGGCCAGCACCTTGTTGGTGCGGATCAGCTCCGGATCGGCCAGCACCGACATCAGCGGCAGGATGCCTGCCACGCCGACGATCTCGAACACCGACATCGCGATGGTGAACAGGATGAGCAGCAGGAAGCTGCGGCGCTCCGCCCGGGTCAGCAGAGCCCAGATCAGGCGATAGGTCTGGAACATCGCGCAAAATCTCCCGGATGCTGCAATCGCGAATAAACGTCAGACGAGTTGACCATGATCGGTCAGCCTCTCTTGCCCCAAGAAGCGCCTCCGTGCAAAGACTTTACAAAGATGGCAGCGCGGAGAGGCCTTTTGGAATACGGCACCCTGATAAGCGTTGTGATGCCCGTGTTCAACCGGGCTCATCTGATACCGCGCATCGTAGGCAGTCTGTGTGCCCAAAGTTACCGCAATCTGGAAATCATCGTCGCCGACGACTGTTCGTCCGACGATATCGAAGGGGCCATCGCCGCGCTGAACGACCCGCGCGTGCGGCTGGTGCGCCGCGCCCGCAACGGCGGGGTGGCGGCGGCGCGCAATACCGGCGTGGCGGCGGCGACCGGTGACTACATCGCCTTTCACGACAGCGACGACATCTGCACCCATGACCGGATCGAACAGTCGGCCCGTCTGCTGGCCACGCTGCCAGCCGATCACATCGGCGTCTATGGCGCACGGCTGATCTACAACGAGGTGGCCGAGGGCGATTATGCCCGGGCCTCGGCCTTCGTGATCCCGCACCCCGCCGAACGGGTGTTGTCGGGCGATCTGGCGGCGCGCACCATGGTGGGCAACATCATCAACTTCCCCACTTTGCTGGTGCTGAAATCGGCGCTGCTGGCAGCCGGACCCTCGGATGAGTTGTTGCGCAAGAATGTGGATTGGGATCTGTCGCTGCGGCTGACGCGGCAGGGCAAGTTCGGTTTTGTGCCCGAACCGCTGATCCTGACGCCGACCTCGCTGGACCCCGGCGTCAGCGGGCAGCGCGTCTCGCGTTCGGCGCGGCAGGGGGCACGCAGCTATGCCCGGATCACCGGCAAGCTGAAGCGGGCAGGGCTGGCGGGCGCACCGCTGGCCGCGCATTATGCCACCACGGCGCTTTATCTGCTACGGATTGACCGGCCGCGCTTTGCCCGGCGCTATCTGCGCGCGGCATTGGCCATCACCCCCGCCCGGCCGAAGCTCTGGGCCCATTTCCTGCTCAGCCATACGCCGGGGCTGCATGCCCGGCTGCGGCGGCCTTACAAGATCTGACCGGCCCTCAGCCCTTGCCGGGGGCCGGCGCAAAGGCCAGTCGCGCGGCCTCGGGCGACAGCCGGTCGCGCACCCCGGCCGGGGGAGGCGCATCGCGGCAACCGGCCAGCAAGGCTTTTGCGGCCGTCCCATGGCCCTTCAATGCATATTGCGCTGCCTTGGCCAAGCCGTAGGCCCAGGCCCAGGGCAGGGCTTGGGGGTGGAAACGTCGCATGAAGCGCATCCGCCCGCGATGCTTGAAATACTGCGAGAAGGGCGAGGCGATCCGTTCCAGCGTCGGCGATCCGATCGCGGTGCCTGCGCGGTGATAGACACGCGCCTCGGGACAGATCAGCAGCGGCAGAGCCCCCCGCTGCATCGCCCAGTCCACCTCTTCATAATACAGGAAATAGTTCTCGGCCATCGGGCCCACCGCCTCGTAGAACGCCCGCGACACCACCATGCTGGCCCCGGTGATGAAATCCATCGCCTCGGGGGCCGGAGGCGGCGTGGTGGCGATCGGCAGCCCGAGACCAAGATTGCCGGTGACGCCGGTGCGCCGGTTCAGCGTGCCGCCGTCGATCTGGATGCGGTCCGGCGGGTCGAGATAGGTGACACGCCCGCCCATCAGGGCAAAGCCCCCGTCTGGCGCGGGGTGCGTGGCGAAGGCCAGGGCGGCACCCGGCGTCACCACGCAATCGGGGTTCAGCACCCAGAACCGCTCAAGATCGGCCTGCTGCGCCAGATGGGCAAGACCAAGATTGACCCCGGCCGCGAAACCGCCGTTCACCGGGGCACGCAGCAGCATCAGATCCGCATCGGCAGTCTCGGCTTCGGCAAGGGACAGCGGCTTCGGTTTCGGGTGCAGCGCGAAGGGAATGTCGGGTGGCGCGATGTAGGGTGTCCGGCCTGACGCCCAATCGGTCAGGCAGGCAGGGATGCCGTCGGTGGAGGCGTTGTCGACCACCACGATCCGCAGCCGCACCCCGCGCGAGGCCAGCAGGCTTTCCAGACAATCAAGAATGACATCCGAGGAATTGAACGCGACGATGACGACGCCAAGGGTGGGAAGGGGCATGGTGCTTTGATCCGGGATCAGGGGCGCGGGTCGACCGGACGGACGGGAAACCGCGTGTAGCGTGGCCCTCCGCGCGGTGATGTGCTGCCGGTGGCCGCGACCGGCAGGGATGAAGGCTCGGGATCGGTGGCCCGCATGCGCACGTCCCCCGACCGCCCTGCGGCAGTGGCAGGAGTTCGGGCCGGAGCCGGCGCCTCCGACACAAGCCACATGCCCGCCCCGAAAAGGAAGAAGACATAGCTGTAGACGGTGGTCCAGACATGCACCGTGCACAGCGCCAGCGACAGCCCGATGAAGGTGAACATCCAGGCCCGGCGAATGCGGATCAAGTCGGGGTCGGAGGAAAAGTCCCGCCGTCCGATCCGCCAGAGCGCGATGAAATAGCCGGCCGCGATCAGCGAGAATCCCGGAATGCCATAGCGGACCGCCATCACCAGCCAGAAATTGTCCATGCTGCCGGAATACATGTAGAACGGGCGCACCCAATCGTTCAGGCCGAGACCGAAGATGGGGTTGGCCCAGACGTTCACCATGCCCCAAGTGAAAATCTGGCCGCGCCAATAGGCATTGTGCGCCGAGAAGGTGGCATAGGTCATGAAGACCCGCATCGGGGTGCGGTTCGACAAGAGGTCGATCGTCACATAAGCCGCCGCGATCAGCACCAGCAGCAAGAGCCAGGGCCGGCCGGTGCGCTGGAACACGATCACCCAGACCATCAGGAAGCTTTGCAGGATCAACGGCAGCATGGCCCCGCTTGACAGCGACAGGAACACGCAAAGCGCGATCGCCCCCGCCATGAGGAAACGCCACATGTTGGTCAGCACACCCTTCAGCCCCAGCAGGGTCAGCGCAAACGCCGTCGAGCAGAACAGCCCGTAATGGATC
>JBBQVR010000208.1:0-3781 GCA_038211355.1 Rhodobacterales bacterium | reverse complement strand
CCATGGAGCCTCCCAATGAACACCTCAATCAGTGATCTGCGCCGGACTCAGCGTCAGGGCTTCACCGCGTTCGAGTTGCTAATAGTGCTGGGGATCATCTTTGTGCTGGCGGCGATGACCATGCCGGCGATCTTCTCTGCCCTCCGCAAGGGTCGCGTCAGCGACGCTGCCAACGCCATCACCTATGTCTCGACCCAGGCGCGGCAACTGGCCCGCGCCCGCCAGCCCCTGGCCGTGGGCGTGACGGCGAAAGCCTATGGCGTGGCCGTGGTGGCGCCCACCGCAACGTCGCCAGGCTACTATGTCGCCCTCACCTACGGCGGACCGTTGCCCAGCGACGCAGTAGAGCTGATGAGCAACGGCAAGCCCGTCAGCAAGTTCCTCTTCAACCGCAATGTGATGGTCTTTCAGGGCGCAGACTTCCAAAGTGCTACGGCGCTTAGTTCTGGCAACCGCATCGTCTGGTACTTCCAGAATCAGACTGGATTGCCGCTGCAAAATGCCAACGATTTGGTCCCCATCGGCATTGGCACCGAGGCCCAAGCGGGCCAATTCGCCAACATGGGAACGTTCGCGCCCGCAGTGTTGGTGAGTCCGGTTTGCGGCTCCTTGAGCGTCCGCTCTCTGGACTACAACGCCACGAGTGGGGTCGGCTACGCCGCCGCCATTGCCATCTACCAAATCGGACTGCCCAACGTCCGGAATCAGTGAGCCCATGAGCACGCTCGCCTCCGCCAACCGCGCCTTCACCCTCATGGAACTCATGGTGGTGATGGCCGTCATGATCCTGCTCGCCGGCCTGGGCTTGCCCGCTTTTGCCTACATGAAAAAGCAGGGCGAGGTGCGCGGCACCACCGCCGTGATCAACGCGGTGGCCGCGGCCATCAGTTCCTACCAGTTGAACACTTGGACCTACACCAACGCTCTCGGCAAGCAGCGGGTCCAGTACCTTTGGGCCATGAAGACCGGGCCGGACTCCAGGGACAAGAACGGCAGTGCGACGGGATTCTATACCATCGACGGCATGCCGGCGGTATTGAGCAACGCCACTCACGACAGCCCCTTCGACCAGGGGCTTGTCGATTCAGGCTACACCGGCTTCTACCTCATGACCCAGACGTCGATCCCGAAGCGGTTCGTGAACAAGCAGCGCCAGGTCACCGACGCCTGGGGCCAGCCCCTGCGCATCGCCTTTGCCGCCAACACCTATGGCGCGTCCTGGTGTGGGATATGGTCGCCCGGCTTGGACGGCACCGACAATCTTGCCAACGGCAGCGGCAATGTTGACGACATCTGCTCGTGGAAGAACTCGGTCACCGAACAATGAGTCCGAGGCCCTTCCCCATGAATCGCTCCACTCCTCGCCGTGCCTTCACTCTCATCGAACTGCTGGTGGTGGTGGCGATTATCGCTATCCTCGCTTCGCTAATCCTTGCCGGCACCAGCATGCTCAGCCGGCAGACCAAGACCCGCAAGACCGAGCTGATCATTGCCGCCCTGCGGCAGGGGATGGAGCTGACCATCGCCAATCGCGGCGGCTGCCCGAGTCCGGTGGAGCATCCACTAGCAGGCTCGCGGCAGACGACGGCAACGTTCACCAGTGGGGCATTGTGGGTGCGGGGTGGGACCTCGACCACGGTGCAGGGGACGACTGCTGACGCCGGCCCCTATGCCCTCACCGGCGTGGATGGCCTCAGTAACTTCACCAATTCCGGCGATGCCGGTCGACTGATGCTGCGCACGGACGTCTACCAGCGTGCTGAAATGCCGATGCTCTTCGGCCTCACCCGCGACCGCATCGGCGTGCTGGGAGCGATGCAGAAAGCGGTATCGAAGTTCATTCAGCTACCCAAGGTACAGGCGCCGACAAAGATCCAGACTGCGGACATCACCAACAAGGCCCTGCTCGTCCCCACCGATTACCAGGACAAGGACCAGACCGTGATGGGCCAGCCCAGCCCTCAACCCTTCGGAACCGAGGAGGGCAACAAGCTGGTCATCGACTACATGTTCGGCAACAGCAATGCCCAGACGGAGCTGGCGGGACTGAAGGCGGTGACCATCGCCGGACTCGGCTCTCCAACCTGGAACGTCCCCCTGTTCCCGATCACCGTATCTGCGACTGCAGTGAACGTCGCTCGCGTGTACACCAACGGTTCCGGAGCCCAAAGCGAGTGGTCGCCGGGCACGGTCAAGGGAACGGGTGGCTGGTATCCCTACAAGCTCCCCGGCCTCGCCATCTACGATGCCTGGGGTCAAGAGATCCTCTACAGCCTCAACCGCGCTGGCAGCATCCGCCTGATGAGCGCGGGCGCCGATGGCGCCTTCCGCTTCGCCCCCGGTGACGACCGCACGCTGAACACGAGCAATCCCAACGCCAGCAGCCACGCCACCGGCGACCGGGACGGCACCAGGGACAACGTGATCGACGAAGTCCAGGAGCAGCAATGAGCCCACCTCGCCAGGCATTCACCCTCATCGAACTGCTGGTGGTGGTCACGGTCATCGCCGTCCTCGCCTCTATCATCATTGCCATCGTCCCGATCATCACCAAACGGGCCAAGATCGCCGCCACCGCTCAGCGTATGGATGCCCTGCTCATGGGCCTGGGGACGGTGCAGGAAGAGGGTTCCATCGCCTATCGCTTGCAGCGGGACGCCGACCTTGGCGGCGCCCTCACGTACAAAGTGGACGACGGCGTCACGTACGTCAAGACCGGTACGCTGCTGGCCGCGGCGTCGACCAGCGCCTACCTCGTTCATCCCTGGGGCAAGAAATACCAGGATCTGGCAGCCACGGCCACGGGCGCGTGGCTTGGCCCTGATCTGAAGTCGATGTCGCATCTCTCTCCACTGCGGACCAGGGAACTGCTGCTCGCCTCGGGCGTGGTGCGGAACATCACGGATTACAAAACCAAGCGTTCGCCGCGCGAGAACTGGAACGACCGCTGGGGCAATCCCCTGGTGCTGGGCTGCGCCTTCTATCAGCCCAATCAGCCCCGGACCAAGGATTGGAAAGGCGCAGCCATCACGGCCGCGAACAACGCCATCGGCCTCAATCAGGCGCTTCAGGACTACCAGTATGCCCGTAGCGTCTATATCATCGTGGCGGCAGGTGGTCCACTGATTCCAGAGCCAGGCACGCCTATGTTGCCCACCTCGGTCACCGCCACTGACGCGCAGTGGTTCGGCAACGCGACATCCAGCACCTGGATCAACTACACCGCTGGGAATGTGATGGTTGGGCCGACGGCACCGACGCAAGATTGCATCGTCGCCCGCATCTGGGACCTCGCCAACCAAGTCTGCCAGGCGGGGGGCAAGACCTGGGACGAGAAGGGCTTCGACAACCCGCCCTGGCAGGGCGTGCGCTCCACCGACGCCACCGTCGCGGGCGGTATCCGGGTCACCTGCCTCGTCTCCTCGGTGAAGGAGTTCAAGTGATGGCGACGCCAACAGTGGGGCGGCGGCCGTCAACCGCCTTCACCTTGATTGAGCTTTTGATGGTCATCGCGGTCATCGCCGTCCTGGTTGGTTTGCTGATGGCGGCGCTTGGCCTGGTGAAAAGGAATGCTCGCCGCGTTACGACCCTGGCCACCATGCAGCACATCGCCGAGGTCACCATGATCTACCTCGATACTTGGCCCTGCTTGGGCGATGCGGCGGCGGCGGACGGCATGGACTTTCGCAAGGATCCCTGGGCCTACCTGCACAAGCGTCATGTTAGCGACTCCAGCCTGGGCAAAGCGCCACCACTCGAATTCCCCATCGCTCGCCTGGCC
>JBBQVR010000207.1:0-3793 GCA_038211355.1 Rhodobacterales bacterium | reverse complement strand
CGCGCCCACCCGGTTCTACAAGGCCGGGATCGCGTATCTGGCGTGGCTGAACGGCCACCAGCGCCATTTCATCATGCCGGCGGGGTTCCAATCGGCCCGTGACATCACGCATTATGCAGCCGTGTTCCGGCTGGCGGATGCGGCGGGCCTGCTGGCCCGGCCAGACCTTGCCGAAGCACGGATGGCGCAGCTTCTGGCGCTGCATGGGGTGGAGCAACGCTGAACCACGATGGACCGCAGGCCCACGATCATTGATGTCGCAAGCCGCGCGGGCGTGTCGAAATCGACCGTCAGTCTGGTCTTGCAGAACAGCCCTCTGGTCCGCACCGAAACGCGGGCGGATGTGCGGCAGGCGATGGCCGATCTGGGCTATGTCTACAACCGGTCCGCCGCACAGCTGCGCCAGTCCAATACCGGGCTGATCGGGCTGGTGATCAACGATCTGCGCAACCCGTTCTTTACCGAATTCGCCACCTCGGTGCAGATGGCGCTGTCGGCCAAGGGCTTTGCCACGGTGCTGGCCAACACCGACGAAGACCCCGACCAACAGGCGCAGGTTGTCTCGGCGATGTTGGAGCATGGGGTGGCGGCCCTGATCCTGTCGCCCGCCTATGGCGCGGTTGAAGCCACGTTTGACGCCATCGCCCGCGCCAATGTGCCCACCATGCAGGTCTTGCGCCGGGCGGTGCCGGATGTGGTGCGGTTTCCGTTCTCGGTCCCCGATTACCGCACCGGCAGCCGGATGGCGACCGATCACCTGCTGGAAACCGGCGCGCGGCGGATCGCTTTCCTTGGCGGGCTTGCGGGGCGTGAGGTGACCGAAGCACGGATGTCGGGTTATCTTGCCGCCCTTGACCGCGCAGGCATGCCCCCCCTTCACCTGCCCGGCCGCCCGACCCGCGCCTTTGGGCGCGCGGCTGCGGCACGGCTGGCCGCAGACCACCCCGAGGTGGACGCCGTTCTGTGCTTCAACGATCTGGCCGGGCTTGGCCTCTTGTCAGGCTGTGCCGAGATCGGACGGCAGGTTGGGCGCGACCTGCGGATCGTGGGCTTTGACGATATCGAGGAATGCGCGCAGATCTGGCCCGGCCTCACCTCGGTCCGTTGCGACATTGCGGGGTTCGGGCGCGGGGTGGCGGAAACCGTGCTTGGCTGGCTTGAGACCGGCATACGCCCCCCCCCGGAAACCGTGACCCCGGTAGATCTGATCATCCGCGCCTCAAGCATAGGCCCAACCCCATGACGCTTGACCCCGCCCCGTTCCTGCGCGCCCTTTTTGACCGGGCAGTCGAGGTGGCAGATCCGATGCGCTCGCTTTCCCGCTTTCTGCCGGACAAGCCTGCGGGCCGGGTGGTCGTGATCGGCGCGGGCAAGGCCAGCGCCCGCATGGCCGAAGCGGTTGAGGCGGTCTGGGGCCCGTGTGAAGGGCTGGTGATCACCCGCTACGGCTATGGCCGCCCCTGCGCCGGGATCAGGATTGTTGAAGCCGCCCACCCGGTGCCCGACGCCGCCGGTGCGGCTGCGACGGCGCAGATGCTGGACCTGCTGGCGGGGTTGGGCGAGAGCGACTTTGTGCTGGCGCTGATTTCGGGCGGGGCCTCGGCCCTGCTGGTGGCCCCGGTGCAGGGGGTGACGCTGGCGGAAAAGCAGGCGGTCAATGCGGCACTTTTGGCCAGTGGGGCGCCGATTTCGGCGATGAACGTGGTGCGCAAGCATCTTAGCCGGGTGAAGGGCGGCCAGCTGGCAGCGGCGGCCCATCCGGCGCGGATGCTGGCGCTGATGATCTCCGACGTGCCGGGGGATGACCCGGCCTTCATCGGATCCGGCCCCACGGTGGGGGACGCGACCACACCCGCCGACGCGGCCGAGGTGTTGCGGCGCTGGTCCGTCCCGGTGCCCGCCTCTGTGCCGGGGGCGCTGGCGCGGTCAGGGGTGATCACCCCCGGCGATGCGCGGCTGTCGCGGGTTGAGAACGTGATTTACGCAGCCCCGGCGCAATCTTTGGCGGCAGCGGCCGATATGGCGACAGCGGCGGGCTGCGAGGTGCGCCTGCTTGGCGACCGGCTGGAGGGTGAGGCGCGCGAGGTTGCCGCCGCCCAAGCCACGATGGCGCAAGGCATCGCGGCGGGGCTTGCCCCAGGCGACAGGCCGGTGCTGCTGCTGTCGGGGGGTGAGTTGACCGTCACCCGCACCGGCGACGGCATCGGCGGCCCGAATGCCGAATTCTGTCTGGCCCTTGCCTTGGCGCTGAACGGTGCTGCGGGCATCCACGCGATTGCTTGTGACACCGACGGCGTCGATGGCGCGGCCGAGGTGGCGGGGGCGGTGATCGGGCCGGACACCCTGACCCGCGCCCATGCAGCGGGCTGGGACGCGGCTGCAGCCCTGCACAAGAACGACGCCCACAGCTTTTTCGCCGCCGTGGGGGGCCAAGTGGTCACCGGGCCGACGCTGACCAATGTGAACGACTTTCGGGCGGTGCTTATCCTTGCCCCAACGGCGCCGGTCTAGCTTGCAAGGCTGATCGTGACGCGGCGGTTCTGGCGGCCCTTGTTTTCGATCTTGGCAATCGTCACGCGGCCAATTTCACCGGTGCGGGCGACATGGGTGCCGCCGCAGGGTTGCAGGTCGATCTGATCAACCCCGTCACCAATGCGGACCAGCCGCACCCGGCCCTGCCCCATTGGCGGGCGGACGGACATCGTCTTGACCAAGGACGGATTGGCCAAAAGCTCATCATCCGTGATCCAGTCATCCGTCACGGCAAGATCGCGCGCGATCAGGCTGTTCAAGACCCCCTCAATCGCGGCGAGGTCACCGGGCGGGTCTGGCATGTCGAAATCCAGCCGCCCCCGGTCTGCGCCAATCTGGCCACCGGTAACCGGCAGCGGGATCACGACCGACAGAAGGTGCAGCGCGGTATGCACCCGCATGTGGCGGTGACGGCGTGCCCAGTCCAGGATCTGCCGCGCGGGCGCACCGATGGGGGGCATCGGCATAGGCTCGGCCGGGATCAGGGCGACGCCGCCTTCGACCTTTAGTGTGGTCGCGATGGGCAAGACGCCACCCGACCATTCCAGCACGCCGCTATCGCCCGGCTGGCCGCCGCTCGTGGCGTAAAAGACCGACCGATCGACCACCAGCCCGCCTTCGGGCGTGTGGCCGATGATCTGGCAATCAGCCGCCGCAAGATAGGCGTCGTTACGGAAAAGAAGGTCGGTCATCTTTCGTCTTTCTGCACTTCGGCCGCAGGGTTTGCGGCCTTTGTTCCGGCGGGGGCCGCTGCGAGGCTTGGCGCAGCCTCAGGCATGGTGGCGGTGTCTGTCCCGGAACTTTCCAGCGCTGCCGCCTTGCCTTGCAGGATCATCAGCGCGCGGGCGATTTCCTCGACATTGCGCAGCGAAACGTCGGACTGCGCGAAGGGAATTTCGATCCCCTCCTTGGCAAAACGGTCAACAATCTGGTGGTTGATCTCACTGCGCACAGACAGTGAGAAATTGACATCCCGCAAGATCAGCCGGATTTCGAACATGATGGCATCGGCGCCAAACCCCATCAGCACCACCAAAGGCGGCGGGTTCAGGATCGCCAGGGGCTGCGCTTCGGCAATCTCGCGCAGGATCCGTTCGACCTTGCGGGTATCTGACCCGAAGTCCACGCCGACCGGCACGATCAGCCGGCCCGACAGGTTGAAGCGCGTCCAGTTGGTGACCTGCCCGGTGATCAGGTCGGCGTTGGGGACGATGACATCGTTGCGATCAAACGTCTCGATCCTGGTCGAGCGGACCGAGAT
>JBBQVR010000206.1:0-3814 GCA_038211355.1 Rhodobacterales bacterium | reverse complement strand
CATCCAGCCAGATCAGGAGAGCAAGATGGACGGCAACGATACCCCCCGGTCGGGCAAATGCCCGGTGGCGCATGGCGCAGTGACCACGACCGAAAACACGGTGATGGACTGGTGGCCGAAGTCGCTGAACCTCGACATCTTGCACCAGCATGACACCAAGGTGAACCCGCTGAGCGGCTTCAGCTATCAAGATGAGGTCAAGAAGCTGGACTTCGAGGCGCTGAAGCGGGACATAACCTTGCTGATGACCGACAGTCAGGACTGGTGGCCTGCCGACTGGGGCCATTACGGCGGTCTCTTCATCCGCATGTCGTGGCATGCCGCAGGCACCTACCGGATGGCCGATGGCCGGGGTGGCGCCGGGACCGGCAACCACCGCTTTGCGCCCTTGAACAGCTGGCCGGACAACGCCAACCTTGACAAGGCCCGCCGCTTGCTGTGGCCGATCAAGAAGAAATACGGCAACCGTCTTAGCTGGGCTGACCTGATGGTGCTGGCCGGGACCGTGGCCTACGAATCGATGGGTCTCAAGACCTTTGGCTTTGCCTTCGGGCGTGAGGATATCTGGGCACCCGAGAAAGACATCTGGTGGGGGTCGGAAAAGGAATGGCTGACCGATCAACGCTATCCGACGAAGGAAGACCGGTCGTCGCTGGAAAACCCGCTCGCCGCCGTGGTGATGGGTCTGATCTACGTCAACCCGCAGGGCGTGGACGGCAAGCCTGATCCATTGCGCACCGCCCATGACGTGCGCGAAACCTTTGCCCGTATGGCGATGGACGATGAGGAAACCGTGGCGCTGACCGCAGGTGGCCACACCGTCGGCAAGGCGCATGGCAACAACGACGCCGCCCTGATCGGGGCAGAGCCTGAGGGCGCGGGCCTGGAAGAGGGCGGCCTTGGCTGGAACGTGCACGCCGCACGCTCGATTGGTCGCGACACGATCACCTCGGGCCTTGAAGGTGCCTGGACGGCGAACCCGACGGTTTGGGACAACGGTTACTTCGACCTGCTGTTGAAGTATGACTGGGAACTGGTGAAATCCCCCGCCGGGGCCTTCCAGTGGCAGCCGATCAACATCGCACCCGAGGATATGCCGGCTGACGTGGAAGATCCCACGATCCGCGTGATGCCGATGATGACCGATGCCGACATGGCGATGAAGATGGACCCGATCTACCGCGCCATCAGTGAGCGCTTTGCCAAGGATCAGGCGGCGTTCAGCGATGCCTTTGCCCGCGCCTGGTTCAAGCTGACCCACCGCGACATGGGGCCGAAGGTACGCTACCTTGGCCCATGGGTGCCGGCTGAGGACCTGATCTGGCAGGATCCGGTTCCGGCAGGGTCCACCGCGTGGGACGTGGCCGCGGTCAAGGCCAAGATCGCCTCGTCCGGTCTTTCCATCGGAGACATGGTCACCACCGCCTGGGACAGCGCCCGCACCTTCCGTGGGTCCGACAACCGTGGCGGCGCGAATGGTGCCCGTCTCCGCCTGGCCCCGCAAAGGGATTGGGAGGGGAATGAGCCCGCCCGCCTGGCCCGCGTCCTTTCGGTGCTAGAGCCGATTGCCTTGGCGGCCGGCGCGTCGGTGGCAGATGTGATCGTGCTGGCAGGCAACGTCGGCGTCGAACATGCGGCCAAGGCTGCGGGCTTTGACGTGACGGTGCCGTTCCATGCCGGGCGCGGCGACGCCACCCCGTCACAGACCGACGCCGACAGTTTTGACGTGCTGGAGCCGGTGGCGGACGGGTTCCGCAACTGGATGAAGAAAGACTACGCCGTCACGGCAGAGGAAATCCTGTTGGACCGCGCACAGCTGATGGGCCTGACGGCGCACCAGATGACTTGCCTTGTTGGCGGTATGCGGGTGATCGGCACCAACCATGGCGGGACAGCGCATGGGCAGTTTACTGACCGGGTGGGCGCGCTGACCACCGACTTCTTCAGCGGGTTGATGGACATGGCCCTGAAGTGGGTGCCGAAAGGGACCAACCTCTATGAGCTGACCGATCGCAAGACCGGTGCTGTAAAGTGGACGGCGACGCGGGCGGACCTCGTGTTCGGGTCCAACTCCATCCTGCGGGCCTATGCCGAGGTCTATGCCCAGGACGACAACGCCGGCAAGTTCGTGTGCGACTTTGTCGACGCCTGGGTCAAGGTGATGGACGCTGACCGGTTTGACCTGCGGGCCTGATCTGGGCGCCTGATCTGCTGGCCTGATCTGAACGCAAACGGCCCGGGCACATTGCCCGGGCCGTTTTCATAACTGGCGTGGCTTCAGTTGTCGGCGCCGTAGAAAGCAGCGCCTGATTGTGAAGCGATCATCTCGCGTGGCGCAAAGACCACGACCAGCACACCCAGATACACCATCAAAAACACGGCGACAGCGGCATAGGTCCGTTTGGAACGCGGGTTGGTACGGGGGCGCGAAGGCAGAACTTCGGTCATCTCGGGCTCTCCTCATGTGGCAGCGACTCGGGTCCGACCGGCAGAAGATAGCACCGCAATGCGTGGCGCAGTTTCCAGAGATTCTGGCGTCGGCGGAATATCTTCCCGCTAAGGGGCTATTCCAGCGAAAAATCGCGCGCGAAGGCGCGGTTTCTGCGGTTGCAGCGGAAGGTCTTCCGCAGCGCAGCAATACTCGGCAACCCACAGGTCAGGCGCGGACACCCGAAAAGCGGGTCTGCCAATCGACACGCTCTTCATCGGTGATCTTGCGGAACAGGTTTTCCGGCACGCTGAAGGCATGGCCCGGCGGCAGCGTCCGCATCGCGGCCGAGATGTCATGCGGCCATGACTGATCATCCGTGCCCATGGCGGCCAGCATTGTCGCCGCCGCATCTGGAATGAACGGCGCGGACAAGACGGCATAGACCCGGATCAGGTTCAGCGACAGACGGATGATCGCCTGCGCCTGTTCGGGGTCGGTCTTGACGACAGACCATGGGGCGGCGGCTTGCAGGTATTCGTTGCCGATCACCCAGATGGCGCGCAATTCGGCGGCGGCCTTGCGGACCTCCATCGCCTGCATCAGGCGGGTGTAATCGACGATCCGCGCGCCAAGGTCGGCGATGAGGGCGGTTTCCAAGGGGCTGAAGTGGCCGCCGGCAGGCACGTCATTGCCGAACTTGGCCACGGCGAACTTGGTCACACGGCTGACGAGGTTGCCCAGCACATCGGCGAGGTCCTTGTTCACGGCGGTCTGGAAGTTTTCCCAGGTAAATTCGCTGTCGCTGGATTCGGGCGCGTGGGACAGAAGCCACCAGCGCCAATAGTCGGGGGGCAGGATCGACAGGGCCTGATCCATGAAGACCCCCCTGCCCTGCGAGGTTGAGAATTGGCCGCCGTCATAATTGAGGTAGTTGAAGGACTTGAGGTAGTCGACCATCTTCCACGGCTCACCCGACCCAAGGATCGTGGCGGGGAAACTGAGGGTGTGGAAGGGCACGTTGTCCTTGCCCATGAACTGGTAATAGGTCACGTCCGCAGCACCCTTGTCGGTGCGCCACCAGCGTTCCCAGTCTGCGTCAGGCTTGCCATTGGCATCGGCCCATTCGGCGGTGGCGGCGATGTATTCGATGGGGGCGTCGAACCAGACGTAGAAAACCTTTCCCTCCATCCCCGGCCAGGGCTGGTCACCCTTCTTCACCGGAATGCCCCAGTGCAGATCGCGGGTGATGCCGCGATCTTGCAAGCCGTCACCGTCGTTCAGCCATTTCTTGGCGATCGAGGTCGTCAGGATCGGCCAGTCACGCTTGCTGTCGATCCATGCCTCCAGCTTGTCGCGCAAGGACCGCTGGCGCAGGTAAAGGTG
>JBBQVR010000205.1:0-3849 GCA_038211355.1 Rhodobacterales bacterium | reverse complement strand
TCGGCGACAGCGTGATCGGCAAAGACGCCGATGGTCGTGCTGTGGCTGGTCATGGCAATTTCATTTGATGACAAGTGTCGGATGGCGTGCACCGACCCGGCTGGCACCGCACTAACCCAAGGCAGGACCGGGGTCATTATCCGGTGACCAATCCATCCCCCACCACGATCTGCCGCCGACACAGCGCCGCAATCTTTTCGTCGTGGGTCGAGATCAGGAAGGTGGTGCCCTCCTCGCGGTTGATCTCGGCGATCAGGTCCATCACCTGAAGGGCCGAGGCACGGTCGAGGTTGCCAGTCGGCTCATCGGCCAGCACCAGTCCGGGGCGGTTCATCAGGGCGCGCGCGACGGCCACGCGCTGGTTCTGTCCGCCCGACAGGTTGGCGGTCGGAAAGTGGACCCGTTCGGTCAAACCCATGCGCACCAGCAACTCCTGCCCGCGGCTTCGGGCCGCCGCCGTCTCGCGCCCTTCGCGCACCGCGGTGGGAAAGACCACGTTTTCCAGCGCGGTGAAGTCGGGCAGCAGGTTGTGGAACTGGAACACAAAGCCGATGTGCAGGTTGCGAAAATCGGTCAGCGCGCGGTCAGATGCGGTCGTCAGATCGACGCCGAGCATGGAATGGTTGCCCGAAGTGGGCTGCATCAACGTGCCGAGGATGGTCAGCAACGTACTTTTGCCCGACCCGGACGGCCCCAGCAGCGCCGCCAGCTCGCCCGTGGCCATCACCAGGTTCAGCCCGCGCAGCACCCGCGTTTCGGCCTCGCCACTGCCGAAGGTCTTGACCAGATCCTGCACCTCCAACAGCGCCGTCATTGGCCGATCGCCGTCACCGGGTCCAGCCGCGCCGCCGCGCGGGCGGGCAGGATCGAGGCTGCGATGGCACCCAGTGTGGTCAGCACGATGGCCAGCCCGTAGGCCCCTTGCGTGATGTCGATGGGCAGGCCGGCCATGTTCGGCCCGAAGGTCTCGCGCGATGGAAAGAACAAAAGCACCCCATATCCCGAGGCCGCCCCGACCAGCCCGCCCATCAGCCCGATCAGCGCGCCTTGACTAACAAACACCACCATAACGAACCACCGCCCCGCCCCCATCGCCCGCATGATCCCGATCTCGGGCCTACGGCGGTAGGTCGACAGAAGCAGCGCCGAGGCGACACCGATGATGATCGTCAGCATGGCAAAACCCTCGAGGATGTAGCCAAGCTGCGCCTGCGTCTCCAGCGCCGCCAGAAGCTGCGCACCAGCTTCGGTCCATGATTTCGCATCCAGCCCCGTCAGGGCGCGGATGCGCAGCGTCGTTGCGTCTGCGTCAAACAGATCGGTCAGCTTGATCTCGACTCGCGTGACGCCTTGGGGCATGGCAAACAGCGTTCGTCCGGTGCCGAGGCCCACATAAATCTGCCGCCCGTCGCGCGGGCCAGAGCCGATGCGGTAAATGCCGGTAACTGTCAGCAGCGCCTCGATCCCGACCGAGCTTTGCACCCTGACGGATTGGCCCAGCCGCAAATCCATGTCCTCGGCCAGGGTCGCGCCGATCAGCATGCCGCCCGCCGCCAGATCGGCAGCCCCTTCGACCATGTAACCGGCCAGATTTACGATGGCCGATTCCTTGCCCGGCTCAATCCCGCTGATCGACACCTGCGTCGTCAGCGCGCCACGCACCAGAAACCCCGATCCGTTGATCTGCTGCGAGGTGGCGATCACGCCCGGCAAGGCCTCGATCAGGGGCATGAAGGGCGCGGTATCCTTCAGGGCGGCCGTTCTCAGGGTCGAGGCTTGTTGCACCAGCAGCACCTCGTCCGCGGGCCCCAGCAGCGGCGGATCGACAGCTTCGGCCTGGATGCTGATATGGTCCATGTCGCCGGCCGTGCTGGTGATGATGAATTCCGCCAGACCCCCGATCAGCGCCGACATGAAGATGAAGATGAACACGCCGATGGCGACGCCGAACACCAGCAGCGCTGTCTGCGCAATGCTGGCCGTCAGATATCGGGTGGCGATCTTCAGCGCATAGAGCATCAGGGCGCGACCTTGATTGGTTGCCCGTCGCTCAGCCCAGTGGCATCGGCAATCACCACATCGCCGGGGGCCAGCCCTTCGGTCACGATCAGCCGTGCCGCGGGCCAGTCGATCACCTGCACCGCGCGGCGCTGTGCTTGGCCGTCCCTCACCACCAGCACTGCGTCGCCAGCCAGATCACCAAGGATGGCGGCGCGGGGAACGGTGATGGCCGCCGCCCTGTCATCAACTGTGATGTTGGCCGTGACTGTCAGGCCGATGGGGGCGGTCAGCGCCGCATCGGGGGTCAGTTTCACCGCCAGCCCGCCGGTATCGGCGTCCACCCGCTGCGACACGAAACTGACATGGCCCGCCCGCACCGCGCCCTCGCCCGACAGTTGCAGCGCGGCGGGCTGGCCTGTGCGGATCTGCGTGGCATAGGATTCGTCCACATCGGTTTCGACAACCAGCCGGCCAAGATCGGCAATCGTCAGCAAGGCGGTCGAAGGGTCCACGCTCTGGCCCGGATCGGCATGCAGCACCAGCACCGATCCTGCGATCGGCGCGGCGATGGTGAACTTTTCAAGCTGGATCTGCTCCTGTTCCAGAAGGGCCGTCATCCGGGCCACCTCTTGCGCCGCCGTCTGCACGGCACGGGCAGCATTCTCCAGCACCACAGGCGCGACATTGGCCCCAAGCGCCTTGTCGCGGGCCAGGGTCGCCGCAGCATCCTGCTGTGCCACCAGTGCAGAATCAAGCGCCGCCACCGCAGTCCGGACGACGGCCTGCGGGGCTGCCGTGTCCAGTTGCAAAAGCCGCTGGCCGCGCGTAACGGCATCACCCTCACCCACTGACACCTCGACAAGGGTCCCACTGACCAGGGGGCGGACATCCACCGAACGCACCCCTTCGATGCGCCCGTTTACCGCCAGAACCCGGGTGACGGGGGCAGAGACCACGGTCTCGACCATCACAAGGGGGACTTTCGCAGCCCATGGCTGCAGATAGATCAGTGCAGCAGTTCCCACTGCCACAAGCCCCCCCATCGCCCAGACCCACCAGCGCCGTCCAGGTTTGGGCGCGGCAGCCGGGGGGCTTGCGGCAGGCGGCATAAGGGCTGGCAGCGTCTTCTGCACGGGTTGCGACGACGCGGTTTTCGTCAGACCCTGAAGGGCGCTGTCCTGTCCCGGAACGGGCATGATTCTTCCTGCCGTGGGCTGCAAATGGCCTGCGACCGCAGACCCTGCGCCGCAACCGCCTTGGGGGCAGTCTAGGACCGCCCGCAACCAGTTGACTTGATCTGCATCAGCGACAAACCCGCAAGCCCATGCGACAGCATGGTGCCTGAAACAGGCAAGGGTTGGACCGATGAGCGCCGATCCCTATGAAACCCTCGGAGTGTCGAAAACCGCGAGCACCGCAGACATCAAGAAGGCCTACCGCAAGCTGGCGCGCAACAACCTCCCCGACCTGTACCTGGATGGCGCCGGCGCCGAGGCCGGGTTCAAGGCGATCAGCACTGCCCACGACCTGTTGAAACACCCTGCCACCCGCGCTCGCTTCGACGCTGGCGAGATCGACGCCGCAGGCGTGGAACGCCCGCCGCGCCAATACTACCGCGACTTTGCCGAAGCCCCCGACAACCCCTAATCAACGCTCCAGCGGCTTCCGGTCCCCGTTTGGCGGCCAAGGCGACCCGGCAGATATCTTTGCCGAAATCCTGCGCCAGCGCGGCGGTGGGTCGCGGGATGATTTCCAGGGCTTCGCGGCCCAAGGCCAGAATCTGCGCTATGCGCTGGATGTGCCCTTTCTGGAAGCCGCGCGCGGGGGCCAAATGCACCTGCCCCTTGG
>JBBQVR010000204.1:0-3894 GCA_038211355.1 Rhodobacterales bacterium | reverse complement strand
GGATACGGCCGGTCGCACGGTCGGCTCGATCGCCGTCCTGGAAGTCCGCCCCCATCAAGACGACCTCATCCTGCGCCACGGCCAACCCATCTGCGCCATGGCCTACGAACGTTTGGACCAACCTTGTTCCCGCCTCTACGGTGCCTGCGGCAACACTTATGCGGGTCAGGACGGGCCGCGATTGTCGAAGCATTTTGCGTAGATGGCCGTCGCGGGCGCGGCGGACATGCGATCGACGCCGGCGCTCCTGAGTCCCGCCGAGAGCGGCGATAGCGGGAATCCTGGGGTGGTGAGGAAGACTTCGATGTAGCCGAACAGCATTGGGGCAGTCCGGTCTTGGTGGCCCGGAGGTGGGAGCAGATAGAGCTGCCGGATGTGCATCGATACTAAGTTGGCTGGCGGGTCCTTGCCATTATACCCTTCTTGGGTATGATTCAGCCATGCTCTTTGTTGAAGCTCGGCCCTTTGCCAAGCTGCGCCCCAAGCTCATGACCGACGATGAACTTGAGGATCTCATGGCGCACCTGGCTGCCTACCCGAATGCCGAAGACGCGCTCCCGGGCGCCTGAGGGTTCCGCAAGATCCGCTGGGCGAACAGTCAGCGCGGCAAGGGTAAGCGCAGTGGCAGCCGGACAATCTACCTGCATGTCAGCCTTGTCGAGACCATCCACCTCCTGGCCATCTACGACCACGATGAGAAAGACAATCTGACCGCGTCCGAGCGCAAGGAACTCGCCGCATACGCCAATGAACTCAAAGCCCTCGCCAGAAAGGCGCGCACTCCATGAGCCGCATCATGGCAGATCTCCGCGACGCCGTCGCGTCCATCAAAGAACACCACGCTGGGAAGATCACCCTGCGCACCTCCACTGTGCTCAAGGCCAAGCCCATCGTGATGACGGCGTCGCATGTACGCCGCATCCGCGACCGCCTCAAGATGTCCCAAGAGGTGTTCGCCCGCTACCTGCACACACCGAAGCGGACGCTGGAGAAGTGGGAGCAGGGTCTCGCCAAACCCACTGGGGCCGCCGCAGCACTACTGACCCTGGTCGAGCGCCACCCGGATGTCCTCAAGGAGCTGGCCGCGATTTGAGGTCAGCGAGATGGGTTGCGGTTTGGCCTCCTTCACCGTCACCGCCCCGCGCCAGCACGGCACTCATATTGACCGCCATCGGCAGGCACCGTCCAGCCTGGGCCGCAGACAGTCCCGAGGCAAGGCCACGGGTCAGGGCGAGACAAACTCCAGAGTGATCGCAGCCGTCGGGCCAAGGTCGGTGCTGCCCTTTGCCGCCGAAGGTGATCCCGGCGGGACCGCAGGCATAGGGGGTCAGGCAGCAGATTGCTAATTATTGGGCGAATCCACAGAGTGGACGTCAACGGAAACCCACTAAGATCCGCGGCCACCGGCCGTGGAGAACCTCAGGAGACACTCCCTGCTACGCCCCATCCTTACCGGTCAGCGAGCCCTGTTGCGTAGCACGACCATGGTGTCTTGCGCATCGATCCGGGCGTCGCCATTGATGTCAGCCGCGGCATTCCAGCCCGCATCGCTTGAGCGGCGCCCGAACAGGCTGATCAGTATGGCCTGATCGCCCTCATCCACGACCCCATCGCTGTTGGCATCTCCTAGCAGGGACAGCGCGCCAACCCGGCCGGTGGCACCAGCCGTCCAGGCCACGCCGTTGTATTCGCGTGCACCAACATCCGGAGCTACCCCCAGCAGGCCGTCGGTGATGCCCGCCACCGGCAGACCGGCATCGATGGCAGGCGAGCCGGCCGACAGACGGAAGTCATACTGCGCCACCGCGACGAACTTGGCGTCGCTGGTGAACAGGTTGTTCCGCAGGTCGGTGCCGAGGAAGTCGTCGTGGTCGGACAGATTGTTCCATACCACGATGTCGGTGAACGAACTGGTGCCGTGTTGAGCCATCCCGTGGCGGCGGTTGGACCAGAGGGTATTGTTGTAAATGCGATGACCGTGGGTCGGCAGGATGTGGCCCAGCCTGATGCCATCGTCGCAATTCCAGATCTCATTGTGATGCACGATGAAATTCAGGCACCCATCATCCAGATAGATGCCGTCGCATGGCGCTAGGCTGGGCATCAGGGCCCAGCCTAGGTTGTCATGAATGCGGTTGTATGCGATCTCGGTCCCCTGACCGTCCCGGTTATAGGAGTAAAATGCCCCTCCGTCCTGGGTCCACAGCAGCGCGTACGAAACGTCATTGTTGCGGATGACCTGCCGGGTTCCGCCCGGGTTGATCAAGGCCCGGCCGGCGCGGGTGATGGTGCAGTATTCAAGGGTGTTCTGGTCGCCGCTGAGACTCACGCCGCCGCTGTAATCGCCATTGTAGTTGATATTCCGCACAATGCAGTTGCGCACCATGTTGCCGGTGCCGCTCAGGTTCACGCCGTTGCTGGAAGAACCGTCGATAAGGCATCCCTCCACCAGATTCCCCGTGCCGAATACCGAGAGTCCGCCAGCGTCCCTGCCATAGCCTGAGATCGCCTCATGGGAGATGTGATTAAACGTGCAGTTGCGCAGGACACAGCCGGTTCCCGTGAGGTTTGCCGAACCCGCGTAGCCGTTCAGCCCAGACAGGACGATCCAATCGCGTGAAGACAAATCCGCCACCAGACGCCCATTGCGGGCCTCGACGAGGTGTCCGGCGGGATTGCTGCGGTCCAAGGTCATTAGGTAGACGTAGCCGCCCTGGACATGCCACTCCCCCGGAGCATCGAGGGCCGCCAGGGTCCCGGTGATGTACAGCGCGCCCTGGTTGCCCTGCCAGTCGACCCCGTCATCGGGATACCAGGGCGAGCTTTTTGAACCGACCGTGAGGCTGCCCGCAGCCGATCCGGTGATGGTGGCGACCTGTGCGGTCCATCGCGATCCCACCTCGGCCCAGATGAACGCACCCTGCCAGAAGTTTGTCGCCTGGTTGAGCAGCGGCACAGTCAGGACGTTGCTTCCCTTGGTAGCCGTCACCCTGGCCAAGGCGGTCGCATCCAGCAGATCGAAGCCTCGGGCCCCGTTCCAGGTGAGGTTGGGCCAGCGCGCCTCGACCATCAAGCGTCCATCACTAAAGACCTGATTCAGCCGGCCACCCCGGTTGACCGGCATGGTGGCCCGCCAGATATCGCCCTGGTGGTTGGTCCAGCCGGTGATGGCGTCGGCGGCGCTGATGGTGACGGCACCGTCGCCAGCGGCACGGTAGGTGATCGGCCGGCCAGAGGCCCCCGAATTGGCGGGACGAAGCGTCTCGTGGTAGACGCCCGCGTGGATGGTACAGGTGTCGCCCGCGACCAGCAGGGTCGACGCCTTGCCGATGGTCCGGAACGGGTGCGCGCCACTGCCAACATTGCTGTCACTGCCGGCGGATGCGACGTGATATTCCGCAGCCTCTACTGTTAGTTGAAGCAGGCAGACCCATGCCGCGAGAAGCATAGTACAGCGAATCATGGTAAGCCCCAGTATGTTGATTGTGATGTCCGGAATACGTCTTGTCATTAATGCTAGAATCTATCCGCAAAGCAAGACGGGGCCGCTTCGCACGCTAACACGTGGTGACATGGCCAGTGCACCAGGCTGGACTCGCCATCACCTGCGCCCTGGAAAACCTATCGGTGCCATGTTCTGCGAACGTCTAACCAGCGCCTTTGTTGCGGTGGTCACCTCATCAGGACGAACGCGACCTCAGAATTGGTGGTCTGACGGGCGTGACGGCGATTGCTGCGGGTTTTGATCACACGGTGGCGCTGAAGAGCGACGGCACGGTGGTCGCGTGGGGCGGAAATACCGATGGTCAAACGACGATCCCTGGTGGTCTGACGGGCGTGACGGCGATTGCTGCGGGTGGTCGTCACACGGTGGCGCTGAAGAGCGACGGCACG
>JBBQVR010000203.1:0-4000 GCA_038211355.1 Rhodobacterales bacterium | reverse complement strand
CGAACCCGCACTGACGGCGCTGCTGGATGAATGCGTCACGGCCAACGGGCCGGATGAGATCACGTTTTTCGAAATCACCACCTGCGCGGCCTTTCTGGCTTTTGCGCGCGTGAAGGCCGACTGGACCTTGCTTGAGGTCGGTCTTGGTGGCCGTCTGGACGCAACCAATGTGGTCGACCACCCCCGCCTGACCATCATCACCCCGGTCAGCCTGGACCATCAGGCGTTTCTGGGCGATACGGTGGCCGCGATTGCGGGCGAAAAGGCCGGGATCATCAAGCGCGGGGTGCCGGTGATCGTCGGTCCGCAGACAGATGAAGGCCTTGCGGTGATTGAGGCCAAGGCGGCCCGGATGGGTGCCCCGGTCCTTGCATTCGGCCAGCATTGGCACGCTTTTGAGGATCGTGGACGTCTGGTCTTTCAGGACGAAAACGGCCTTCTGGACCTCCCCTTGCCCAACCTGCCCGGCCCGCACCAGATTCAGAACGCCGGGGCCGCGATTGCCGCCTTGCGCCACCTTGGTCGCGACGAAGTGGCCTGTGAGGCTGCCGTCACCCGCGCCGCCTGGCCCGCCCGCATGCAGCGGCTGCGGGTGGGGCCGTTGGTCGACATCGCGCCGCAGGTCGAACTTTGGCTTGACGGCGGCCATAACCCGGCCGGGGCCGAGGCAGTTGCGGCGACGCTGGCCCGGATGCCAAAGCGTGAGACACACCTGATCTGCGGCATGCTGAACACCAAGGATGTCACAGGGTACATGACCCCGCTTGCCCCGCAAGTTACCCGCCTGCACGCGATTTCGATCCCCGGGGAGAAGAACACCCTTCCGGCCGAGGTGACCCGCGACGCCGCCCGGTCTGCGGGGATTGACGCAACTGTGTCGCCGTCCGTCGCCGAGGCCTTGGCCGCGATCACCGCCCATTCGCCCGAAGCGCGGGTTCTGATCTGCGGATCGCTGTATCTTGCGGGATCAGTGCTGCGCGAAAACGGATGACCGGGGCTTGAAGTCCTTCCAGGCGCGCAAGCCCGGCTTCATCCTGCCACCTCATACCGCGCCAGAAACATGTCCACCGCGCCGTGCACACTGCGGTGTACGACTTCCGGCGTGATCGATTGCGCCATGCCGAAAAGCAGCTTTTCGTGGATCGAGGCTTTGCAAAGCTGGGCGAACTGATCAGCGGCAAGGTCCAGGTCATCAATCTTCAGGGTGCCGGCTTCGACATAGCAGCGCAGGTGATGCACCAGACGTTCGTGGATCAGACCGGGACCATAATCATAGAACTCACGCCCCAGGCCGGGAAAACGCTCACCCTCACCCACCACGATGCGGAACATGCGCTGGCCAAATTCCGACATCAGGAACTGGGTGATCCGTTCTGCCGCCACGGTCAGCGCCACGCGCACCGGGACTTCGCCTTCGATTGACGCTTCGGCGGCTTCGGTCTGGCGGTGACATTCGCAGCGCGCCACCTCAAGAAACAACAGCTGCTTGTCGGGGAAATAGGCGTAGATCGTCGCCTTGGACACCCCCGCCTCACGCGCGATATCGTCGACCGAGGCGCGCTCAAACCCGTCGCGCATGAAGACCTTGCGCGCGCCGTCCAGCACCTGGTCAAACTTCCGGCCGCGCCGGACCCCCTGATCGGCAATGATGTTCATGGGTCCCCCTTGGGGGAACCATAGAACATCAACGTCAGGCGCGGCAAGCAAAGCGGCAGCGGTCACTCTTGCAAGGTGCAGACCGGCTTTGCGCCTTCGTCCACACAGCCTTTGGTCGAGGGCGTGGCCACCGGATCGGGAAAGCTGATCACGGGCAGCAGCACGCTAAGGCTTTGCGCGGCGGCGGGCAGGGCAAGGGTCAGGGCAAAGGCGGCGGCAAGGGCGGTGCGGGTCATGGGAGGCTCCTATCTGAACTACTCGGTTCAGTTTTCAATCTGAACCAGTCAGTTCAGATTCGCAAGCCCATTCTGAACCGGCCGGTTCACTTTATGGGGTTGCTCCGGCCGGGAACCCAACTACATTGGAATCATTCCAAAAATCTGGTGTCCCATGCTGCCTTCCTTTGCCTCTCGTCGCCGCTTTGCTGATCTGTCGGAACAAGAAATCCTCGCCCTGGCCATCTCATCCGAGGAGGATGATGCCCAGATCTACCGCAGTTACGGCGAACGGTTGCGTGGTGACTATCCCGCCTCAGCAGCCGTGTTCGACGGAATGGCGGCGGAAGAGGACACGCACCGCCAACGCCTGATCGACCTGCACCGCAGCCGGTTTGGTGAGGTTATCCCCCTGATCCGACGCGAACATGTCGCCGGCTTTTACGCCCGTCGCCCAATCTGGCTGGCGAAAACCCTGTCGCTTGAGGTGATTCGGGGCGAGGCACGGGCCATGGAACACGCGGCGCAGGACTTCTACAGCCGCTCGGCCGCGCGCACTCAGGACGCCGCCACCCGCCGCCTTCTGGGCGACCTTGCCGCCGCCGAGGCCAAGCACGAACGCCATGCCGACAGGCTGACCGACCAGCACCTGGCCGGTGACGCCCGCGCCGATGAGGACGCGACGGCGAAACGCCAGTTCATCCTGACCTGGGTTCAGCCGGGGCTTGCCGGGCTGATGGACGGCTCGGTCTCGACGCTGGCCCCGATCTTCGCCGTGGCGTTTGCCACGCAGGATACTTGGACGACCTTCCTTGTCGGCAGCGCCGCTTCGGTCGGGGCAGGCATCTCGATGGGGTTCACAGAAGCTGCGCATGACGACGGCGTGCTGTCCGGCCGAGGCAGCCCTTGGAAGCGGGGCCTTGCCTCGGGCGTGATGACCACGTTGGGCGGGATGGGCCATGCGCTGCCCTACCTGATCACCGATTTCTGGACGGCCACCACGATTGCGATGATCGTGGTCTTTGTGGAGCTTTGGGCGATCGCCTGGATCCAGAACCGCTTTATGGAAACGCCGTTCTTGCGTGCTGCCTTGCAGGTGGTGGTTGGCGGTGCTTTGGTCTTTGCCGCAGGGGTGTTGATCGGAGGCGGATGATGTATCGCAAGGGCGAGGTGACGTATCAGGCTTTGCCCCTGCCCGACCGTGTGCAAAAGGATGAGGCCGCCGCTCTGGCCGGTGCCGAGGCGTTTCTGGCCTACATGCGCAAGCGTCATTCGGTGCGCGACTATGCACAGCGCCCAGTCCCGGAAGCGGTGATCACCGCCTGCATCGCGGCAGCGGGGACAGCGCCATCAGGGGCCAACCACCAGCCGTGGCATTTCGTGGCCATTGCCGACCCCGCGATGAAGGCCCGCATCCGCGACGGTGCCGAAGAGGAAGAGCGCGCCTTCTATTCCGGCGCGGCGGGGGATGAATGGTTGGCAGCGCTAGAGCCGATCGGGACCGGCGTGTCAAAGCCCCACCTGACCGATGCCCCCTGGCTGATCGTGGTCTTCGCCCAGCGCTATGGGGTGACCGAGGATGGCACCCGCTACAAGAACTACTATGTGCCGGAAAGCGTTGGCATTGCGACAGGGATGCTGATCGCGGCGATCCATCATGCCGGGCTGGTCTGCCTGGAACATACACCGAACCCGATGAAATTCCTCGGCCCGCTTTGTGGCAGGCCTGACCATGAAAAGCCGGTGATGATCCTGCCAGTGGGGTATCCGGCGGACACGGCGACTGTCCCCGCCGTCGCAAAGCGTAAAAAACCGCTGGCTGCGATCATGACCACTTTCCCGGGCTGACCTTGCCTCAGTCCCGGCAGGCCTTACCGCAGCGCGGCCAGCCTGCGGGGGGCCACTGTGGCCTGTTCGCCTGCATCTTCTTCGGCCTCATAGCCAGCCACATCGGCGACAGCAGGCGGCGCAATCTCGGCGTGCCAGAACGGCTCAGCCACCACCGTCGTCAAGCGTTTGGGTCTGGTGACGGTCATTGCGGGTCGTGGGGCGCGCATCTCATGCGGGCGGGTTGAGGCGTCGTTGACCTTGATGATGGTAAAGCTGATGTTGTCCTGATCGGGGTCGTC
>JBBQVR010000202.1:0-4031 GCA_038211355.1 Rhodobacterales bacterium | reverse complement strand
CAGGCCGGGGCAACCGTGACGGACAAGCGCCGGGCGCTGCGGCAGCTTGCGCGCTGGCCGGGGGTGACACTGGTCACGCCGGAGGATGCGGTTTCGGGCTGGGGGTTGGTGCCTTTGGTCACTCCGATGCACCATGCGGTTTGGGATCTGTCCGCTGACCTGCGCCCCGGCATGGCGGCCACTTGGCGAAGCTGCCTTTTTGCAGCCGAACGGGCGGGCCATAGGGTCGTGCCAGGTGACCACGCCACGCTGCAAGACCTTGTCACCGCTGAGGCGCGCCAGCGCCAGTTGCGCCACTACAAAGCCTTGCCCGCAGCCTTTGCGCAGGCCCTTCCGGGAGCAGCACTCCGGCTGTGGCAGTGGCGTGTTGGGGGCGCGCTTGGGGCGGCTATGGCCTTTGTCAGACATGGGACCACAGCCACTTATCACCTTGCCTGGGGAAATGACGCGTCCCGGCGGGCCGGGGTTCACCCGCTGATGCTGACCCGCGCGGCGGAGGCGCTTTGCGCCGAAGGGGTGCGCTGGCTGGACCTTGGGTCGGTCGATACCGACGCCGCCCCCGGCCTTGCGCGGTTCAAACTTGGCACCGGGGCGTCGCTGAAACGGCTGGGGGCGACAGTGCTGGTCTTGCCGTGACCCGCAGCTTTGGGCAGGGTGGGCCCAAACGGGGGTGCCGCATGGTCACGGTGACAGATGAGATGGTCGAGGCTTACCAGCGCGACGGGGTGGTGCTGGTCAAGGGCCTCTGGGCGGACTGGGTAGACATGCTGCGCGCCGGGGTGGCGCGGAACATGGCAGCACCCACGCAGCAGATGGCCACCCTGAAACTGGGCGAAACGGGCGGCTTTTTCGACGATTACTGCAACTGGCAGCGGATCCCCGAATTTGCCGCCGTGATCCGGCAATCCCCGGCGGCCAAGGTGGCCGGGCGGCTGATGGGGTCTGATCGGGTGCAGCTGTTTCATGACCACGTTCTGGTCAAGGAACCCGGCACCGCAAAGCCCACACCCTGGCACACCGACGGGCCCTATTACTTTGTCGAAGGGCGGCAGACCGTCAGCTTCTGGTCGCCGCTTGACCCGGTGAAAGACGCATCCTTGCGCTGCGTGGCAGGATCGCACCTGTGGCCAAAGGACGTTTTGCCGACGCGCTGGGTCAGCGAGACCGAGTTCTATCCCGGCGACCACGACTATATCCCCGTGCCCGACCCCGAGGCCGAGGGGATGGTGATCCGCGAATGGGAGATGGAGCCCGGCGATGCGGTCGCCTTCAACTTTCGCACCCTGCACGGGGCGCGCGGCAACCTTGCCGGCACCCGGCGGCGGGCGTTTTCCCTGCGGCTGGTGGGGGACGATGCGCGCTATGTGGCGCGGCCGGGGCCGACCTCCCCGCCGTTTCCGGGGCATGGCATGACGCCGGGGCAACGCCTGCGCGAGGATTGGTTTCCGGTGCTGCACGGCGGGGCATAGAGGAAGATCAATACAACCTTTGGGGCGTATATTTCCATTATTTCAATGCCATGCGCGCGAAACCTCAACTTCCACGCGGGCCTGCGACGGGGTGATAGTTGCACCCTGAACGCCATGTACCGGTCTGCCTTTGCCTTAGGTCCCGCGTGGCAGTATGACGGACGCCAAGGAGACACACATGACCCCGACCGATCCCGCGCCAAAGCTGGACAGCCGTCCAAAACGCTATCCACCGCCGGAGTTTCCACCCCGCCGGACGCCCCCCTTTGCGCGCACCCCTCCCGCGATCTTTTCGCCGATCCTTGGCCTTCTGGCGCTGGCCACGGCGTTGCGGCTGGGGCTGGAGAGTTTGGCGCTTGACCGGGGTTTGGCTGACCTCTTGGCCGGCATCGCCGTGGCGCTGTGGGGCTTTGCGGTCATCGCCTATGCGGCCAAGGTGCTGCGGCGGCCGGGCGTGGTGGTCGAGGATCTGCGGGTGCTGCCGGGGCGCACCGGGCTGGCTGCGATGACGATGGGCGGGATGGCGGCGGCGGGCCTTGTGGCAAGCTACGCCAGTGGCCCGGCGCAGGTGTTGCTGGTCGCGGCGCTGGCCGGGCATCTGGTGCTGGCGGGTCTGCTGATCCGGCTTCTGGTCAGCCTGCCGCCCGCAGGGCGCGAGGTGAACCCGACCATGCATCTCAGCTTTGTCGGCCCGATCGTGGCCGCCCCTGCCGCCGTCGCCCTGGGGTGGGAGGGTTTGGCGCTGGTCCTCTTCTGGGTGACTTTGCCGGTCGCGCTGCTGATCTGGACCTTAAGCGCGCGGCAGTTTCAACGCGCCGTGCCGCCAGCCCCTTTGCGGCCGCTGTTGGCAATCCATCTGGCGCCGATGGCGCTGTTGGGAACGGTCGCCGGATTGTTGGGCATGGTCGGGGTGGGGCAGGGGTTTCTTCTGGTCGGAGCCGGGCTTTTCCTGGCGTTGACTGGATCAGCGCGCTGGCTGATGGCAGCGGGGATATCGCCGCTGTGGGGGTCCTTTACCTTTCCGATGGCGGCGTTGGCGACGGCGATGCTTCGGGCCGATGGGGGCTGGCACTGGCCCGGTCTTGCGCTGTTGGTGCTGTGTCTGGGGGCAATTCCGGCGATCCTGTGGTGGGTGCTGAAGCGCTGGCCGGGGGGCAAGCGGGCCGCTGTTACCAATGCCGCCGAAGCCTGAAGCCGCAAGGGGCATTCTGCCCCCTGACCCTCCTGACAGTATCGTAGAAACGATATTCAGAAGAAGGGGTTAGCCGATAAGGTTGACCCAGGCGCGGGCCAGGGTCAGGCCGTGGGCGTCGGCGTCCTTGCCAAGCGTTTCCGCAAGGCCTGCATGCGTGGCAGCCCAGCCGGGGGCCATCCTCTCCACGCTTTCGGGAAAGCGGGTCAGCCAGTCGGCGACGACGGGGCGGCTCGCCTCGAAATGGAACTGGGTGCCATAGGTGGCGCGGCCGATGCGAAAGGCCTGATGCGCGGCGGTGGCGCTGGTGGCGAGGTGGGTGGCGCCTGCCGGCAGGGTGAACGTGTCGGAATGCCACTGGAAGATCTGGAACGTGTCGGGAATCCGGGACAGAACCGGGTCTTGCCTGCCGGAATCGGTGAGGGTGATGTCGGTCCAGCCAAACTCGGCTGCGGTGCCAAGGTGGTTTTCGGCGCCATAAGCCCGGGCGAGAAGCTGAGACCCGAGGCAGATGCCAAGCACGGGTTTGTCGGCGTCGGTATAGGCCTGCATCAGGCGGGCGAGGGCGGGCAGGTAGGGATGGGTGTGGTCATCGGTCGCGGCCTGTTCGCCCCCGAAGACGATCAGGGCATCAGCATCCGGGGTTTCCGGCACCGGCTGACCCGCCCAGGGTTTCAGCTGGTCGATGAGGGCCGCCCGTTCATGCAGCGCCACGCCGACCAGGCCGTGGTGGGTGATGCGGGTGTTTTCGACGATGGCTACGCGCATATGGTATCCTGTTGGCTTTGCGCCACTCCTGCATGGGGGCGGGCGGGGATCAAGGGGCCTTCGCAGCCGGCAGATTGCCCTTGCGTTGCCGCGCGGCCCGTGAAAAGGGGAACCGCCAAACGACGCCACCTCCGAAGGGATATTCCATGGAGATTCGTGAGGCCCTTACCTTTGATGATGTGCTTTTGGTGCCAGCGGCATCCAGCGTCCTGCCGTCGGACGCGGATACCGCAACCTGGGTAACCAAGGCGATCCGGATGAACATTCCGCTGCTGTCATCCGCGATGGATACGGTCACGGAAGGCCGGATGGCGATTGCCATGGCGCAGGCTGGGGGGATCGGGGTGATCCACCGCAACCTTGATCTTGAGGCGCAGGCGCGTGAAGTGCGGCGGGTGAAGCGGTTTGAATCGGGCGTGGTGTATCAGCCGATCACCCTGACACCGGAGCAGACCCTCGCCGATGCCAAGGTGCTGATGGAGCGCTATTCGATCACCGGGTTTCCGGTGGTGGATGACACGGGCCGTGTGCTGGGGATCGTGACGAACCGCGACATGCGGTTTGCGTCGGACGACAAGACTCCGGTGCGGGTGATGATGTCG
>JBBQVR010000201.1:0-4110 GCA_038211355.1 Rhodobacterales bacterium | reverse complement strand
CAGGTAGTTCTCCAATGACCCCGGAATATCGCCATGCACCACCAGGCGGATATCGGGCTTGTCAATGCCCATGCCAAAGGCATTCGTCGCGGCGATCACCCGCAACTGACCGATGCGAAACGCCTCTTGCACATCGCGCTTTTCTTCGGGGCTACGCTTGGCGTGAAAATAGTCTGCAGCCAACCCCTGCCCTTTCAAGAACTCGGCCACCTTTTCTGTCGCCCCCCGCGAGGCGCAATAGATCACGGCCCCCGATGCCCCTTCGGGTGGCAGGTTCGCCTCGATCGCCGACAGGATATCGGTCAACTTGGTGGCCTTCTGCGTGGGCAGCACGGCGAAGGACAGGTTGGTGCGCACCGCCCCGCCGTCCAGCAGCATCAGGTCGACCCCCAGGCGGGTCTGGAAATGGTCGCAGATATCGCGCACCACCTCGGGCTTGGCGGTGGCGGTCAGGCACAGCACAGGCGCCGGGCTGTCACCAGAGAACTCCTTGATGAAGCGGCTGACATAGCGGTAGTCGGGCCGGAAGTCGTGGCCCCATTTGCTGACGCAATGCGCCTCGTCCAGCACCCAGAGCCCGACTTCCCGCTGTTGCAGGACGCTGCGGATCGAGGGTGAACGCAACTGTTCGGGCGAGATCAGCAGCATCGCGGCATCGCCCATCCGCACCTTTTCCAGCGCGTCATGGCGTTCGGGCAGCGACAGCATGCCGTTCACTGTGACCGCGCAAGATATCCCCGCCCGCGCCAGCCCCTGCACCTGATCAGCCATCAGCGCGACCAGCGGCGAGATCACCACCGTCAGCGCACCGGTCTTGTCGAAGCGCGACAGGGCCGGGATCTGGTAGCAGACCGATTTTCCCGTGCCGGTGGGCAGGATGCCCAGCACGGATTTCCCCGCCATCGCCTCGGCCACGATGCGCTCCTGCAAGGGGCGGCCCATGTCATCAACGGGTTGCGGGCGGAAGGAGGGAAAGCCGAACCACCGCTCCAGCGCGGCGTTGGGGTTATTCTTTTCCGCGCACCAGCCACAGGCGGGATCGCCACAGTTGGTGTCGCGCAGATGCCGCACGATCCGCCCCGCCTGCGGAAACTGCAGCCGCACCCAGGGCGGCATGACCGAGTCCCCGCCCGCGACCGAAATCCACGACAACGCATAGGCCATCGGCCAGCCATTGCGTGGGTCGGACAGGCGGCCAAGCGTCTGGTCCAGCCGGTGATTGCAGGCACGGCCGTCCAGCAGGCGGCGCATGGCGGCATGGGCTGCAGCCTCACCCGGCGCAGGGCCGCGCAGGAACTGGAACAGTGCATCGAACCCGGCCGAGGCCTCGCCCCGTGTCGTCAGGTGGTGATAGGCGAGCAGGACATCGGGAGCCTCCTGCCCAAGCCGGGTAAACGCCGCGATCTGATCTGCAAGCACCTGCAACGCCAGCCGCGCATCCTTTTCGGGATCATTCACATGTCCGACCTGCAGCCGCCCGTCCTGATAATGCTTGACCAGATGGTGGTAAGGATTGCGCGGAAAGGCCAAGGGGTTCAGCCAAAGCGTATCAATCGGCGCTGCCCCCAGCCCCGCCAGCCGCGCCCGGTTGGCCACCAGATACGGCAGATCATGGCGCAGGATGTTATGGCCCACCAGATGCGCCGCCCCGTCGCACAGCTCCTCCAGCCGGTCCAGCGCGGGGTCGAGTGCGGCCCCTTTGTAAACCAGCGCCGCCTCACCCAGCGCCGCCTCACCCAGCACCGCCTCACCCAGCACCGCCGCAAAGGCAAACAGCCGCGCAGATTTCGGATCAACCTCCAGATCAACCGAGACGCAGGCCGACAGAAAATGGGCAGGATCAAGGGTCAAACGTCAAGCATCCAAATTCCAAGGGCCAACAAAGGCTTCCAAGCCATTGATAACTTTGTCACCAGGATTCGATAGCCTTAGATTTCACCCGCGAGTTGTTTTTCGGTATTGGTATGTGCTTCGTGCCGCCCGACCATAATGTGACCGCTCAGAGATGCAGATTGCATTCTCACGGTGTGCTTCCAAGCAAGACCAACAATCTGCGCCGAAGGCTGGATGGCTGAACACTAGGCTGGTTTGTCGATCCGATACACCCTGCCCCGCGCATCGTCTTTTGCAGAAATCACCACCAGCCCCAGTTTCTTGCCCAGCGCGCCCGACATCGCACCACGGGCGCTATGAGCCTGCAAACCGGTCCCGGCGAGAATCTCTGCCACTGTCGCCGTATTAGGGCGCTTCGAGGGCTTTGGCGTCATCAGTCGCGCGGCGGGTTATCATGGCGTTGTTCCCGGGGTGAGTTGCTTCGTTTGCATGTACCCAGACTGGTTCTGTGCGTGACCGAAATAAACTGAATACGAATGAAAAAGATTTCCTCAGTAGAAATTGGCGTAGCTGCGCGCTCCTTCAGTACACGTGGATCTGGCGAACGGGGCCACAACACCGCACAAGGCTATCAACGTTGCGAACCAGGCAGGTTGGCCCAGACCGATGGGAAGTCACAACCAAGGCGCCGTCGGTTGGACTTCGCGCGCGGCAAGCCTATCTTTCCGGCATGGAAAACAGCCCCGAAACATCCGTTCTGTACAACGCCAACTGCCCGGTCTGCAATTTCGAGATCGGGCACTATGCCCGCTACGCGGGCAAGGCGGGACTGCCGATCCGGTTTGATGATCTGAATACGGACGCGCGCAGCCAGTGGGGGCTGGACGCAGATACGGCGGCGCGGCGGCTCTATGTGCTGCATCACGGGGTGCTGACGTCGGGCATTCCGGCGTTTCTGGTGCTATGGGCGCAGATGCCGCGCTACCGTCTTTTGGGCCGGATCGTGGGATTGCCGGGGATCCGGCAGATCGCCAGTGCCGCCTATGACCATGTGCTGGCCCCGATGATCTACCGCTGGCACCTGCGCCGGTTGCGCAAGCAACGCGTCCCTACCTGACACCAGAGAGCGCATTTGCCGGATGACAATGACAGCAACGATGCGGCCGCGCCTCCAGGCCGCGCGGTGCAGCTTCGGCACTTTAGCAGCACGGCCACTGGCATAGCCGGCAATGTGGCGGCCGGGGGCCAGCACGCGCTGGTGGGGGGCAATCGGCCCGATCTTGCGCAACTGCGGCGGACCGATGGCCTGTCGCACCTGCGCGGTGGCCTGAGCGAAAGCCGTGGTGCTGTGCCCCGGCACTGGACCGCTTTGGCCAACTTCGCGCTGATCGCGCAGTTTCCGCTGGCCCATTCGCTTCTGCTGATCGGAAGCGGCGGGCGGCTGCTGGCAAGGACCATCCCTGGCCCGCATGGGCTGACACTGGCGAGCACCACCTGTGCTGTCATCGCTTCAGCCCAATTGCCTGGCGCTGTTCACGCTCTGGACACCCTCGGGTATAGTCTGGTGGCGGGCCGAGGGGGTGACATTTTGGGCCGTGACCGCCGCCTACGTCGCAAGCTGGCTGATCCTGCTGAAAGCCAGCTGCGATGCCGGGGCCGAGGTGCAGTCGGGCGCCCTTGGCTGGATGTCGCTGATGGCGCGCATCCGCCCGGTGTCTCCCGACATACCGACGCAAGGGCGGGTGGTCCGACGATATCCGCTGCGTGCGCATGCACATGACCCTCGTGCCCGGCAGGCTGAACTGGCTCGACCTTCAGATCGACTGGCAGGGCAAGTCGGTGCTGGACCTTGGCTGCGCCGGGGGCTTCATGGCCGAGGCGCTGGGGGCACGCGGCGCGCAGGTGACCGGACTCTACCCCGCCGCCGAGGTTGCCCGCACGCATGACCCGGCGATGTTCATCAAACCGCGCGAATTGCGCGCCGCGATGCAGGACGCGGGGCTGGTGCCGGGGGCGATGACCGGCCTTGTCCCGCGTGGGATCAACCGTAGGTTCGACCTGACCTTTGGCCCCCTGCCGGTAACCGCCATCCTGTATATGGCGATCGCGCGAAAACCTTTGTCCGGAGCTGTGTCATGACCGATTTGCCGCGCGAAAACGTGCAATCCTATCCGCGCCCGCCCGCGTTGCAGCCCGTGCCGCAGGTGATCACCATTCGGCTGGGTGGCGCGCTGGTGGCCCAGACCACGCGCGCCCTGCGGGTGCTCGAAACCCACC
>JBBQVR010000200.1:0-4112 GCA_038211355.1 Rhodobacterales bacterium | reverse complement strand
GTTGGATTTCAGCGTCTTGAAGGCCGCAGAATTGCCCAGCATTTCCGACGAGGTGACATCGCGCCGACGCAGATCCTGATTTTCCCGCCGCAGGCGCGAGGTCTCCATTGCCCGCGCGACGACCACCATCAGCTGGTCAATGTTGAAGGGCTTTTCGATGAAGTCGTAAGCGCCCTGCTTGATGGCGGCCACCGCGATTTCGATGTTGCCATGGCCCGAGATGATGACAACCGGCACATCCGGGTTGTCACGCTTGACGGTCTTGAGGATGTCGATCCCGTCCATCCGGCTGTCTTTCAACCAGATGTCAAGGATCATCAGCGATGGCGGATCGGCGTTGATTTCCGCCATGCAGTCATCGGAATTGGCCGCAAGGCGAACGGTATAGCCTTCGTCCTGCAGGATATCACCCACCAGTTCGCGGATGTCCTGTTCGTCGTCAACGATGAGAATGCTCATGCTTTAACCTCCTTGCCCGCGGCGTCGTGCGGGGCTTGCATCTTGGGGCGGCGGCGCAGGGCGCGCGGCAGCCGAATCTCGGCCATAGCACCGGGGTGGGTGGCGCCGTCAAAAACCGGCGCATCGAGAAGGGCGAGGGTCCCGCCATGTTCCTCGATGATCTTCTTGACGATGGGCAGGCCAAGGCCAGTGCCTTTGTCACGGGTGGTGACGTAGGGTTCAAAAAGCCGGGCACGGTCAGGCGGCAGGCCGGTGCCGTTGTCCATGATGCGGATCACGGCCTCGGCGTCATCGGCGGTCAGGGTCACGCGGATTTCCGGGGCAAAGCCGGGCGGGGCAGACTTTTCACGGTGGGCCTCAATCGCTTCGCCGGCGTTCTTGATCAGGTTGGTCAGGGCTTGCCCGATCATGGTCGCGTCTAGCTCCAGCGGCAGCGGTCCGGGCGGGATGGTTTTGACAAAACGCACGTCGGGCTGGCCGTTTTCCTGCAAGAGGACCGCCCCGCGCAGCAGATCGGCAAGGTCACACTCACGCCGGTCGGGTTCGGGCATCCGGGCGAATTTGGAAAACTCATCCACGATCCGGCGCAGGTCATTGGTCTGACGGACGATAACATCGGTGTATTGTTCAAGATCCTGCGGGTCGCGCACCTGGGTCGAGAATTTGCGCTTGATCCGTTCGGCTGACAGCTGGATCGGTGTCAGGGGGTTCTTGATCTCATGCGCGATGCGGCGGGCAACGTCGCCCCAGGCGGCCATGCGCTGCGCAGAAACCAGGTCGGTGACATCATCGAAGGCCACGACATAGCCTTCCAGATCGCCCGCCTCGCTGCGCCGCACGCTGACGCGGACGAGGAGGCTTTCCAGCTTGCCCTTGCGGGTCAGGCGGACCTCTTCCTGCATGGCGGTGGCCCCACTGTCGCGCAGGCGGTCAAAGAGCGGGCCGAACTCCGGCACGGCGGCGGCGATGGGCATGTCGGACTGGCCGTCGGCGAAGTCGAGCAGCTTTTCAGCCGCGCGGTTCACGAAATCGATGTCGCCGTCGCTGTCCAGACCGATCACCCCGGCAGTGACGTTGGACAGCACCGAATCAAACAGGCGGCGGCGGGTTTCGGTCTGGCTGTGGCTGACCATCAGCGCCTCACGCTGGCCTTTCAGCTGGCGGGTCATCTGGTTGAACAGACGGCCGAGCGAGGCGATTTCGTCATCGCCCTCTTCCTCGGTGACGCGCACGTCCAGATCACCCGCGCCCACCCGTTCAGCCGCCCCCGCCAGACGGCCCACCGGGCGCGACAGGCGTTCGGCAAACCACAGGCCCAGCCAGACCGCGGCAAGGATCAGGATAAGCGCAAAGCCAAGGTAGATCAGGCCAAAGTTGAACAACAGCCGCCCGCGTTCGCTTTCCAGCTGGTTGTAAAGCTGCACGGTTTCCTGCGCCTCATCCAGCAGCGACAGGATCGTGCCATCGACCACGCGGGTGACGTAAAGGTAACGGTCGGGAAACGCTTCCAGATAGATCAGGGCGCGGAATTCATTGTTCGGCCAGTCCGGGATCAGGACGGTGCTGCCTTCACGGGCCAGGCGCAAATGTTCCGGTGTCAGGGCCTCGAAGTCGAAAAGGTACGACCGTTCGCCGCGCGTCTTCAGCTCTCCATCCCCATCGACAAGGTAGGCCTCTTTCAGCCCGCGCTGGATGACGGACTGCCCTTGGCTTAGAAGCGGGCGCAACTGATCATCGCGCAGAAACACGGTCTGACGCTTGGCGCTGTTGATGTATTGGGCAAGGTCGGTCACGTCGGCGACCAGATCGTCGCGCTGCACCGCCTCATACGCCTGAGCGGCCGACAGGGATGACCCGACGACCGAGCGGACACGGTCGGAAAACCAGCCCTCAAGCCCGATGTTGATCGACAGGACCGCAAAGACCGCGACCAGCACCGTCGGGACCAGCGCAATCAGCATGAAGACGCCGGACAGCCGCATGTGCAACCGCGATCCGGCAGATTTGGACCTGCGGTCGGCCACAAGGCGCATGACGCGCGCCAGCACCAGCGCTGCAATCACCATGACGTAGATCAGGTCGGACAACAGGATCAGCCGCAGGGTGGGCGAGGCTGCATCCTGACTGAACGGCCCCATGGCAAGGAAGGTGGCCACGGCCAGCACCGGGCCAAGGAACACAAGGCCCAGCGTGAAAGCCGTCTGCACCCGCCGCTGCCGCCGCAGCCGCGAAAACCGTGCCCAGACATCGCTTTGTACGACCCGGTCCAACCGTCCCCACCCTTAAGCGGGGGTTACCCCCCAGACGACCCACCATATCTTGTAATGGGTGAGGGTGAAACCGGAAAGACACATCATGCGTGGCGCTGTTACATCAATTTCCGGCGACGGGTGACGCGAATATCCAGATCCGTGATCTTCTTGCGCAGGGTGTTGCGGTTGATCCCCAGCAGATCGGCGCATTTGGCCTGATTGCCGGCGGTGGCATCAAGGGCGATTTCGATCAGGGGCGTCTCAACCTCACGGAGGATCCGCTGGTAGACGCCGGGGGGGGGCAATTGGCCGCCGTGCAGATCGAAGTAGCGCTTAAGATGCCGCGCGACAGAGGCCGAGAGTTTCTCACCACTGCCACCGTCTGCACGGGGTTCGGGGCTGGGCTGGTTGCCAAGGACCTGCTCCACCTCGGTCCGCGAGATCTCGGACTCGGAGGCGGTGACCAGCAGGCGGCGCAGGGTGTTTTCCAGCTGCCGGACGTTGCCGGGCCAGCTGTAGGCGCGCACCAGTTCGGTGGCATCAGGCGACAGGCGGCGAACAGTGCCAATGTCACGTTCGCCCTTGGCAAGGAAATGGTCGGCCAGCAGCGGGATGTCATCCACCCGTTCGCGCAAGCTGGGCACATGCAGGCTGACACCACCAAGCCGGTAGAACAGATCCTGCCGGAAGCTTCCCGCCTCCATCCGGGCGGACAGGTCGGACTGGCTGGTTGACATGATGCGCGGCGCATTGTCGCCCAGAAGGTCCAGCATGCGGACCACGCGGCCTTGGGTGTCTTCGTCGAAATCGGCAACCTCATCAAACACGATCGACCCGCCCCGCGCCTTGGCCAGCAGGGTTGAGGGGCCATCGACCCCTTGCAGGTCCGGGCTTTGGGCGACGACAAAGGGCAGCGTCCGACGGTCAGAGAAATCGTGGATCGCGCGGGCGATCAGCGACTTGCCGGTGCCGCTTTCGCCAGTGACCAGCACGGGCAGATCGGTGTTCATCACCCGCGCCACCAGCCGGTACAGCGCCTGCATCGCAGGCGTGCGGCCAACCAGCGGCAGATCATCGCCCGCGTCGCGGAGGGCCACCACCACCTTGGGCGCGCGGCGCTTTTGTTCCAGCGCCTTGGAGGACCGCTTCATCAGGTCAGGCAGGTCAAAGGGCTTCGGCAGGTAATCGAACGCCTCGGCCTCGGCGGCCTGAATGGCGGTCATGATGGTGTTCTGGGCAGAGATCACGATGACCGGCAGGCCCGGCCGCATCTTGGCGATGCGGGGAAGCGCGTCCAGACCATTGCCATCGGGCATGATCACGTCGCTGATGATCAGATCGCCTTTGCCCTCTTCCACCCAGCGCATCAGGGTCATCAGGCTGGAGGTTGCATGCACCTTG
>JBBQVR010000199.1:0-4246 GCA_038211355.1 Rhodobacterales bacterium | reverse complement strand
AGAGGCCCCCGGCGCCCGTCGCGGAGATCACCCCGATGGCCAGACAGGACCGCGCGCCCCGCGAAGGCGGCGCCCGCAGCAGCATCTACGACGACATCACCACCAGGATCATCGCCGAGCTGGAAGCGGGGCGGCTGCCCTGGGTCCAGCCATGGGGCACGGCCTCTGCCAAGGCGCCGCTCGCCCTGCCGCGGAATGCGGCGACCTCCCGCCAGTATTCCGGGATCAACATCCTGATCCTCTGGGGCGCCGTGGTCCAGCAGGGCTATCCGAGCCAGGCCTGGCTGACCTTCCGTCAGGCGCTGGCGCTCGGTGGCAATGTCCGCAAGGGCGAGCGGGGCACCACCGTCGTCTATGCCGACCGCTTCACCCCGGAGGACGAAAAGCGCCGCGCCCGGGAAACCGGCGACACGCCCGGTCAGATCCCTTTCCTCAAGCGCTTCACCGTCTTCAATGCCGCCCAATGCGAGGGTCTGCCGGAGGAGATCGCTGTCGCAGCGCCCCCGCCGCCCCCGGGCATGATCGAGCCGCAGGTCGAGGCGCTGATCCGCGCCACCGGCATCGACTTCCGGATCGGCGGTGACCGGGCCTTCTACGTCCCGGCACTGGACTACGTCCAGGTTCCCCCTCCGCAGGCCTATTTCGAGCCGATCAACTGGCACCGGACCGCGCTGCATGAACTCGGCCATGCCACGGGCCATGCCTCGCGGTTGGGCCGGGATTTCTCGGGCAGCTTCGGGACGAAGGCCTACGCCTTCGAGGAGCTGGTGGCCGAGATGAACGCAGCCTTTTGCTGCGCCTCGTTGGGCATCGTGCCCACCGTGCGCCACGCCGATTACATCGGCTCTTGGCGCGAGGTGCTGCGCGAGGACAACCGCGCCATCGTGCGTGCCGCCTCGCAGGCAAGCAAGGCCGCGGACTGGCTGCTGGCCCATCTGCCGCAACCTGCGCTGCCCGCCGATGCGGTAGAACAGGGGAGGGCGGCGGCATGATCCTCCTGACCCCCACCCACCGCGCCCTGCTTCTGGCGAATGGCCGGATGCCGGACGCCGATCACATCCCCGTCGTGAAGTTCTTCAATCCCTTCGGCCAGGGCACCTGGCTTGCCACCGAGCTCGACGAGGATGGCGACATCCTCTTCGGCCTGGCCGATCTCGGCTACCCGGAGCTCGGCTCCTGGTCACTGAGCGAAATGAAGGCGATCCGGCTGCCCTTCGGTATGGGCATTGAGCGGGACCTCCATTTCGAGGGGCGCTATCCGATCTCGGTCTGGGCCGAGGCAGCGCGGGCCGAGGGCAGCATCAGCGCGGCGGAGCGTGTGCTTCACGCCCGTTCGTGCACAGAGGCTGCCCCGCGCCGGAACAGCGCGGGTCCGGAACCACGCAACGGCTGATCACAGGTCCCCAGCGTCACGATCTCGCGCCGCTCTTTGGGTCAAGGGGCGGCGCGGTTCAGCTGGGTTGCCGGGGAGCCGTTGCTTGACGTGGAGGGCGGAGAGCAGACGTTCGTCTTGGCACGAAAGAGTGATCACCCAGCTCGATTGAGGTCATTCGGCGATCTGCCGATCGCAAGCCATGGTCCTCAGGCGAAGGCGGGACAATACCAGCCGACTACCCTTGTCATCTTTCAGTCAATCCAGAGGAAAGATCGGTCGCGGCACGCGGTGAAACGGCAGGCGTGTCAGGTCGGGCGAGCCGAGCGCGCCGCTGTCACAGACGATCACGCGGTTGGCGATGGGGGCGAAGGCGGCGCGGAAATGCTGCTGCGACTTCAGGGCGACAATCCGATGCGCTGCCGGGTCCAGACCAAAGGCGCGGAACTGTTGCAGGTCCAGCATCTGGCCGTGGTTCGTTACCACCAGCACGGCCACACCTGCCACCTGCAATACCGCGGTTAGACCCCAGTCCCCCGGCAGGCCGCCGATCATCGGGCCATCGCCGGTGTAGCGCCCGTCCGACAGCAGCGTCACTTTCCCGGTCACCCTGATCGGCCCGCCGCCAAAACGGGGATCCGTCTTGCCGCCGAGAAGCAGGGTCACTTCGGCTCCGACGTCCAGGGAGTGTAGGTAAGCCGCAGCCTCGGGGTCTACCATCGGGCCGAAGCAGGCATCGGTCACACTCGCCTCTAGCAGAGCCGACAACAGCCCCGGCGCGTCGCCGTAGCTGCCTGCACCCGGATTGTCGGCATAGTCGGCGATGACCAAGGGGCCGGGTCGGGAATGCGCCAGCGCTTCGGCCGCCGCTTCGGCCGGGGTGAGGAAATGGTTCAAGACCTCATGCCGCCGGGCCCAGATATCATCAGCAAGCGCCTCGGCGAAGGCAAGATGCGGACTGGCGTCGCCGTTATGGGTGACCAGAACCGTCGGCCCAAGCTCGGGGATGTCGGCATTGCCGAAGCCCGCGTTGATGCTGACGGCCAGCGCGCCGGAGGTGCCCTCATGCGCGCGGGCCAGCGCGTGGCGCGCGATCATCGGGCCTTCATCGGTGCGGCCACTGTTGGCCTCTTCCAGCATCGGGCGGGTTACGCGCAGGGTGCGGGGGGCGATGTCGCCTGTCATGGTGCGGTGCAAAAGGCTGGCAGCGCGGCGGGCGGTGTCGCGCATGTCGACATGCGGATAAGTGGAATAGGACAGCACGATCTGCGCCAGATCGCACATGGCGGCGGTGACATTGGCATGTGGGTCCAGCGTGACGGCAATCGGCAGATCGGGGCCGACGACCGCGCGCAGACGTTCCAGCAGCAGGCCTTCGCCGTCGGGGTGATCTTCGACCACCATCGCGCCATGCAGGCCAAGGAGGATGCCATCCAGCGGGCCGGACCTGGCTGCCGCAAGGATGCACCCGGCAATCTCGTCAAATGCCGCGCGGGTGGCCGGACCTGCGGGCGAGGCCGAGGCGCTGATGGCGTGGCGGGTGTGCCACCCTTTCGCCCGCGCCACATCCATGAACCCTGCGATATCGGTATTGGCATCCGCCCGCTCTGCCACGGCGGCGTTGCCTTGCACGTAGAGCCGGGCCCGAAAGCAGGCCAGATCGGTCGGGCGGATGCTGAACGTGTTTGATTCATGCGCGAATTCGGCGGTCAGAACGGTAAAGGTCATCATCGGTCCTTGGGTCAGTCCTGGGGGTGATGGCAGGCGATCTGGTGGCCATCCGTCCCTGTCACCAGCATGGGCCGATCGGTCTTGCACAGCGGCGTTGCAGCCGGGCAGCGGGCGGCAAAGGCGCAGCCACGGGGCAGGTTAAACGGGCTTGGGATCTCGCCCTGCAGCATCTGCACGGTCTTTCGCCGGGTGGGGTCCGGTTCGAAATGGCTGTTCATCAGGGCGCGGGCATAAGGATGGCGTGGTGTGTCGCGGGCATGTGGCAGCACCTCGATCACGCGGCCAAGATACATCACCACGACCCGCTCACAGAAATAGCGCACAAGGCTGAGGTCATGACTGATGAACAGATAGGTCAGGCCAAGGTCACGCTGCAGCCCCTCCAGCAGCCCGATGATCTGGGCCTGGATCGACACATCCAGCGAGGCGGTCGGTTCGTCCAGCACCAGAAACGCCGGGTTCAGCGCCAGCGCCCGGGCAATGCCGACGCGCTGCTTTTGCCCGCCCGAAAGCTGGTGGGGATAGCTGGCGGAAAGGCTGGGGTTCAGTCCGACCATGTCCATCAGCTCGGCCAGCCGGGCCTTCGCGTCGGGCACGGCGACGCGCTGCACCTGATAGGGCTCCATCACCGCTCGGCCAATGATATAGCGCGGATCGATGGCGGAATAGGGGTCCTGAAACACCATCTGCATGTTGCGGCGCATTGCGCGCAGGGCGGCGGGCGTCAGGCTGCCGATATCGGCCCCGTCATAACTGACCGTGCCAGAGGTGGCCGCCAGCAACCGCAAGACCAGCCGCCCCAGCGTGGACTTGCCGCAACCGGATTCGCCCACCACTCCGGTCACGCTGCCGCGCGGAATTTCAAGGCTGACATCATCCACCGCCCGCATTACGCGGCGGGGTTGCAGAAAGCCCGAGCCAGAGATGAAGTCGCGGGTCAGACCGTTCAAGGACACAAGCGGTGTCATGCATGCTCCCCCTGCAGGTGGCAGGCAACGCTGCCGGGTGTCAGCGCCTGCAATGCCGGCGCCTCGGTCCGGCAGACCTCTATCGCCCGGGCGCAACGCGGGTGAAACCGGCAACCGGGCGGATAGTTCAGCACGCCCGGCACCGTGCCGGGACTACCCAGAAGCGTGCCCTCTG
>JBBQVR010000198.1:0-4256 GCA_038211355.1 Rhodobacterales bacterium | reverse complement strand
CGTGAGGCGATCCTTCCCGCCATCGAATGGGCGGCCGAGGCCGGCATCCCGGTGATCAGCTATGACCGCCTGATCGAAGATGACCGCGTGTTCTACATCACCTTTGACAACGTCGGCGTCGGTCGCATCATAGCCGCCATGGTCCGGCAGGCGCAGCCAGAAGGCAACTACGTCATCCTCAAGGGTGATCCTTCCGATGCGAACGTCGGTTTCCTGCGGCAGGGCATGGAAGAGGTCATCGGCGCCGCAGTTGCAGGTGGCACCATCACCATCGTCGGCGAGGCGAATGCCGACGGCTGGAGCCCGGACAGCGCCTTTACCGCGATGGAAAAGATCCTGGCCGACAATGGCAACAATGTTGACGCGGTGCTGGCCCAGAATGACGGCATCGCAGGCGCGGTGATCCAGGCGCTAGAGGCCCAGGGCCTGAGCGTGCCAGTCGGCGGGCAGGACGGTGACCCCGCCGCGTTGAACCGCGTGGCGCGCGGCACGCAGCTGGTGTCGGTCTGGAAGAACAACCGCGAACTCGGCAAGGCGGCGGGCAAGATCGCCGGTCTTCTGGCCGATGGCACAGCCATGGCCCGCGTGCCCGAATCAACCCGCTTTACCGGTGGTGACAAAGGCCTGACCTTCAACGCCATCCTGCTCAATCCGACGCCGATCACGAAAGAAAACCTGAACGTCGTGATCGACGCCGATTACATCACCAAAAAAGAAGCTTGTGCCGGGGCGCAGCCAGGCGTGGCTGGCTGCTGACCGCTGAAATCGTATCTTTTCCGCCCGCATTGGCGGCAGATATGGGCCAAAATCGGGGGCGTCGGCCCGACCAGGACCGACGCCCTCTGTTTTTTTATTTTGACAACTGAAATTATTCGCGGCATTTTTCCGCCCGTTCCGGCGAATCTGCCGGGCCGGCCCCTCGCAGGCCGATGTCCATAGGGAGGATACTATGCGTAACGCAATTCTCGTCGCCGTACTGGCGGTGACTGGCTTTTCGTCGGCTGCGCTGGCTGAAGGCAAGAAGATCGGCGTCAGCTGGGCTTCGTTTCAGGAAGAGCGCTGGAAGATCGACGAAGCAGCAATGGTTGCGGCGATCGAAGCTGCCGGCAACACCTATGTGAACGCCGACGCACAGTCGTCGTCCACCAAGCAGCTGGCCGACATCGAAGCGCTGATCACCCAGGGTGTTGACGCCCTGATCATCAACGCATGGGACAAGGACGCCATTGGCCCGGCCATCGAACTGGCCGCCGCACAGGGCATCCCGGTCGTCGGCTATGACCGCCTGATCGAAGACGATCGCACCTTCTATCTGACCTTCGACAACGTTGGCGTGGGCCGCATCATTGCGGAAACCATCTTCGCCGCTGCGCCCAAGGGCAACTACGCGATCATCAAGGGTGACCCGGGTGATCCGAACGCTGGCTTCCTGCTGCAGGGCATGATGTCGGTCATCCAGCCTGCCGTGGACTCGGGCGACATCAAGATTGTCGGCGAAGCGTTCTCGGACGGCTGGAAGCCGGAAAGCGCCCAGACCAACATGGAGCAGATCCTGACCGCCAACGCCAATGCCGTTGACGCCGTGATGAGCCAGAACGACGGCATGGCCGGCGGTGTGGTTGCAGCACTTGGCGCACAGGGCCTGGTGATCCCGGTCGGTGGCCAGGACGGCGACCTTGCGGCAATCAACCGTGTGGCACGCGGCACCCAGACCGTTTCGGTCTGGAAGGACGCGCGTCAGCTTGGCAAGGCCGCTGGCGAAATCGCCTCGGCTCTGGCCGACGGTGGGGCTCTGGACTCGATCGCCGGAGCTGCCAAGTTCTCGGGCGGTGAGAAGGGCGTTGAAATGAACGCCATCCTGCTGGCCCCGACGCCGCTGACCAAGGACAACCTGAACCTTGCCATCGACGCAGGTCACATCACCAAAGAGCAAGCCTGTGAAGGCGCCATGGCCGGCGTCGTCGGCTGCGAGTGATCGTCTGATCCAAAGGGTGCCGGGCTTGTCCCGGCACCCGCTTTTCCTATTCCTGACGGTGCAAAGCCGTTCCCGGACGCGACACTGACCTGTCGGCACCCTGGCCATCTGGCCCAGTGCGACGGGCCGCTGTCACGGCGTCTTCCCTCAGACCGCCGGACGAGGACATGACCGACACATCCCTGAAAACCACTCATGACGTGCAGCCGGGCCCCGTGTCCCGCTTTCTGCGCGCAACCGAAATCGACACCCGCCTGCTGGGGATGTTCGGCGCGCTGCTTCTTATCTGGATCGGGTTCCACCTGTATCCGGGCCTGCGTGATTTCATCCAGGCCTTCTGGGGTGCCGCCTTCACTGGCGAAGGCACCCTGGGCGAGGCGTTTGCCCTGCTGAACCCCGCGACGGTGTGGGAAAAAGGGTCGTTCCTGACCCCGCAGAACCTGTGGTTCCTCAGCGTGCAAAGCGCATCCATCGGGATCATGGCCACGGGCATGGTGCTGGTCATCATCACGCGCAATATCGACCTGTCGGTCGGGGCCATTCTGGGCGTGACCGGCATGATGATGGGCCTCTTTCAGGTAGAGTTCCTGCCGCAATACCTTGGCCTTGGCCACCCGATGATCTGGGTGCTGACCGTCATCCTTGGCATCTTCGTCGGCGGGTCGATCGGGGCCTTCCAGGGCTCGCTTATCGCCTACCGCGGCATCCCTTCGTTCATCGTCACGCTGGGCGGCTTGCTGATCTGGCGCGGCTTTGCCTTCCTGTCGGCGAACGGGCGAACGATCTCTCCGGTCGACAGCACGTTCCAGCTTTTGGGCGGCGGGCCTTATGGCGCGGTCGGTGAAACCGGCAGCTTCATCGTCGGCGCCATCGCCATTGTCGCGATCCTTTACCTCATCTATTCCGGCCGTCAGTCGCGCAAGCGGCACGACTTCCCCCTCCGCCCGATGTGGGCCGAGGTGACAATGGCCATCCTTGGCTGCGGTCTGGTGGTCGGCGCGGTTCTGGTCGTGAACGCCTACCCTTGGCCCAAGGGCATCCTCAAGCAGCAGAACCTGGCCGAAGACGTGTTCGTCAGCCACGGCTTTGCGATCCCGGTCCTGATCATGGTCGCCGTCGCCATCGCGATGACGATCCTGATGAACCGCACCCGCTTTGGCCGCTATGTGTTCGCCATCGGCGGCAACCCCGAAGCGGCGGCCCTGTCGGGCATCAACGTCAAATGGATGACGCTGAAGATCTTTGCCCTGATGGGCGCGCTGGCGGGCCTGTCTGCCGTCATCGCATCCGCCCGCCTGAACAGCGCCACCAACGCGCTGGGCTTGCTGGATGAGCTTTACGTCATCGCCGCTGCCGTCATCGGGGGCACCTCGCTTGCCGGGGGTGTGGGCACGATCTACGGCGCGATTCTGGGCGCCTTCGTCATGCAGTCGCTGAAGTCAGGCATGGTGCTGATCGGGTTCGACACCGCCGTGCAGCAGATCGTGGTGGGCACCGTTCTGGTGGTGGCCGTCTATCTTGACAACGTTTACCGCCGCCGCGGCAAATAAGGGAGGGGCTGGACATGACCACGAACAAGGGAACTCCCCTGGTCGAATTGCGCGACATCTCGATCTCTTTCGGGGGGATCAAGGCCGTCGATCACGTCACCGTCAATCTGTATCCTGGCGAAGTTGTCGGCCTTCTGGGCCACAACGGTGCGGGTAAATCGACGCTGATCAAATGCCTGTCGGGGGCCTACAAGGCCGATGCCGGTCAGATCCTGATCAATGGCGAGGAGGTTGAGATCAACAACCCCCGCAACGCCCGCACCCAGAACATCGAGACGATCTACCAGACCCTTGCGCTGGCCGACAACCTTGATGCCGCCTCGAACCTGTTTTTGGGCCGAGAGCTGGTGAACGGCATGGGCTTCGTGGACGAATCCGCGATGGAGGCTGAAACCCGCAAGATCATGGCCCGCCTCAACCCGAACTTCCGCAAGTTCAACGTGCCGGTCAGCGCGCTTTCTGGCGGTCAGCGGCAGTCTGTCGCCATCGCCCGCGCGGTCTACTTCAACGCCAAGATCCTGATCATGGACGAACCCACCGCCGCGCTTGGGCCGCACGAAACCCAGATGGTGTCGGAACTGATCCAGGAACTGAAGGCGCAGGGCCTTGGCATCTTCCTGATCGAACATGACATCCACAACGTGATGAAGCTGTGCGATCGGGCATCGGTGATGAAGAACGGCCAGCTTGTCGGCACGGTCAACGTCAATGAAGTTACCGATGAAGACATC
>JBBQVR010000197.1:0-4264 GCA_038211355.1 Rhodobacterales bacterium | reverse complement strand
CTGGTGGCCATCGAGGATGACAGTGAGCCGGCCAACGGAGCGGCTGAAAACCTGCACAGCCTCGCCCTCGCCTTCGCCGCGATCCGCTCGCGCCGCACGGGACAAGAGGTCGCCGTCGGCGCCGCCACCCGGCTGGAGCTTTGACAAGGTTAACGGCCTGACGGCCCAGACAGGTGCCATACGCCGGCCATACGCATGTCAGGCTCATTGCAGATCGTGGAAGCGCAGCCGGATCAGCTGGTTAACGCACCGGGATGTTTTCGCGCAGAATAATGCGCGGCTCGATGAACTTCAGCGTCAGAAACGGCGCGGTCGATGCGATGGAGCCCAAAAGCCGGATCACCGACTGCTCTCCTGTCAGCCGCGCGTTCTGGTCGATCACCACGTCGATCACATCCTCGGCCAGCAAGCGGCGGGTAACATTCGTCAGGTCGTGAAGGATCACGAAGGGTCGCGGCCGGCCCCTTTCGGCCACCGCCTTCGCGATGCCCGACCGCCCCGCGCCGACGCAGTAGATACCCACCACATCCGGACGGCTTTCCAACAGCCGCACCGTGGCGGCATATGAGGTGGCGTTATCCTCGTCCGTCTCGATGGCGGGCAGCAGGTTGAGGCCCGGAAACTGCTCGCCAATCACCGCACGAAAGCCGTTCTCGCGTTCCTCATGGCCATGATAAGCCCTTGATCCCAAGAACAAAGCCAGCGCCCCGGTGCTAACCCCCGCCATCCGGCCCAGCACCAAGCCGGCCGTCCGTCCGGCAACCCTGTTGTCCACGCCCACATAGGCCGACCGGGGCGTCGACAGCACGTCCGACGCGATGGTGATGACCCGCAACCCGGCCTCGGAAAGCTGCCGGATCGCATTCCGTGTGATCGGATGATCCACCGTGATCAGCCCCACGCCGTCCGTCTGCAGCGAGGTCTTCTCCAGCACCCGCACCAGCGCAGCTGGGGAAAGCCCGTCGATCGGGTGGATGGTGCAGGACGCGACCAGCGGCAGGTCCGCCGCGAAATCGCGGATCGTGGCGGCAAGATTGTGCATGAACTCGCTGCGGCCAAGCGGAATGAAAAACTCCAGATGCGCAGGCCGCGAGGGCAGCGTGATCTTCCCCTCGGTTGGCAGATAGCCCAACGCCTTCGCCGCCGTGTTCACCCGCTGCCGGTTCGCCGCCGACACCCCCGCCCGCCCGTTCAACACTCGGTCAACCGTGGCGGTCGAGACCTCGGCCAACCCGGCAATGTCGGCAATAGACGCCTTGCGCATCAGCGCCCCCAGATTTCCTCACGGCAAGGCTAGCACATCAGCAAGACCGATGTAACACGCAGGCCGGTCCAAAGGGTAGAACGACGGTCTCAGACCCTGGTTTATAGAAGCAAACTGTTGAAATCACGTTCATACCAGCGCCAACGCTTCCGTCCCAGACCAACCGGGACGCCTTTGAACCCGCTGCTGGCTGATGTGATCTGATGCAACTTCGGTTTGCGCCCTGGGGCGCCGATCTGCACCACTTCAAAAGCAAGAAGGCGGGGCCCAAAGGGGCGCAACTGCCCACGGCGCCCGGTCTTCGCGGGGGTGCCTGCACAATGAAACGGGCAGCTGCCCGAACATGGTCAGTGGAGGAAACACCATGCTGAGAAGAACATTCTTCGGCCTGACAACCGCGCTTGTCGCAACCATCGCAACCGGAACCGTCGCCTTGGCCGAGGGCAAGACGTTCTACTGGGTCTCGCACGGCTCACCCGCCGACCCGGTCTGGACCTACTTTCTGGACGGCGCGAACAAGTGGGCTGCCGACACCGGCAATACGGTGAACACCTCGTTCCATTCCGGTGACGTGCCCTCGCATCAAGAGGCCGTGCGTGCCGCCATCGCAACGGGCGCAGACGGTATCGTCACCTCCAGCCCTGATCCGGGCTCGCTGGTCGAAGTGACCGCCGAAGCCGTCGCCGCCGGCATCCCGATCATCAACATGAACACCCCCGATCCGACGGCGGACTTCGACGCCTATGTGGGCGCCGACCTTGAAGTCGTGGGCGCAGGCTGGGCGCAGTATCTGGTGGACAAGGGGCTGGTTGAGTCCGGTGATTTTGTCTGGATGCCGGTGGAAGTTCCCGGCGCCACCTACGGCGTGCAGGAAGAAGCGGGCATTTCGTCCGTTTTCACCCCGCTCAACATCACCTGGGAAGTCACCGACGCCACACTGGACCAGGCCGAGATCATCACCCGCATGTCGGACTACCTGACCGCCAACCGCGACAAGGTGGATGCGATCATCGGGTTGGGTGACCTTGTGACCGGCTCGATCCCGCGCGTGTTCGACCAGGTTGGCGTCGCGGCCGGCGAGATCCCTGCAGTTGGCTGGGGCAATTCGCTGGATACCACGCAAGGCGTGCTGAACGGCTACATCAATGCCGCCCAGTGGCAAGACCCGCAGGCCACAAGCTATGTCGCCCTGTCGCTGGCGGCTATGCAGGCGGGGGGCACGCCTGCGGCCTTCGACGTCATCACCGGCGCGCTGTACGAAAAGGACACGGCACAGGTCTATGACGACATCATGAGCGGCAAGTAATCCGCCTGCGGCCCCGCCCTTCCGGCGCGGGGCCGCATCTTTTCGTCAGACAGGGCCGCAGGGGCCCCAAACACAGGATTTCCTTTGGAAAAGCAGAACTTGGCCAAAAGGGTTTTTGCCAGACCCGAGGCTGGCCCGGCGATACTGCTGGTCCTGTTGATTGTCACATTCACTTCGATCAACCCGGCCTTCCTGTCGGTGCTCAACATCTCGAACACCCTCGCGTTCACGGTCGAACTGGGACTGATCGCCCTGGCCATGACGCTTCTGATGACGTCCGGCGAATTCGACCTTTCGGTCGGCGCGCTGTTCGGCCTGACACCGGTCCTGATGTGGAGCCTGTTCAACGCCGGCCTGACGTCTCTGTTCGGCGCGTTCATCATCGCCATCGTGATCGCGGCGCTGATCGGGATGGTCAATGGCTGGTTCGTGACTGCTCTGAAAATCCCGTCCTTCCTTGTGACGCTGGGAATGCTTCTGGTGGCACGCGGCACCGCGCTGTACATCACCGACGGCTTCCCCCAGCGGACGTGGAGCGCCGAGGGCGAATGGCTCGCCTCGGCCCTGGTGGGCGATATCCGGTTCGGGCAGCTGCGGCTTTACATGTCGCTCTTCTGGTTCATCCTGGTGGCGGTAGTGCTGCACTATGTGCTGACCGGCACGCGGACCGGCAACTGGATCCTTGCCGTCGGCGGCAACGCCAATGCGGCAGCGGCGCGGGGCGTGAAGGTGGCGCGCGTCAAGGTCGGGCTTTTCGTGTTGAGTTCAACGCTCGCCGGCTTTGCGGGGATCATCAGTTCCATCCGCACCTCTGCCGCCAACCCGAACTCTGGCACGGGGTATGAGCTGGAGGTCATCGCCATGGTCGTGATCGGAGGCACCTCGCTGCTGGGTGGGCGCGGTACGATCATCGGCACGATCCTTGGCATCTTCATCCTGCGCCTGATGCGCAATGGCATCGTGATGATCGGCGTGCCGGGGCTGGCCTACAACATCTTCATCGGAGCGATCATCCTGGGGATGATGGCGCTGCATTCCTGGCTTGACCGCCGCAACCAGTCGGGGGGTTGAGACATGGCCGAAGAACTGATCCGGATGCAGAACATCACCAAGTACTATGGCCGGGTAAAGGCGCTCGACGGGGTGAACCTCACCGTGAACCGGGGTGAGGTGGTGGGGCTTCTCGGCGACAACGGTGCCGGGAAATCCACGCTGATCAAGGTCTTGTCCGGTGCCGTGCCGACCACCAGCGGCGACATCCACATCCGTGGCCGCAAGGTCGAGATGACCTCGACCACCGATGCCATCGCCAACGGGATCGAGACGATCTACCAGGACTCAGCGCTGGTTACCCAGCTGTCCATCGCCCGCAACCTGTTCCTTGGACGCGAGCCGGTGCGGGGCGGCCGGTTCTTCGACCGGCTGGACCTGCCGATGATGGAGCGGGTGGCGTCCGAGCTGCTGAAACAGGTCGGCATCACCAAGAACATCCCGCCCTCAACCCCGATCTCATCCCTGTCGGGGGGCGAACGGCAAGCGGTGGCGATTGCCCGCGCCATGCATTTCGACAGTGACCTGATCATCCTGGACGAACCGACCAACAACCTTGGCGTGGCCGAAACCCAGGGCGTGCTGCAGTTCGTGCGCCAGGCGCGGGATACCGGACACTCCTGCATCTTCATCGCGCACAACAT
>JBBQVR010000196.1:0-4329 GCA_038211355.1 Rhodobacterales bacterium | reverse complement strand
TCTGGCTTGCCCGCCACATTGCCGACCATTCGATCCACATCATGGCGATGTCCGAAGATCTGCCCGACCCGAATTCCCGCGTCATGTGGAAGAACGGCGGCGTGGTGGTGGACTGGCGCAAGACCAACGTGAAGGCGCATGACCTTCTGGTGAAGCGTCTGGCCCGCGCGATGCGCAAGGCGGGCTGGCCGATTGTCCTGTCGCGCGGGTTTCCGAAGTCGAAGCCCAGCCACCAATGCGGCACGGCGCGGATGGGGGATGACCCCGCCGCTTCGGTCGTCGATGCCAGCCTCAAGGCACATGATCTGGACAACCTTTACATCGTCGATGCCTCGGTCCTGCCGACGTCGGCCGCGGTGAACCCGTCGCTGACCATCGCCGCCCTGGCGCTGCGGGCGGGCGACCATATCGCAAGGACCGCCGCATGACCGCGCTTGTGGCACTTATCACCGGCGGCCAGCAAGGCATCGGCCTTGGCATCGCCCGTACGCTGGCCGCCGACGGCTGGCGGCTGGTGCTGGCCGCCGACCTGCCGCCGGAGGCTGACGCGGTGCAGGAGGCGCTGGCCGCACTTGGCCCAAACGCGCGGTACGTCCAGCACGATCTGGGGGATGTGCCAGGCATCCCCGCTTTGCTGCAAACCACCGGCCCGATCACCGCGCTGATCCAGAACGCAGGCGTTCCGGCGCGGATACGCGGCGACATGCTTGAGATCACGCCTGAAAACTTTGACTGGACCATGGGGATCAACCTGCGCGGCGCGTTCTTCCTGGCGCAGGCGGTGGCCAAGGCGATGCTGACCATTCCCACGGACACCTACCGGTCGATCACCTTCATCACCTCGGTTTCCGCGTCGATGGCGAGCGTTGATCGCGCCGAGTATTGCATCTCCAAGGCCGCCGCTTCGATGGCCGCCAAGGCCCTTGCCCTGCGCCTTGCCCCGCACGGCATCGGCGTGTTCGAGTTGCGCCCCGGGATCATCGAGACCGGCATGACCGCAGGCGTAAAGGACAAATATACCGCGCGGATCGAAGCTGGCCTTGTCCCCGCAGGCCGCTGGGGCCAGCCCGGGGATATCGGCCGCATCGTCCTGCCGCTGGTGCGCGGCGATATGGCCTTTGCCACCGGGGCGGTGATCCCCGTCGATGGCGGGCTGTCGATTGAAAGGCTTTGACGCATGACCGAGGGTTACGATTTCATCATCATCGGCGGCGGTTCCGCTGGCTGTGTGCTGGCGGCGCGGCTGTCCGAGGACCCCACGGCCCGCGTTCTGCTGCTGGAGGCGGGGGGCCGCGACCGCCACCCGTTCTACCACCTGCCCGCAGGCTTTGCGAAGATGACCAAGGGCATCGGCAGCTGGGGCTGGCAGACCGTGCCGCAGCGCCACATGAACGGCATGGTGATCCGCTATACCCAAGCCCGCGTGATCGGCGGTGGGTCGTCAATCAACGCCCAGATCTACACGCGCGGCAACGCGCAGGACTATGACGAATGGCGGCAGTTGGGTTGCCCCGGCTGGTCTTATGAGGATGTGCTCCCCTACTTCCGCCGCGCCGAGGATAACGACAGTTTCGACAACCGCTACCACGGCAAGGGCGGCCCCCTTGGTGTCAGCCAGCCCCGCGCGCCCCTGCCGATCTGCGAGGCGTGGTTTGCCGCCGCAGCCCAGATGGGCATCCCCCGCAACCTTGACATGACGGGTGAGGCGCAGGACGGCGTTGGCTACTACCAGTTGACCCAGAAGCACTATCGCCGCTCCTCCACCTCGGTCGCCTATCTTGGGCCGGCGCGGGGGCGGGCGAACCTGACCGTGCAGACCGGCGCGCAGGTGCTGCGGATCGTGGTCGAAAACGGCCGTGCGGTGGGTGTGGAAACCCCCGAAGGCGTGATCCGCGGGGCGCAGGTGATCCTGTCGTCGGGGGCCATCGGCTCGCCGCGGCTGTTGCAGCTTTCCGGCATCGGCCCGGCAGACCATTTGCGGTCGCTGGGCATCCCCGTGGTCCTTGACCAGCCGGGCGTGGGCGCAGACCTGCAAGACCACCTTGATCTTTTCGTCATCGCCGAATGCACCGGCCCGCACACCTATGACCGCTTTGCCAAACCGCACCTGTCGGCCCTTGCCGGGCTGCAATATCTGCTGACGCGGCGGGGCCCTGTGGCGTCCTCTTTGTTTGAGACCGGGGGCTTTTGGTACGCCGACCCCGACGCCCGCAGCCCCGATATCCAGTTTCACCTTGGCCTCGGGTCAGGGATCGAGGCCGGCGTTACCGCCATGCCGCAAGGCGGGGTCACACTCAACTCGGCCTACCTGCGCCCAAGATCGCGCGGCACAGTCCGCCTTGCCAGCGCCGACCCCAAGGCCACCCCCCTGATCGACCCGAACTACTGGGCCGACCCGCATGACCGGGAAATGTCGATCCGCGGTCTGAAACTGGCGCGTGAGATGATGCGCCAAAGCGCCCTGCAGCCTTTCGTTCTGGCCGAACGCCTGCCGGGGCCAGAGGTACGGACCGATCAGGACTATTTCGACTACGCCTGCAAACACTCCAAGACCGACCACCACCCCGCCGGCACCTGCCGCATGGGCAGTGACGCGGGCGCCGTCGTTGACCCGCAACTGCGCTTCAACGGCATCGCCGGGCTAAGGGTGGTCGATGCCTCGATCATGCCGCGTGTGGTGTCGTCGAACACCAACGCTGCAACCATCATGATCGCCGAAAAAGCTGCCCAGATGATCCGCGAAAGGACCCAACCATGATCCGCCATATCGTTCTGATGAAAGCCCGCAAAGACGTGACCGAGGGCCATATCGCCGCCATCTTCGCCGACCTTGCCGCGATCCGGACCAAGCTTCCCGGCATCCTTTCCCTTCACTCCGGCCGCAGCGAAAGCCCGGAAAAAATCGAACGGGGCTACCTCCACGGCTTTACTATCGACTTCACCGACTGGGCTGCCCTCGCCGCCTATCAGGACCACCCCGACCACAAGCGCGCCGGGGCCATGCTGGTGGCGGCAGCCGAAGGCGGCATCGAGGGCATCCTCGTCTTTGACCTGCCCACCATGGCCGCGCCATGATCACTGTCTTCACCTGCGCCTTCCTTTCCGCCCCAATATCCTCTGGGGGTTTTGGGGGCGAAGCGCCCACAATGCACCGGCCGTGGCGCGCCCTTCGCGCGCAAAAGGCGAGACAAAAGGCGTGCGCTTCAGCGCTACAGTCCACAGCTGCACCGGGAGCCGCCCCATGCTGATCCTGCCCACCGCCGACGCCTGCCTTGAACCCTACCACTTGAGCGGCACCCCACTCACCGCCCGCGCGCCCAAATGCGCCCTCACCCGCACCGCCTTTGCCGCCGCCCATGTCGTCAGCGATCCCTTGGGCGAACGCTCGCCCTGGGATGGCCGTCCCGCGGTAGACTGGGACACCACGCTTGCCTTTCGTGCCCAGCTTTGGGACCAGGGCCTGCATCTGGCCGAGGCGATGGATACCGCCCAGCGCGGCATGGGCGTCGACTGGCCCACGGCACTCGAACTCATCCAGCGCACCATGACCGCAGCCCGCGCCCACCCGATGCGCCCGCGCGTGGCCTGTGGGGCGGGCACCGATCATCTGCCGCTGACGGAGCTTGCCACACCCGACGCCATCACCGCCGCCTATGAAACCCAAGCTGAGGCGATTGAGGCCGCAGGCGGGCAATTGATCCTCATGGCCTCGCGCGCCTATACCGCCATCGGCGCCGGGCCGGATGCCTACCATCACGTCTACCGCCGCCTGATCGATGGCGCGGCGCAGCCGGTGATCCTGCATTGGCTGGGCGACATGTTTGACCCCCAGCTTTCGGGTTACTGGGGCTCAACCAATGTCGCGACCGCGTCTGATTTTGTTTTGGCCTTGATCAAGGAAAACCCGGCCAAGGTGGACGGCATCAAGATTTCCCTGCTGGATCAGGCGCATGAGGAAGACTTCCGCGCCCGCCTTCCGCCCGGCGTGCGGCTTTATACCGGCGATGACTTCAACTACGCCCCCCTGATCGCCGGTGACGGCACCCACCATTCGCACGCCCTTCTGGGCATCTTCGCCGCCATCGCCCCGGCAGCGTCACAGGCGCTGGAGGCCCTCGCTACGGGCGATCTTGCCACCTACAACCGCCTTCTCGCCCCCACTGTCCCCCTCAGCCATGAGATTTTTCGCGCGCCCACCCGGTTCTACAAGGCCGGGATCGCGTATCTGGCGTGGCTGAACGGCCACCAGCGCCATTTCATCATGCCGGCGGGGTTCCAATCGGCCCGTGACATCACGCATTATGCAGCCGTGTTCCGGCTGGCGGATGC
>JBBQVR010000195.1:0-4419 GCA_038211355.1 Rhodobacterales bacterium | reverse complement strand
ACAAGCGCCTTCAGTCGGACACTGTCTTCAGTCTCATCAAGCATCTCGATCCGAAGCCGCATCGCAGTCAGGGGCGAGCGCAGGTCGTGGCTCAGGGCGGCAAGCATATGCGTGCGCTCGTTCACGAAGCGCGTCAGTCGGTCTTTCATTCGGTTAAAGGCCTGCGTGGTTTCTTGCACCTCGGATGGACCAGCCAATGGCAGAGGATCGGCCTCAAGACCGCGACCAAGCCGGTCGGCCCCCATGGCAAGGGCGCGCATCGGGCCAACGACACGCCGCGCGGTCCACGATGCCACCAGTGCGACAGCCACCCCCATCAGCAGCACCGGCAAAATGGCTTGCGGCGTCCATTGCAGGCTGGGGCGGTGAAACAACGTGCGCACGTTCAGCCAGTCGCCCCCCGCCAGCCGGATCGACAGCGTCAGCTCGATGGGGTCGGTCCGTCCGGCCATCATTGCCTCGTGCATCGGACGCATGGTGGCGGGCACACCCTCCGGCAGTGGCATGGCGGCGACGGACAGGGCATGAACATCGGCGCGAACCTCTCGTTCCGGTTCGCCGAGAATTTGTCGGATCTGGCGCAGGACCATGTCGGCTTCGGCGCTGTCATGCAGCGCTTCTGGCTCTGGCCCGATGTCAAACCTGACAAGCGGCGAGTCCGCCGCCCGCAGGATGGAGGGGCGCAGATCGGATGGGGCGCTGTCCAGCAGCAAGACGACATTCGCCGCGCGCCCGGCCGCCTCCAGCCCCAGGGCCGCCCGCACCGCGCGGTTCCGCTCGTCCGTCAGCAGCACAAGGCCAAGTCCCTGCGTGATGGCCAGTGCCAAGAGCAGCATGACCAAGAGCTGACCGCCAAGGGATTGCGGAAACAGCCTTTGAACGAAGGGAAAACGCGGGGTCAAGACACCCTCCTTACATCGGCGGCAAGGCTGTAGCCGCCGCCCCAAACCGTTGCAATCAGCGCGGGCTTGGCGGGATCGGCTTCGATCTTGCGGCGCAGGCGGCTGATCTGGTTGTCGATGGTCCGATCAAAGACCTGTGCGGCGCGGCCCGACGTCAGATCAAGCAGTTGCTCGCGGCTAAGCACAAAGCGCGGCCGCTCCAGAAACACCGTCAGCAGACGGAATTCGGCGGTGGTCAGCGCGACCTCGGTGCCGTCAGCGTCGGTCAGGGTCCGGCGGTCGGTATCAAGCACCCAGCGGTCGAATGCCAGCCGATGCCCAGCCAAACTGCCGCCGACAACTTCCGTCCGGTCGGACCGACGCAGGACTGCCTTGATCCGGGCCAGCAACTCGCGCGGATTGAAGGGTTTGGGCAGATAATCATCCGCACCGACCTCCAGGCCGACGATGCGGTCGGTCTCATCCCCCAAGGCGGTCAGCATCAGGATCGGGATACCCCCCTGTGCGCGCAAACGGCGGCAGACCGACAGGCCATCTTCGCCCGGCATCATCACATCCAGCACGATCAGGTCGAACTGACCCACCTTCATCGCCGCATCCATCGCGATGGCATCGGCGGCAGAGGTTGCCCTCATGCCGTTTCTCTCCAGGTACTTCACCAGTGCATCGCGGATCTCGCGGTGGTCATCGACGATCAGGATGTGCGGGGGCAGGATATGTGGCGGCTGGGTCATCATCTTGTCTCCTGAGGTTGACCCTAGCGGAACCTGTTGGCTCTGCAGACAAAAGATTGTCGCAAACCTCTCTCAGCCCCCGGGCTTGCGACAATTTGATACAAAACAGGCGCCCCCCTGACAAACCTGTGGGACACCTGCGTCCCAGATTGAACCCATCGCAATCTGATTCAGGAGACACAGAATGAACCGTTCGACAAAATTTGCCCTTGCAGCTGTTGCCGCCCTTGGTGTGGCCGCTGTCGCCGTGCCGGTCGTCGCCCAGCAGGGCCAGATGCAGCATGGTGGCATGATGGGCCAGCATGGCGGTATGATGGGTGGGTCCATGGGCATGATGGGCGGCGGCCATAGCTATGCCATGGCGACGTTCGACACCGACAAGGACGGCACGCTCAGCCCCGAGGAAATGACGGCCGGCATTCAGGCCGAACTCAAGACCTATGACACCGACGCGAACGGCACCTTGTCGCTGGAGGAATTCGCAGTGATGCACGCGGCCCACACCCGACCGATGACGGTGCGCGCCTTCCAGATGCACGACGCCGATGGCGACGGGCAGGTGACGGACGCCGAAATGGCCGCAATGGCAGACATGATGCAAAGCCATATGGGCGGGCAGCAGGGCGGCATGCAGGGCATGGATCACGGCATGATGGGCAACAACTGACACCTGCCTTCCCTGCCAGCCGGTTGAGGTCGGTTGGTGGGGGCAACCCATCACAGATCAGGAGGTTATGATGATGAACGGCTATAGTATGGGTTTGGGCATGGGCTTTGGCTGGCTTTGGATGATTGTCATCCTTGTGCTGGTCGGCCTGATGATTGCAGCGCTGGTCAAATACTTGCGCAAATAGACAAAAGGAAACCGGATGGACTATACGATCAACCGACTGATCACAGGCGCGGATTTCGACGCGGTGGACGCGCGCACCCGTGCCGCGCTGGCTGCAAACGGCTTTGGCGTGCTGACTGAAATCGACGTCAAGCCAACGATGAAGAAGAAGCTCGACGCGGATATGCCAGCCTACCGCATCCTTGGGGCCTGCAACCCGAAGATGGCGATGGAAGCCATCGGGATGGAACCGCGCGTGGGTGCGATGCTGCCGTGCAACGTGATTCTGCGCGAGGTGAACGGCGGGGTCGAGGTCAGCGCGATTGATCCGGTTGCCTCGATGCAGGCTATCGACAATTCCGCTTTGCACAGCGTTGCGGGTCAGGTGCGCGATCTCTTGGCCAAGGCCGTTGTCGAGATCTGATCAGGCCGCGTCGACGATCCGTGCTTGACCTTCCAACACTGGGAAGGCGCACCCTGATCCCGAGGGCGCTGTGCATCGGCCTTCACGCGGCACGGACCGCAACAAGGAGAACACCATGTCCAGGACAGATCCACACGCAGGCCATTCCCATGCCGACCACGAGATGTCGGAGGGTGACGTGGGGAAGGCTGCTGCCGGGCCAACGGCCATAGATCCCGTTTGCGGTATGACTGTGCGCCTGAAGCCAGATACGCGGACCGAGAGTTTTGGCGGCGAGCCGTTCCATTTCTGCTCCGAGAAATGCCAGACGAAGTTCAAGGCCGATCCGTGGTTCTACGCTTCGGGCCGCGCCGCGGGGCGCAAGGAGGCTGCTCCTGCCAACGCCCAGTATACCTGCCCGATGCACCCGGAGATAATTCGCGATGCGCCGGGTAGCTGCCCGATCTGCGGCATGGCGCTGGAGCCGATGCTGCCGTCGGACGAGCCAAGCCATGAGCTGACCGACTTCACACGCCGCATGTGGATTTCGGCGGCGGCGGCGGTGCCGCTGATCGTTCTGACGATGGGGGAATTGGTGGCGCTGCCGGTGCGCGACTGGATCGGGCATCAGACCGCCAGCTACCTGGAATTCGCACTGGCAACACCGATCATCCTCTGGGCAGCCCTGCCGTTCTTCAAACGCGGCTGGGACTCGTTGGTGAACCGGTCGCCAAACATGTGGACGCTGATCAGCCTTGGCGTGGCGGCGGCTTACCTCTATTCGCTGGTCGCCACCTTCCTGCCGGGCGTGTTCCCGGAGCAATACCGGATGGGCCACGGCGTCGGCACCTATTTCGAGGCGGCCGTGGTGATTGTGACGCTGGTCTTTGTGGGCCAGGTTCTGGAACTGCGGGCGCGCGAACGCACGGGTGATGCGATCCGCGCGCTGCTGGATTTGGCACCCAAGACCGCGCGGCGCATCCTGCCGGATGGGTCGGAGTATGACGCTCCGCTGGAAAACATCATGGAGGGTGACCGGCTGCGGGTACGCCCCGGCGATGCGGTGCCCGTCGACGGCGTGCTGATCGAAGGTCATTCATCCTTGGACGAAAGCATGCTGACCGGCGAGTCGATGCCAGTCGAAAAGGGCCCGGGCGACGGCGTTACCGGGGCCACGATCAACAAGAACGGCTCTCTGGTGATGGAGGCGGGCAAGGTCGGGGCCGATACGGTGCTGGCGCAGATCGTGGCGATGGTGTCGAACGCGCGCAGGTCCCGCGCGCCCATTCAGGGGCTGGCGGACCGGGTGTCGGCAATCTTTGTGCCGACCGTCGTCGCCATCGCCCTTATCGCCTTCGTCGTCTGGATGATCTTTGGCCCAGAACCCGCTTTGGTCTTCGCCATCGCCTCGGCGGTGTCGGTGCTGATCATCGCCTGCCCCTGTGCGCTTGGTTTGGCCACGCCGATCTCGATCACCACGGCGGCGGGGCGCGGCGCGCAGGCAGGTGTGTTGATCAAGGACGCCGAGGCGCTGGAACGTATGGCGGG
>JBBQVR010000194.1:0-4539 GCA_038211355.1 Rhodobacterales bacterium | reverse complement strand
CACAGGTGGGCTATCTGATGGTCGGCACCCGATGCGGGGCGTGAAGAGCCGTGCGCCTCCATCGCCAGACCCACCATCGTAAGGCCGGTAAACAGCCCCGCAACCGCCGCCAAATCACCCGCCGCGATGCGCGCAGGCGCGGACAGCAAGCCCCGCAGCGGGCCCTGCACCATCGGCCAGGCGACAGTATCCACCGCCTCGATCCCCAGCGCGTCGGCGAGGATCCAATCGGCCCCGGCAGGAATTTTCCCCGCCATGTCGCCGTAGCCCCAGCCTGCCATTTCCAGCGGGGCCGCCGCGATCACATCCAGATCGCCCAGCACCACGCGGGCGGGGCGACACTGGATGGTCATCTTGAACCCTTTGTCGGACAAGGGCGCCCCTGCCGAGGTATAACCATCCATCGAGGCGGCGGTTGCCACACACAGATAGTGGCGTTCGAGATCAAAGGCCGCGTACTTGACCACATCGTTGATCACCCCGGACCCGACGGCCACGGGCACCGAGGCGTCTTGTGCCAGCCGATCGCGCAGGTCATTCGCCAATTCCACGGTCGGCTTCGGGCGGGGGTGGGCGGGCAAGATGTGATGGCGGGTGGTGATTCCCGCTTGGGTCAAAAGATCGAAACAGCGCGCGCCGGCGGCGTTCCATGTTGCCTCATCCGCGATGATGCAGGCGTTTTGCCCGTCGAAGTGCCGCGCAAAAAGCGGGCCTATTTCAGACAAGACACTGCGCCCGACCAGAACTTCGGCCACGGAAGGAGAGCGCGCGACGGCACGCGCAACGGCGTCGTCCATCATGCCGCCTCTCCCGATTGCAGGGTCTGGCCGGTGGCGGAAAACTGGTGCAGGCGGTGCGCGGGCAGGGTCAGGCTGACCCTTGCGCCACGATCATGGGGCGTGTCGCCATCGGCGCGCGAAACAAGGCTTTGCCCATCATCGGTGCGCACATAGAGCCAGGCATCGCCGCCAAGCGTTTCGCGCAAGGTCACGGTCGCCCCCAGATCGCCCCCCGCCTCGGCCAGACCCAAATGCTCGGGCCGAATGCCCACTTTCACCGCACCCGCCACGGCTTTGGCCGCAAGGGTCACGCCCCCCGTGGCGACGCGCCCCGCATGGTCTGCCATGGCCAGGAAATTCATTGCAGGCGCACCAATGAACCCGGCCACAAACTCGGTCAAGGGTCGGTGATAGAGGTCCATCGGGGTTCCGACCTGTTCGATCCGCCCTGCGTTCAGGACCACGATTTTGTCGGCCATCGTCATCGCCTCGACCTGATCGTGGGTGACGTAGATCATCGTGGCTTTCATATCCGAATGCAGCGCCTCAAGCTCGACCCGCATCTGCACGCGCAACTTGGCATCCAGGTTCGACAAGGGCTCGTCGAACAGGAACACGGCGGGCTCTTTCACGATTGCGCGGCCGATGGCAACGCGCTGGCGCTGGCCACCCGACAGATGCGCGGGCTTGCGGTCAAGGTAGGGTTCCAGTTGCAAAACGCGCGCGGCTTCGGCAATGCGACGGGCGCGGTCATCGGGCGCGAACTTGTTGACCTTCATCCCGAAATCCATGTTTTCGCGCACCGTCATGTGCGGATAAAGCGCGTAAGACTGGAACACCATCGCCACATCGCGGTCCGATGGCGCAAGTTTTGTCACGTCGCGCGCGCCAATGGTGACGCTGCCCGCCGAGATGTCCTCCAGCCCCGCAATCGCGCGCAACAGCGTGGATTTGCCACAGCCCGACGGCCCAACGAATACGGCGAATTCGCCGTCGGCAATATCCAGTGTGATGCCGTGCAACGCCTGCGCCGCCCCGTAGAACTTGTCCACACCCTTCAGCCTGACTTCGGCCATATGCCTGTCTTCCCCAACGTCACTTATTTCGCCGATCGTCCATCTTTTTGGGTTGACTCGGACTAGTGTCTATACATTCTTATGTGCAGCGTTACAAATGTATGTCAATCATTGAAACGCTTAAAACCTTGGGAGGGTAACATGAAATTCAAAAAGCAGGTCAGCGTGCTTGCGCTGACAGCCGGTGCCGCATTCGGCATGTCGGGCACAGCCGGGGCATGGACATTGGAAGAGGCGGCGAAGCCCTATGCCGGGACCGAGTTGGAGGTTTTGTTCCTTGACCGTCCAGGCTACGCCGCCGCCATCAAGATGCTGCCCGAGTTCGAGGCAGCGACAGGCATCAAGGTCAATCAGACCACGGTGCCTTATGAAAACGCCCTTGGCGAACAGGTGCGCGATTTCGTGGCCGGGGGCGATATCGACATCGCGCTGATCGACCTTGTCTGGATCGGCAACTTTGCCGAAAACAACTGGATCGTGCCGATCGACACCTTTACCGCCGACCCGGCGCTGACAGACCCCGACCTTGACTTGGCCGATTTCTTTCCGCTGACGCTGAACGCTTTCGGTGGCTGGAACGGCAAGACCTATGGCCTGCCGTTTGACAACTATTCGGGCCTTTTGTTCTATAACTCCTGCATGTTGAAGGACGCGGGCTTTGATGCGCCGCCCGCGACATGGCAAGAGGTGATGGATACCTACGGCCCCGCGCTGACCAAGGATGGCAAATACGCCTACGCCCTGCAATCCAAGCGTAACGAGACGCAGTCGGCCGACAGTTTCGCGCGCTTTTTGTGGCCCTTTGGCGGGTCTTTCCTGACGGCGGATTTCAAATCGAACCTGAATTCGCCCGAAAGCCAGGCGGGCTTGCAATTCCGTCAGGATCTGATGAAGTTCATGCCCGAAGGCATCGTGGCCTATGACCATTCCGAAGCGGTCAATGCTTTGGCGCAAGGCGACGTGGCCTTCATCACCGAATGGTCGGCGTTCTATTCCACACTTGCCTCGCCCGAGACGTCGACCCTGGGCGATTGTCTGGCCGTGGCGCCAGAACCTACGGGCCCCGCTGGACGCAAGCCCGCACTGGGCGGTTTCTCGTTGGCGGTTGCCGCGCAGGCGGATGACAATGAAAAGGCGGCCGGTTGGCTGTTCATCCAGTGGCTGACCTCGAAGGCGAATGCCGGGACGTATCTTGAGCTTGGCGGCGTGCCTGCACGGCAATCGGCCTATGCCGACCCGGCTTTGGCCGAGACCTACAAGTTCATCCCGGCGCTGGTCGAAAGCTGGCAAGAAGGCGTGCCAGAGTTCCGCCCACGTTTTGCCGAATGGCCATCCGTGACCGAGGTGGTTCAGGAATGGGGCACCAAGATGATGCTGGGCGAAGTCAGTGTCGAAGAGGGTGCGCGCACCATCGGTGAGCGTATGGAAGGTATTCTAAGCCAGGCCGGCTACTACGACGGCAAGAAGCCGCTGGCGCAATGACGCGCTGATCTCCGGGTTTCCAAAATCCCGCTGCCCCGGCCTGCCAAGGCCGGGGTTTTTCTTCGCCGGAGACCTTGCCATGACCATGCGCGTGCCCCGCCGCACCCTGTTTGCCTTTATCGGCCCTGCGGTCTTTGCCCTGCTGCTGGTGGGGGTTGTGCCGCTTGGGTTTGCAGTTTGGAGAAGCTTTTACTACTTCAACCTGACCAAGCTGTCGGAAAGTCGGTTTGTTGGCCTTGACAACTATGCATTCGTCTTGACCGATCCGGTGTTCTGGCAGGCGATGGGGCGCACCGCGACGCTGTTTGCCGTAGCCGTCCCAGTGCAGATTTTCCTGGGGCTGACGATTTCGCTGGTGTTGCACCGCCCCGGTCTGGGCTTTTTCAAGGTGCTGGCCCGGCTGTCGCTGGTGCTGCCAATGGCCACGACCTATGCCGTGGTGGGGCTTCTGGCGCAAGTGATGCTGAACCAGAAATATGGGGTCATTAACCAGATGCTGGGCTGGATCGGGATTGACCCGATCAATTTCATCGGTGATCCGACCAACGCATTCATCGGCGTGATCATCTGGGATATCTGGCAATGGACTCCTTTCGTGGCGCTGATCTTGCTGGCCGGCCTGTCGACCGTGCCGCCCGAGATCGAAGAGGCCGCGCAACTGGAGACGAAATCGAACTGGGTCGTGCTGCGCCATGTGCAACTGCCCTATCTGATCCCCAGCCTTGTTGCCGTGCTGATCTTGCGCACGGCGGACACGCTTAAGCTGTTCGACATGCCGTTCACCATGACGCGCGGCGGGCCGGGGTCTGCCACCGAATTCAATTGCACGCGATGCTCGAGGTTCGTGCGCCAGCACGCGCGCCGGACGTCTGGCACCGGGAACTGCTCGCGCCGACCGCGCGGCCGACCATCGCGCGCTGCTCATCTAACGTAGCGTTGCTGCTGCCGGGCGCGACCCGCATCCTGAGCGACGCCCGTTGCGTTCCTCGTGCGCTGCGACCACCATTCATCCGGCGGGCAGATCGCCCACAGCAGAACTTGGGCGTTAGATGCGCAACAGCTTTTTGAAACACGACTTTTGATGTTGCAGGTGCCGGTGACGGCACTCGCGTGGCGGAACTGCTCGCGCCACGAGGTCGCCGCGCCGGTCGATCGAGATCCCGATCAAGTCGTTGGGTTGTGCGCCACGCGGTGCGCCAGGA
>JBBQVR010000193.1:0-4608 GCA_038211355.1 Rhodobacterales bacterium | reverse complement strand
GCGCGCGGGCCTTGCAAGGGCGCTGGCGCTTGACCCGCAGATCCTGTTTCTGGACGAACCCACCGCTGGACTTGACCCGATCAGCGCCTCGGAATTCGACGGCCTGATCGTGGCGCTGCAAAAGGCGCTGGGGCTGACGGTGTTTCTGGTGACCCATGACCTTGATACCCTGCACGCAACCTGTGACCGGATCGCTGTGCTTTCGAACAAGAAGGTGCTGGTCACCGGCACCATGGCCGAAATGCTGGATGTCGATGACCCTTGGGTCCACGCCTACTTTCACGGGCCCCGCGCCCATGCCGCGCAACCGATGCTGAAACAAGATCAAGGACCTGCCTGATGGAAACGCGCGCACGCTATATTCTGGTCGGGGCTTTCACGCTGTTCAGCATGGTGGCGGCGATGGGGTTCCTTTTGTGGCTGGCCCGCGTCCAGATCAACCGGACCTACGCGCAATATGATATCGTCTTTGACACCGTCGCGGGCCTGAGCGAGGCCAGCGTCGTGCGCTACAACGGCGTCGATGTCGGCAATGTGCTGGCCATCGCGCTGGACCGTGAAAACCCGGCCCTTGTCCGCGTGCGGATCGAGATTTTTGCCTCTACCCCGGTTCGGGTCGACACGATGGCCACTCTTGCCTCGCAAGGGGTGACCGGAGTGTCATTTGTAGCCCTTGAAGGGGGAAGTCCAAGTTCAAACCCGCTGGTGCCCGAAGCGCCAACCTGGGTGCCGGTCATCGCCTCAAAACCCTCGGTCGTGCAGGAACTGGCGACGGCGGCACCGGATCTGTTGAAAGAGGCGATTGCGCTTTTGGAAGACATCAGAAAATTCACCACCCCGGAAAACACCGAGGCTCTGACCGCAATCCTGAAGAACGTCGAACGCGTGACAGCCCAGGTCGATGACATTGCCGGCCGCGCCGAGACGCTGATTGCCGGGGCCGAAACTGCGCTGGCCCGCGCCGATTCTGCCTTGGCCGAGGCGGAAGCCACCTTCGCCGGGGCCAACACGATCTTGCGCAATGACATGCCGGGGCTGGTGGCCGATCTTAAATCCACCATTGCCGACGTGGGCAGAACGGCTGCCGGGCTGCAGGAATTCGCCAACACCGGCCTGCCGCAATATGGTAGCCTTGCCGCCGAAGCGCGCGATGTGATCAACCGCTTTGGCGCACTTGCCGACCGGATTGGAAGTGACCCGGGCCGCTTTCTGCTTGGCACCCAGACCCCCACTTACAGGAATTGACCCCGATGCGCTGGATCTCACCCCTTGTCCTGACCCTCGCCCTGCCGCTTCTGGCGGGCTGTGGCGCGATTTCGTCCCTGTCGGCGGCGGGGGAAGAGCTTGACGCCTACACCCTGTCACCCGCGCGATCCGCCAGCACCGCAGCCGCGGGGCGACGGCACCTTGTGGTCGAAACCCCCAGCGCGCCGGGGGCATTGGCGACCGACCGTATCCTGATCAAGCCCCTGCCCTATCAGGCGCAATACCTGCCCGGCAGCCGGTGGAGCGAACCCGCCCCAGCGCTGGTGCAGACCCTGCTGGTCGCATCTTTCCAGAACCTTGGCGGGTTCGGGCTGGTTGGGCGCACCGGGGCCGGGCTGATGCCGGACTATACGCTGATGACCGAACTGCAGGAATTTCAGGCCGAACCCGTGGCCAATGGCGACGGCCCCGCCACCGTCAAGATTGGCATGCTGATGACGATCATCCGCGAATCCGACCGCAGGATCATCGCCTCTCGCCGCTTTGCCGCGACCGAGGTGGTTGCGTCCGATACCGTTCCGGACATTGTCGCAGGCTTTGACCGGGTGCTGCAACGCCTTTTGGGTGAGGCGGTCCTGTGGACCGGGCAGCAGGCGGGCTGATCCGCGCCCCATTCCTGCAGTGCCAATCCTGCATGGTCAACTCTGGGGCCTTGCCTGTATGCTGCGCAAAAAGCAGACCGGGATAAAGCATGGCGGTGACTCTGAAAGAGGTGGCGATACGGGCGGGGGTATCGCGTTCCGCCGTATCGCGGACCTTTACCGACGGTGCCTCGGTCTCGTCGCGGACCCGCGCCAAGGTGGAAGACGCCGCGCGAGAGCTTGGCTATGCCCCGAATGCGCTGGCCTCAAGCCTGACAACGGGACGGACCAAGCTGATCGGGCTGATCGTGAACAACTTTCACAACCCGCTGATCCTTGAGGTGTTCGATCTCTTCACCCGGGGCCTGCAGGACCGGGGGCTGCGGCCCTTGTTGGTCAACCTCAGCGATGCGACCGATCCTGAAACCTCGGTGCGGATGCTGCGGCAGTATTCGGTCGATGGGGTGATCGTCGCCTCATCCACCTTGCCTGCCAGTTTTGCCGGCTCGTTTCGCAGCGCCGGCCTGCCGGTGGTGCATGCCTTTGGCCGCAAAAGTGCGGCACCCAGCGTGCATGTGGTGGGGATCGACAACATCGCCTGCGGACGCATGGCAGCCGAAGCGCTGATTGCACGCGGCTATCGGCGGGTGGGCTTTCTTGGCGGGCCGGAAACGGCCACCTCCACCCAGGACCGGGCGGCGGGATTTCTGGACCGGCTGCAGGCCGAACCGGGGATAACCGTCAGCGCCAGCTATGCCAGCGGCTATACCTACGACGCTGGCCGCGATGAGATGGCACGACTGCTCCGCTCAGGCCCGGCCGAGGCGTATTTCTGCGGCGACGACCTTCTTGCCGTCGGTGCCCTTGGCGCGATTGAGGCGGCAGGGTTAGCGGTGCCGGGCGACATCGGGCTGATCGGGCTGAACGACATGGAAATGTCGCGCTGGCAGAACATCGGCCTGACCACGATCCGCCAGCCGGTGGCCGAGATCATCGCCGCCGCAATCGACCTTGTGGTGGCAACGATCGAGATGCCTGATCTTGCCCCGGAGGTCCGCCTTTTTCCCTGCCGGGTGATGGATCGGCGGACGTTGCGCACCCCGGTCGGGGTGCCGGAGTTTTCGAAAACTCCGGACCGGAGCCTTTGAAGGCTCCGGTCCGATTTCTTGCAAGAAATCGGGATCAGCGGAACATCGGCGGGCGCGCGTCCATCCACTGGCCCCCCGCCTTGGCCGAGGCAACCGCCGTATGCACAGCCGCCATCGACCGCACACCACTGGCCGCCGTGGGCAATCCGTCGCGCGCCGTTCCGCGAATGGCATCGGCCAGATCGCAGTAGATGTTGGCAACCGCGAGGGGGAAGCCTTCAGGGTGCGCAATCGCCACGCGGCTAAGGCGTTTGGCGTCGTCATAAAGCCCGCCTTCCCCCTTTTCCATGATCTGGGTACGCCCACCGACAGGGGTATAGATCAGCTGGTTCGGCTGCTCTGACGCCCAGCGGAAGCCGCCGGTTTCGCCAAAGACCTGAATGTCGAACCCGTGCTGCCGCCCGATGGCGACGGATGACGTCCAAAGTCGCCCGACCGTGCCGCGGCCCATGCGGAAGTTGACCATCGCGTCATCCTCCAGCACGCGGGAGGGGATGGTCGAGGCGAAGTCGGCGCTGAGCGTCGAAACTTCGTCATCGCAGATGAAGCTCGCCATGTGCAGCGCGTGAATCCCGCAATCGGCGAACTGCCCCGAGACACCCGCCATCGCCGGGTCATAGCGCCAGCGGACGCGGGGGTTGTCGGCATCGCCTGCGTCGCCGTGGTGGCCATGGCTGAAGTTGGTCACCACCAGCCGCACCTTGCCGATATCGCCGTTGCGCACCATCGCGCGGGCCTGACGGATCATCGGATAGGCCGAATAGCAGTAATTGACGGCGCAGATCTTGCCGGTTTTAGCGGCAATGCGGACGATCTCTTCGCCCTCTTCCACCGTCACGGTCATCGGCTTTTCGCACAGCACGTTGAACCCGGCCTCCAAAAAGGCCTTGGTGATCTCGAAATGGGTCGAATTCGGGGTGGCCACCGTCACCAGATCGCAGCGGTCGGGGCGGTTACGCTCGCCTGCCAGCATTTCCTGCCAGTCGCCATAGGCGCGGTCGGCAACGACGCCAAGGCGTTGGGCATAGTCGCGGCCCACATCAGCGCGGTGGTCCAGCGCGCCTGCGGCCAGCGTGAAATGCCCGTCAGCCAAAGCGCCAAGCCGGTGGGCCGGGCCGATCTGGCTGCCTTCGCCGCCGCCGATCATGCCCCAGTTCAGTTTTGCCATGATACGCCCCTTCAGAAGCCGATGGAGGAAAGATATTCGCGGTTCTTCCGCGCGTCGTCGATCGGGCTTACGTCCAGCGTCGGGTCACAGTCCTGTTCCACCGTGCACCAGCCTTCGAAGCCCGCGTCCAGCAGGATCTGCCGCACAGCCGGGAAATCGACGTCCCCCTTGCCAAGGTTGCAGAAAATTCCCTGACCGCAGGCGTCATAAAAGCCCGTGCCCTTGGCGATGACATCAGCTTTAACAACCGGGTCGATGTCCTTGAAATGCATATAGGAAATGCGCCCGATATGGCGGTGCATGAAGGCCACCGGATCAAACCCCGCATAGGAATGGTGGCCGGTGTCGAAGCAGATTTTCAGGATGCTTTCGTCAACCTCATCCAGCAACCGCTCCAGCTCCGGCTCAAAGTCGATGAAGCCGGCGGCGTGGGCGTGAATGCCGA
>JBBQVR010000192.1:0-4614 GCA_038211355.1 Rhodobacterales bacterium | reverse complement strand
GCGGGTTCACCATCTTCAACCGCGACGGGACGGTGGTCTACGACTCTGGCGCCAGCCTGGAGCGTGAGATGGTGGCGATGGGGCACTACCCCGACCACCGCAACTCCAAGGGCGTGGAACTGGAATCGGTCGAGGTGGCCAACTTTGACGGCGTGCCGCATCTGTTTGTAGCGGCTGAGCGCGCCTCACTGGTGGCCGTCTATGACCTGTCCAATCCCGCCCAGCCGGTGCTGAAGCAGATCCTGCCGTCGGGCATCAGCCCCGAAGGCATGGTCGCGATCCCGCAGCGCAACCTTTTCGCCACCGCGAATGAGGTCGACCTGCGCGAAGGGGGTTTGGCCCCGGCGCATGTGATGCTTTATGAACGCGCCGAAGGTGTGGCCGCATACCCGACGATCACAAGTGCAGGGTCTGACCCGCTGATCGGCTGGGCGGCTTTGTCAGGTCTGGCAGCGGGGCCGGAGGGGGTGCTTTACGGGGTCAGCGACTCCGCCCTGTCCGCTGCACCCACGATCTACACCATCGACACCACGCAGACCCCGGCAAAGATCACGGCGGCGCTGACGGTGACGCGCGGAGGTGATGCGGCGCAGAAGCTGGACCTTGAGGGGATCGTTGGGGACGGTGAGGGTGGCTTCTGGCTGGCATCGGAAGGGCGCAGCGACCGGCTGGTCCCGCATGCCATTCTGCATGTCGATGCCAAAGGGGCGATCACCAAGGAAATCCCCCTGCCCGAAGCCTTGCTGGACCACGAGATTCGCTTTGGCTTTGAAGGTGTCACCATGGTCGGCGATACCCTCTGGCTGGCGGTTCAGCGCGAATGGCAGGATGACCCGGCGGGCATGGTCAAACTTTTGGCCTACAACACCGCGGATGGCAGCTGGGGTGCCGTGCATTACCCGCTGGACCCCGCCCCGACCAACGATGGCGCATGGATCGGCCTGTCGGAAATCACCGCGCATGGCGATCATCTGTATCTGGTCGAGCGTGACAACCAGATTGCCGGCCTTGCGCAGACCAAAGCGCTGACCCGCGTGGCGCTGGCCGGTCTGGTCCCAGCCCCGCTGGGCGGCCCATTGCCAGTGGTGACGAAAGAGGTGGTGCGTGACCTGATCCCCGACCTTGACACCTACGGTGGCTACACCGCCGAAAAGGTCGAAGGCTTTGCGGTCGACGCTTCGGGAATCGGCTGGCTGGTCACCGACAATGACGGCACCAACGACAGCTCGGGTGAGACGCTGTTCTGGTCCATCGGCCCGGTCAACTGACACTGACCCACTGCGCGCCCCGGGATTCGGATGGGAATCCTCTCCGGGGCGCGAAACCTTGGGAAAGATTCGGGAATTTGGCTGTTTACGCTTGACGCAGCCCCTTTCGCGTGGCGCAAGCTGCCTGCAACCGCCATAACCCTTGAGTCTGCCAAGTGCCCAATTCCCTTGCCCGGATCTTCGCGATCCTTGCCCTGCCATTGCTTGCCGCTTGTGCAGGCAGCCCCAAACCCGACGCTGCCCCGGCCCCGGTCCCCGGATATGAGGGCATCCAGGACGGTGAGTTCTTCATTGAACCCGTCGCCGAGCGGTTCCTGACCGGCGGCAACAAGCGCGCCGAGGTCGCCTTTGCCGGGGATGAAACACCAGGCACGATTGTCGTCGATATCTATGCCCGCAAGCTCTACCTCGTGATGGAGGGTGGCCGCGCGATGAGCTATCCCATCGCCGTGGGCCGTGAGGGGCTTTCGTTCCGCGGCACCGGCGTGATCGGGCGCAAGGCGGAATGGCCCTCGTGGCAGCCGACCGCCAACATGGTGCGCACCCGGCCTGACCTGTACGCCGCCTATGCCGGCGGCCTGCCGGGGGGCTTGCAGAACCCCTTGGGCGCGCGGGCGCTTTATCTCTATCGCGGTGGGCGCGACACGATGTTCCGGATCCATGGCACGTCAGACGCGGCATCCGTTGGCTATGCAACCAGCGCAGGCTGTATCCGCCTGTTCAACCAGGATGCCATCGACCTTTACAACCGCGTGCCGAATGGCACCCGCGTGAAAGTGCGGACCGAGGTGGAAAGCCTGGCCGCCGAAGGGCCGCAGATGGAAGACGCCTATGGCCGCGTCGTCCCCGACACGCCAGCGAATGAGGCGCAGAAGGAAAAGGACCTGATCGCAATCGCCAAGAAGGCCGATCAGGACCGCGCCGCCGCGGAAAAGGCCGACAAGAAGCGCCTTGCCGCCTGCAAGCGCCGCGCGATCGAGCCGGGCGATTGCCCCGGCCCCGAACTGCCCAATGCGGTGGTGACGGTTGGCACCTCGGACACCGCTAGGAACGGATGACGTAATCCTTGAGGGTGGTCTCAACCACCTCCCAGACGCCCTGAAACCCTGGGCGAATGATGTAGCTGTCACCCGCCCGCAGGTGGGTGGCAACACCGTCGCTGCTGGTCAGGATCGAATGGCCTTGCAGGATGTGGACGTATTCCCATTCCGAATAGGACACCCGCCAGGCGCCAGGCGTGGACTGCCAAAGCCCGCAGTAAAGGCCATCCACCTCTTCAAGGTTCCAGGTGCTGTGGATGGGGTCACCCTTGACCAGCTTGGCAGGGTCGGGGCGCGAAACCTCGGCCATGGTGCCGTCCCGGGTGACGCGGGCAAGATGGGTCATGTGTCGTCCTTTCGTTTCAGACATTGGGCCAAGTCACCGCGCCCCCGTCAAGCCACGCGGTGACGCTGCGCTGCGGCGCAAATTTGTTGCGGTGCTGGGGCGCATGTGCCCATATGCTTGGCAGATTGCGAAGCCTTGGAGACGTCTGATGAGTGCGACCTCCCCCGTCCGCGCGGTGCTGCCGCCCGATATCCGCGCCCGAAAGGGGGGGGTGCCGCTGGTGGTGCTGACCGCCTATTCCACCCCCGTGGCCCGGCTTGTCGATGCCCATTGCGATGTGGTGCTGGTGGGCGACAGCGTTGGCATGGTGATCCACGGGCTGCCATCCACGCTGGGTGTCACGCTGGAAATGATGATCCTGCATGGCCGCGCCGTGGTGCGGGGCGCGGCAAAGGCGATGCCAGTGATCGACATGCCGTTTGGATCGTATGAGGAAAGCCCGGCCCAGGCCTTCCGCAATGCATCGCGTCTGATGGCCGAAACCGGCGCCCCGGCGGTCAAGCTGGAAGGCGGGCTGCACATGGCCGAGACCATCGCCTTTCTGACCGCACGTGGTGTGCCGGTGATGGCGCATGTCGGCCTGACCCCGCAGGCTGTGAACACGCTTGGCGGCTACAAGGTGGTTGGTCGCGACGGTGATGCCGCCAAGGTGATGGCGGATGCAAGGGCGGTCGAGGCGGCGGGGGCCTTTTCGGTCGTGCTGGAAAAGGTGCCGATGGGCCTTGCCGGCCAGATCACTCAGGCGCTTGGCATCCCGACGATCGGGATCGGTGCAGGCAAGGACTGCGACGGGCAGGTGCTGGTGGTCGATGACATGCTGGGACTGTTCACCGACTTCCGCCCGAAATTCGTGAAGCGCTACGCCGAGCTTGGCAAGATCGCGGATGAGGCGATTGCCGCCTATGCCGCCGACGTGCGGTCCGGCGCGTTCCCGGGCGAAGAACACTCATTTCCCGACGTCTTGCCGGTGAAGACATGATCCTTCGATCCGTCGCCGACCTGCGCGCGCAGGCCCGAAGCTGGCGGGCGGCGGGTGAGGTGATCGGCGTGGTCCCGACGATGGGCGCGCTGCATGAGGGACACCTGTCGCTGGCCCGCCGGGCGCGGGCTGAGTGCGACCGGGTGATCACGACGATCTTCGTGAACCCCAGGCAATTCAACAACCCCGACGACCTGAAGAAATACCCCCGCAGCGAACAGGCAGACGCGGCCCTTCTGGCCACAGTGCCGGTCGATGCGATCTTCGCCCCGCCGGTGGAAGAGGTCTACCCCGAAGGTTTTATCACCAACGTCACGATGCAAGGCGTGGCACAGCCGCTGGAGGGCTATATGCGCCCCGGCCATTTCGATGGCGTGGCAACGGTGGTGACCAAGCTTTTCGGCATGACGCTGGCCGACAAGGGCTATTTTGGCCAGAAGGACTGGCAACAGCTGCAAGTCGTGCTGCGGTTGGTGCGGGACCTGAACGTGCCCGTGGACGTGGTGGGCTGCGAAACCATCCGTGAGGGTGACGGGCTGGCGATGTCGTCGCGCAACGTGCGGCTGACGGTTGCAGGGCGCGCCAAGGCCCCGATCCTATACGCCGCCATCACGGCCGCCGCGGTGGATATCCGCGCCGGCCACGCCGACCGCATGGCGATCCGCGAGGCGGCCGAAACCATGCGCAAGGCAGGGTTCGAGCGGGTGGAATACATCGAACTGCGCGATGCCGAGACGCTGATGCCGTCAGATGACCCCCGCCGCCCACGCCGGATGCTGGCGGCCGCCTGGATCGACGGCGTGCGCCTGATCGACAACATCCCGGTCTGACCCACGGTTTTTGAATAGCGCGCCTGCTGCGCGAAGGCCTTGTGCCTCGTCGTCGCGTGCCGCTCCTCCTCGAAAGGCGAGGGGCCAGCCCCTCGCGCTCCCCGGGATGTTTTTGCAGACAGGAAATCCGCCTGCTGGTGTTGGATTTCAT
>JBBQVR010000191.1:0-4656 GCA_038211355.1 Rhodobacterales bacterium | reverse complement strand
GGCCTCAAGCTCGTCTTCCGAGTTGATCGGCCGCATCCCCCGCCCGCCGCCACCCCATGATGCCTTGAGCATCAGAGGATAGCCGACCTCGGCCGCCTGCCGCTTGATCAGCGCCATATCCTCGCCCAGAACCTCGGTCGCCGGGATGACGGGCACCCCCGCCTCCATCGCCACGCGGCGGGCGCTGGCCTTGTCACCCAAGGCGCGCATGGTTTCGGCGCGGGGGCCGATAAAGGTGATGCCCGCGCCGTCGCAGGCATCGACGAAATCGGGATTTTCCGACAGAAGGCCATAGCCGGGGTGGATCGCGTCCGCCCCGGCCATCTTGGCGACCCGGATGATTTCCGGGATCGACAGATACGCGCCGACCGGCGACAGCCCTTCGCCGATCCGGTATGCCTCGTCCGCCTTGAAGCGGTGGAGGCCCAGCTTGTCCTCCTCGGCGTAGACGGCAACGGTCTTCTTGCCCATCTCGTTGGCGGCCCGCATGATGCGGATGGCGATCTCGCCCCGGTTGGCGATGAGGATCTTCTTGAACTCGGGCATCGGCGGGCCTCCCCTGGCAGGACCTTGCCACCTTAGGGGTGCTGCATTGCAGCGCAAGGGGGATTGCCGCCGTTTGTGCACAGAAATGCGACAGGCCGCCGCAGGCCCGCGTTAGCGCAATCAGGCAGGGCCCGGCCCGCCTGAACAATCCGCGAACGCGGGGCTTTCCCTGCGGGATGATCCATATATACTGTGTCCCATGAACGGATGGGATGAAGATGAGGCTTTCGCGGCCGCTGCCGCGCCGATCCCGCTCTCGCAGCGCGCGCTGGCGGGCCGGGGCGCACAGATGAATACCGGCTACCTCGATGACCTGAATCCTGCACAACGCAAAGCAGCGGAGGCACTTGACGGCCCGGTACTGCTACTTGCTGGTGCTGGGACGGGTAAGACAAAAACGCTAATGGCGCGGGTTACGCTCTTGAACAAATTGCGGGGTGTTCCGACTAGGAATATCCTCGCGGTCACCTTCACAAACAAAGCAGCAAGGGAAATGAAGTCGCGTCTGGCGGCTGACCCATTTCTTGTTCCGGACCCACTTATGTGGATGGGAACATTTCACTCGCTATCGGCCAAGATCCTTCGCCGTCATGCTGAACTTGTGGGGTTGAAGCCAAGCTTCACAATCCTCGACACCGATGACCAGCTGCGCCTGCTGAAGCAGCTGATCGCTGCCGCCAACATCGACGAAAAGCGCTGGCCAGCACGCCTTCTGGCGTCGCTTATCGATAGTTGGAAGAACCGCGCTTTGACCCCCGAAACCGTGCCGTCGTCGGAAGCATCTGCGTACAACAATCGTGGAACTGAGCTGTATGAGGCATATCAGTCCCGCTTGAAGAGTCTCAATGCAGTCGACTTCGGCGACCTGATTCTTCACTGTGTCGAGATATTCAAGACGCACACGGACGTCTTGATGCACTATCAATCCATGTTCCGATACATACTCGTCGACGAGTATCAGGACACAAACGTAGCCCAATATCTCTGGCTGCGATTGCTGGTGCAATCATCCCACGGCCTTCAAAGCAACATCTGCTGTGTCGGCGATGATGACCAGTCGATCTACGGCTGGCGCGGGGCCGAGGTGGGCAATATCCTTCGTTTTGAAAAGGATTTCCCCGGCGCACAGGTCATTCGCCTCGAACAGAACTACCGCTCCACCGCCCATATCCTTGCGGCGGCGTCGGGCATCATCGCCAAGAACAACGGCCGCCTTGGCAAGACCCTTTGGACCGCAGGCGAGCCCGGCGAAAAGGTCCGCCTCATCGGCCACTGGGATGGCGAGGAAGAGGCCCGCTGGATTGGCGAAGAGGTTGAGGCGATCCAGCGCGGCACCCGCCACATGGAGCCGATAGACCTGAACCGTCAGGCGATTCTTGTCCGCGCCAGCCACCAGATGCGGGCGTTCGAAGACCGATTTCTGACCATTGGCCTGCCGTATCGGGTGATCGGCGGCCCACGGTTCTACGAACGTCAGGAAATCCGCGATGCGATGGCGTATTTCCGGTTGGCGGTCTCGCCCGACGATGATCTGGCGTTTGAGCGGGTGATCAACCTGCCCAAGCGCGGCCTTGGCGACAAGGCGCAGGCCGATATTCAGCGCATGTCCCGCGCCGCTGGCGTCTCACTCCTTGATGGCGCGCGTGAGGCGGTGGCAAAGGCGGTTTTTGGCGGCAAGGGCGGCGCGCAGCTGCGCAGCTTTGTCGAAGGCGTCGACCGCTGGCATATCGCGACCCAGCACCCCGAATACGACCATATCCGTCTGGCCGAAACGATCCTTGAGGAATCGGGCTACACCGAGATGTGGCAGAACGACAAAACGCCCGAGGCACCGGGGCGCCTTGATAACCTCAAGGAACTGGTCAAGGCGCTGGAGCAGTTCGACAACCTGCAAGGGTTCCTTGAACACGTCTCCCTCATCATGGACAATGAAACCGAAGGCGCGGAAGAGAAGGTCACCATCATGACCCTTCATGCCGCCAAGGGCCTCGAATTCCCGGTGATCTTCCTGCCCGGCTGGGAAGACGGCCTTTTCCCCAGCCAGCGCAGCAAGGACGAATCCGGCCTGAAGGGGTTGGAGGAGGAGCGCCGCCTTGCCTATGTCGGCATCACGCGGGCCGAACAGGTCTGCACCATCAGCTTCGCCTCAAACCGCCGGGTTTATGGCCAGTGGCAAAGCCAGCTTCCCAGCCGCTTTATCGACGAACTTCCCGCCGATCATGTTGAGGTCCTGACCGCCCCCGGCCTGTACGGCGGTGGCTATGGGGCGGCGGCGTCGGTGGGGTTCGGCTCGCAGCTGGAAGAACGGGTGTCAAAGGCTGATGTCTACAACTCGCCCGGCTGGCGGCGGATGCAGGAAACCCAGTCCAACCGCTCGATGTCGCAACCGCGTGAGGCGCGGCACATGATCATCGATGCCGAGGCCCTGTCGCCCTATGTGCTGGGCGACCGCGTGTTCCACCAGAAGTTCGGCTATGGGGAAATCATGGCCATCGAAGGCGACAAGCTGGATATCGAGTTTGACCATGCGGGATCAAAGAAAGTGGTGGCGCGCTGGGTGATTCCTGCGGATCAGGTGACCGACCCGGTGGATGACGTGCCGTTCTAGCGCGGGCGCAATTTCTTTCGCAACAGGGTGCGGTCAGCGGCGCAACCGCTCCACCCCATGGATCACAAGACCCGCGACCAGCCCCCAGAACGCAGCGCCAATCCCGAAAGCGGCCACACCACTTGCGGTGACAGCCAGTGTCAGGGTAGCGGCAAAGCGCTGCTCGGGCACCGCGAAAGCTCCTGCCAGCGCGCCTATCAGGGGTGACAACAGCGCCAGCGCCACCAAGGCCAGCACCACAGGCGCGGGCAGGGCGGCGAGAAGTTGCAGCACGGTCGGGCTCAGCAGCCCCAGCATCACCCAGGCCCCCGCATAGGCAAGGCCAACCACCCAGCGCCGGTCGCGGTCGGGGTGGACATCGGGGCCAAGGCAGATCGCGGCGGTGATCGCGGCCATGCTGGTGGTATGCGCGCCAAAGAACGCGGTCACCGCCGAGATCAGCCCTGTCACGCTAAGGGCCTGCGCCACCGGCGGCTCATACCCCGCCGCGCGCAGGGTGGCGAACCCCGGCAGGTTCTGCGAGGCCATGGTGACAAGGTACAAGGGCACCCCAAGCCCAAGGATTACCGACAGACGGAACGTCGGCACCACCGGCTCAAGATACGGGGCAAACAGTCTGAGCCCGGCAAGATCCGCCCCGCCGGTCACGGCCAGCAGGATGCCTGCCGCAAAGGCGGCCAGCACGGCAAGGGCCGGATTGAACAGCCGCACCGCCAGAAAAACTGCAACCATGGGCAAAACGACCATCGGCAAAGCCTCGGCAGCGCCGGCGCCTTTCAGGCAAAAGGGCAGCAGGACCCCCGCCAACATTCCCGCAGCAATGCCGTCCGGGATACGGGCGACCAGCGCGCCCAGCGGCCTGATCAACCCGGTCGCGGCAATCAGCAAGCCCGCGATGATGAACGCGCCCACCCCCTCGGCCAGGGTGATCCCGCTGGTCGCGGCCACCAGTGCTGCACCGGGCGTGGACCAGGCCAACACCACCGGCACCCGCGACCAAAAGGACAGCAGTGCCGACCCGAAGGCCTTGCCCAGGGACACCGCCAACAGCCAGCTTGCCGCCTGTGCGGGCGTGGCCCCCAGCGCGGTCGCCGCCGCCAGCACGATCGCCACGCTGGCCGCATAGCCCACCAGCGCCGCCACGGTCGCGGCCGAAATGACTGAAAGCCGCATCGCACCCCCAAGGAAGACCGCGGGCGACTATTCCGTGGCGATTGGTGCTGCGCAAGGGGGGGGAGGGCGCGGCGGTGCCAGGGAGGAGGAGAGGCACCGCCGCAGTATGAGACGCCCAAGGGAGGAGGAGAGGGCGCTCAATGTCGTGGGGCCGTTTGGCCCGGAATATGTGGCGGCGGTGCCAGGGAGGAGGAGAGGCACCGCCGCAGTATCAGACACCCAGGGAGGAGGAGAGGGTGCCCACTGTCGTGGGGCCGATTGGGGCGGCTTATGTGGCGGCGGTGCCAGGGAGGAGGAGAGGCACCGCCGCAGTATCAGACACCCAGGGA
>JBBQVR010000190.1:0-4774 GCA_038211355.1 Rhodobacterales bacterium | reverse complement strand
TCCGGCTTTGGCCAGGTCTTGCCGGTGCGGATCTTTGAATTCTTGGGCAGGGTAAACTGGACCATGGGTCAGCCTTTCCAGTCGGGTCTAGCATAAAGCGGCCGCGACGGCGGCTCGCCGGATTTGGAGACAACGCAGGTCTCATAGACGGCCGCCGGGTCGCGGCCCAAAAGGTAGTCTGAGGTTACATTCAGCTCAAACCCGCCCACGGCCTTGCCACCAGAGCCTACGCCCACCGACACCTCACCCCGCGGCTGCTGGGCCAGGCGCGCGCGTTCAAAGCACTGACGCTCAGCCTCAGCCAAGGTCATCGGGCCACAGGCCGCCAGAAGCCCGGCGGCAAGCAAAAGCGGCGCGGCGGGCAGGCGGATGGGGCGCGGCAGTCGGGTCATCTGGTGCATTGGTAATAGCCAGAACCGCCAGACATCACATTGCGCGACCGGCAGCTTTCCACCCCGATCGCGTCCCTGGTCGCACGCGCGGCAGGTGGTTGGCCGTAGGTAAAGGTTTCCCGGACCGAGTTGCCCGCCACCTCGATCTCGGTGGTCTGGCCTGCCGGGGCGGCGACCAGCGGCTTGCCTGCCGCAGCAGCCTTGGTGCGGATGCAGGCGTTTATGGCCGCCGCACCTTCCGCCGTACCGTTGCCGCCGGCCTTCACCTCGCTGTCGCCGCTGCCATAGACATAGGACCCTTTGGCATTCGTCTCGAAGATGCAGGCGGTGGAGTATTCGTCAATGATCGCGCTTTGGCTTGAGCCGCCGCCGACACAACCCGCCAGCACCAAAAGGCTGACAGCAGCGGCAACCGTCAACAACAGGGGGGGCAGGTTCATCGCAGTAAACTCCGGTTCAGGGCAAGGATGTCAGGGTGTGGCGCGCAAGGGCGGCACGCCGGCGGCAGCAAAGCAGGCCTGCACCGCAGGGCGCAGGGCGATGTCCCGGATCGTGGCCTTGGTCGAGGATCCCGCCTCCACCCCGATATCGCGGGCCAGAAGGCGCGCTTCGTCCGGGCTGGCAGAGGTCACGATGCAATCGGTCGCCGCCTGAGCAGGGTCCGCCGGCATGTCCAGATTGACCACCGGGAACACGACCGAGTCCGCCGTCCGCCACACCGCCTTGTCGGCCAGCTCACCCGGGTCGCAGGCGGCGACAAGCGTCAGGGCAAAAAGGGCGACCAGCGCACGCATCAGAATTTCCGTTCTGCCGGGGCGATTTTCTTCAAGGCGATCCCACCTTCGGCTTCGGTCGTCAGCGGGTCCTTGTGGACCGGGCGATAGTCCAGCCGCACCTTCGCCCCGTCAACCCAGGCCAACGAATGCTTGCGCCAGTTGGCGTCATCCCGCGTGGGGTGGTCTTCATGCGCATGCGCGCCCCGGCTTTCGGTGCGGGCGTGCGCGCCGTAGATCGTGGCCAGCGCGTTCGGCATCAGGTTGCCAAGTTCCAGCGTCTCCATCAGGTCGCTGTTCCAGATCAGGCTGCGGTCGGTGACGTGGAGGTCATCCATCTTGGCGGCGATGGCGGTCATCTTCGCCTCACCTGCCGCAAGCGTCTCTTCGGCGCGGAAGACGGCGGCATCGGCCTGCATGGTGCGCTGCATTTCCAGCCGCAGATCCGCCGTCGGCACCGCGCCTTTTGCGTGGCGCATCCCGTCAAAGCGCGACAGCGCGCGGTCAACTTCCGCCGTGTTGACGGGGGCGAGTGAGGCTTTGCGGTCCACCACCTCGCCCGCGCGGATCGCAGCGGCGCGGCCAAAGACCACCAGGTCGATCAGCGAGTTTGACCCCAACCGGTTCGCGCCATGCACGCTTGCACAGCCCGCCTCACCCACGGCCATCAGGCCGGGGAAGGTGGCGTCGGGGTTGTCATGGGTTGGGTTCAGCACCTCACCCCAGTAGTTCGTGGGGATACCACCCATGTTGTAATGCACGGTCGGCAGCACCGGGATCGGCTCTTTCAGCAGGTCCACCCCAGCGAAGATGCGGGCGCTTTCGGTGATGCCGGGCAGGCGAAGCTCCAGCGTTTCCTTGGGCAGGTGCGACAGGTTCAGGTGGATGTGGTCGGCATTGCTGCCCACGCCCCGGCCTTCCCGAATTTCCAGCGTCATGCAGCGGGAAACATAGTCGCGCGGCGCCAGATCCTTGTAGTGCGGCGCATAGCGTTCCATGAACCGCTCCCCGGCGGAGTTGGTCAGATACCCGCCCTCGCCCCGCGCACCTTCGGTGATCAGGCACCCCGAGCCATAGATGCCGGTCGGGTGGAACTGCACAAACTCCATGTCCTGCAAGGGCAGACCAGCCCGCGCCACCATCCCGCCACCGTCGCCGGTGCAGGTATGGGCCGAGGTCGCGCTGAAATAGGCCCGGCCATAGCCGCCGGTCGCAAGGACCACCATCTTGGCGTTGAAGACATGCATGGTGCCGTCGTCCAGCTTCCACGCCACAACACCTGTGCAACGGCCATCGGTGATGATCAGGTCCAGCGCGAAGTATTCGATGTAGAACTCGGCGTTGTTCTTCAGGCTTTGACCATAAAGCGTGTGCAGGATCGCGTGCCCCGTCCGGTCAGCCGCAGCACAGGTGCGCTGCACCGGGGGGCCTTCGCCAAATTCGGTCGTGTGGCCACCAAAGGGGCGTTGATAGATCTTGCCCTCTTCAGTGCGGCTGAAGGGGACGCCGTAATGTTCCAGCTCATAGACCGCCTTGGGGGCCTCGCGCGCCAGATACTCCATCGCGTCGGTGTCACCCAGCCAGTCCGACCCCTTGACGGTGTCATACATGTGCCACTGCCAGCTGTCGGGGCCCATGTTGCCAAGGCTGGCCGCGATGCCGCCCTGCGCGGCCACGGTATGCGACCGGGTCGGAAAAACCTTGGTCACACAAGCCGTGCGCAGGCCCTGTTCGGCCATGCCAAGGGTTGCGCGCAAACCGGCGCCGCCGGCGCCCACAACAACCACGTCATAATCATGCACTTCATACGGATAGGCAGTCATCATTTGTCCTTCAAAGCGCGATCTTGGCCAGCGCGAACAGGCCCGTTGCCGCAATAACCGAGGCCAGCGCACCCGCCCCGATGACCAGCATCTTGCGCGTCGTGCCCTTGCTGTAATCCTCAAGCATCGTCGTCGCCCCCATCGCGAAGTGCCGCATGCCCACCACCAGGATCAGCGCGGTCACGATTGCGGGGAAGGGTCGGGCAAAGGTCTCCAACACCACCTCGCGCGGGGCACCAAGCGCGCTGCCGAAGATGTAAAGCCAGACCGGCAAAAGGAAAGCCAGCCCGACCGATGACACCGTCATGGCCCAGTGATGTTCAGCCCCATGATGGGCGGCACCCCGGCCCTCGGCGCGTTTGCGGGCGGTCAGATAGCGCATGGAACCCTCACTGAACCAGAAGAATGGTGATCACGGTCAGTACGACCGATCCGATGATGCAGGCCCAGCCCAGCTTTTCCGCCGTGGCAACCTCAAGCCCGTGGCCCGCATCGAAATACAGGTGCCTCAGCCCGGCCAGGAAGTGATACCAGATCGCCCACAGGGCTGCGGTGAACACCAGATCGCCAAACCAGCTGGTCACCACTGCGTTCGCCACCGCGAAATAGCTGTCCGAGGTTGCAGCCGCCAACAGCCACCACACCGCAAGTGCCACCGCAACGATCACCCCATTGCCGGTGATCCGCGTCAGGATGGATGAGATGGAGGTCATCTGCGGCCGATAGATCTGCAGATGCGGCGAAAGGGGGCGGTTGATCGTTTGCGGTGTCCGCTTGGCGTCTGCCATGGTCGGTCCTTACGTCTGGCGGCGCTGGGGTCAGCGTCAGGCTGTCGTTGCCAACTGAATAACGCGGATTTCGGCAGTGTCACGCACTTCAATGCCGCACCTGCGCAATGTTTCCGCTATCGGCGCAAGTTTTTCGGCTTTGTGATCACGAATTTTCGACCTGTGATCACAAGATACGGCACTGACCGGGTCATAGTGGAATCAGCGCCCAATAGTCCAGGTCCAGCAGCACCTCGGGCAGGTATTTCCCATCCGCCCCACGCAAGGCCCCCGCTGCGCCCTTTGTCGCCACCAACCGCAGCCGCAGCGCGCCCACGCCGGGGGCTGCCGTTTCGGCGCGGTCCAGCACCTCGGTCCAGGCACGCACCGTGTCTCCGGCGAAACAGGGGTTGGCATGGGCGCCCGCGTTCAGCCCGACCAGGAACTGTGCATTGGCCAGGCCATTGAAACTTAACGCCCGCGCCAGGCTGATCACATGCCCGCCATAAATCAGCCGCCGCCCATCCTCGCGCTGGCTGACGTCAAAATGCACCTTCGAGGTGTTCTGCCACAACCGCGTGGCCAGCATGTGTTCAGCCTCTTCCACCGTCACGCCATCCACGTGGTCGATCACCTCGCCCACCGCATAGTCAGCCCAGCGGTGACGTTCCCCTGCCAGCGCAAAGTCATAGCGGGTGAAGTCCAACCCCTCGGGCACCGCCAGCGCCCCGGCATCGACCGCAGCCGCCAACACCGGCACATTTGACTCAACCACCACCTCACGGCGGCGCTTTTTCACCATCACCCAGCGTACGAATTCCAGCACTACCTCATCGTGCTGGTTCAGGCCGCGCGTGCGCACCCAGACCACGCCCGTCGCCCCGGAGGAGGTTTCCTTGACCCCAATCACCTCAGATACCGACCGCAAGGTATCTCCCGGCCAGACCAGCCGCAGCCAGCGCCCCTCGGCATAGCCAAGGTTCGCCACCGCGTTCAAGGATACATCCGGCACCGTCTTG
>JBBQVR010000189.1:0-4944 GCA_038211355.1 Rhodobacterales bacterium | reverse complement strand
ATCGTCTCAATCATATCTTCCGGGCGGCAGGAGGGTGACCGTACCGTCGCCTACGGGATGGAGCTTCCGGCTGTGGTGGATACGCTCAAAGCCCGCCTTCGCGCCGGCCGGGTGACAAGCGACGCGGCCAGCGGCACTGAGGCAACCCGCCTTGGCGGCAAGCGGATCACGCTGGGTGCTGGCAATGAAACCGGCGCGCGCTTCGTCAAGCCGTGATGCGGGGCCCGGTCTGGGGGGCTTGAAACCGGGCGCGGGCTTTCCCAAATCATCCCTATCCGGGTGCCATGACGGGCCCGGGCTTACCCGCCCTGCCCCTGATGGGGAGGGCCTCTGACATCGCTTCCAGGAGGATGACAATGCGCAACCTTGATTTTGCACCGCTGTACCGTGCCACCGTCGGCTTTGACCGGATCGCCGACCTGATGGACAGGGTTTTGACCAGTGATGTGGCCCAGCCCACCTACCCCCCCTACAACATCGAAAAGACGGCCGAGGATGCCTACCGCATCTCCATCGCCGTTGCCGGTTTCCCGCCCGAGGATCTGACGGTCGAGGTGAAGGACGGCAATCTGCAGATCACCGCCCGCAAGGCCACGGAAGAGGGTGACCGCACCTACCTGCATCGTGGCATTGCCACCCGCGCCTTTGAACGCCGCTTTGCGCTGGCCGATCATATGCGCGTGTCTGGTGCCGTGCATGAGCATGGGATGCTGCACATTGACCTTGTGCGCGAAATGCCCGAGGCGCTGAAGCCCCGCCGGATCGAGATTGCCCGTGCGGCCAACGCGACTGCGGTGCTTGAGGGCAAGGTCGAAACGGTCAACTGACCTGACACGCATAGTGTCGTTTGCGGCGCGTCCCGAAAGGGGCGCGCCGCTGCCGTTTTGTCAGGCCCAGGGCCGGCCAACAAACCCTTTGGGCGCGATCAGTTCGCAGACAGCGACTGCGCCAGACGCATCAGGGTCACTGCCTCTGCCCGGTAGCCGTAAGCATCCTCGCCCCGCGACGATACCGCCAGCGCGATGGCCTGATCCCAGCCCCAGTCGTTCAAATAGACCGAGCCTTGCAGCAGCTGGCCAAAGCCCGCGATGGCGGCGGCAAAGCGGGTCTCATCGGTCGCCGCTTCGGTCCCGGTAATCGGGGTTTCGACCAGCGTCGAGGTATCCTCACCCGGTGCCTTCCAGCGCAGGCGCAGAAAGCCCATCTCGGCGGTGGCGGTGGCGGTGGCAGTGCCTTCGGCCGTGGCCGCGCCATAGCGCAGAGGGTCGTTCAGCAGCGCGTCCGACCCCGGTGCGGTCACCTCATAAATCGCGGTGACCTGGGTGCCGGCACCGATCTCACCTGCGTCCACGGCGTCGTTGTTGAAATCCTCACGCCGTAGGGCGCGGGTCTCATAGCCGATCAGCCGGTATTCGGCGACGGCGGCGGGGTTCCATTCGACCTGGATCTTCACATCGTCGGCGATGGGGAAAAGCGCCCCGGTCAGCTGGTCCACCAGCACCTTGCGTGCTTCGGACAGCGTGTCGATATAGGCCGCCGTCCCGTTGCCGTTCTGCGCCAGCGATTGCATCACCGCATCGTCAAGGTTCCCACGGCCAAAGCCCAGAACCGACAGGTAGGTTCCCGTCTCACGCTGCTTGGCAACATAAGCCTCCAACCCCTCAGGATCGGACAGGCCGACGTTGAAGTCGCCATCGGTGGCCAAAAGGATGCGGCTGACCTCACCCTCTGACTTCATTCCGTCTGCCACCTGATACGCCAGTTCCAGCCCCTCGGCCCCGGCGGTCGATCCGCCCGCTGCAAGGGCCTCAAGGGCGGCCATGATCGCATCGCGGTCAGCGGCAGCGGTAGCCGGCAGCACAAGACCCGCCGACCCGGCATAGGTGACGATGGCGACCTGATCCTCGGGGCGTAGTTCTGACAGCATCAACGACAGGGATTGCTTGAGAAGCCCCAGCTTTGACGCATCCTCCATCGAACCTGAGGTGTCGATCAGGAATACAAGGTTCAGGGGCGGGCGTGCGGCAACCTCGGGCATTGCGCCATTAATACCGATGGTCACCAGCCGGGTGCCGGGGTTCCACGGCGTGGGCATCACGCTGATGGATGAGGAAAACGCAGCCTCACCCGCAGGCGCTGCGTAGGCATAGGGGAAGTAGTTCACCATCTCTTCCACCCGCACTTGATCAGGCGTCGGCAGCACGGCCATGTTCAGCGTTGACCGGATCACCGCCCAGGACGCGGTATCCACGTCGATGGAAAAGGTTGAGACGGGTTCTTCCGCCGTTACCTTCACCGGGTTTGGGGCCTCATTCGCGTAGGCTTCAGTGTTTTCAAGCTGTGGCTGGACCACGTCCGGCAACGGGGCGATCGTTGCCTTGGGCAACAGATAGCCCATGGCCCCCCCTTCCAGTGGGGCCTCCATCCGGGTGCGGGCATCGGCGATGGAGCCTGCCGGGGCTGCGGGTGATACTGCAAGCGGGGCCTCTGCGGTCAGGTCCATCACCTCGGCCTCAGCCATCGGTTCTGCGACAGTTTCTGCGGCATCTTCTTGGGCCAGATCTTGGGCCAATTCCTGAGCCGGTTCCGCTTCGGCGACCGAAGTCAGGCTGTCCGCTTCAGCCTTGCGCGCAAGGTCAGCGGGGGCTTCGGTTGCAGCCTTCGGCGCGGTGGTCTGCGGTGCCTCAACGGCTGGGCTGGTGCGGCCGGGCAGGCGCAGATCGGCGACCGGCAGGATCACGGCCACGCCGATCAGCAGGGCCGCAGCCGAGGTCGAGATGGCAAGGGCCGGACGAGAGGTCAGGAAAGTCAGCATGCGACGCACTCCATTCAGGGGGGCCGCCGGGCTTTGGCGGTCCTCACTGGAACGGGCGGGGTCGCCAAATCCTTGGGGCGATCCTTGGAGCCGGTCGAAATTTTCCATCGCAAGCGTCAGCGCACGCGCCTTGGCGGCAGGGTCAGCCGCAGGCGCAGACCCAAGGGCGGCGCGCAGGTCGTCAAGATCATCGGTCATTTCGCGTCCTCCCGTGCCATGGCCCGGAGGCGCTTTTTCACTTCGCTCATCCGCCAGGCGATGGTGCCTTCGGACAGGCCCAGAACAAGTCCGGCCTCTCCTTGCGTCATCTCCTCGCCCAGAACCAGCGCCACGGTGTCGCGCAATTCGGGCGGCAGTTTGGTCATGGCCTCGGCCAGCCAGCCCTGCGCTTCGGCCTGGGTGGTGATCTCGTCCTGACGGGCCAGCTCCCAATCGCCCCAGCCAAGGGCGGCGCGGGACCTTGTGGCCTGACGGCGGCGCAGGTCATGGGCGGCGTTGACGACAACGCGGTAAAGCCAGGTGGTGAACTTCGCCTCACCACGCCAGTGGCGCAGCTTGGCGGGCAGGGCGGCGCAGATGTCCTGCGCCAGATCCTCGGCCTCGGTGCGGCTGCCGGTCAACCGCCAGGCAAGGCCATGAATCCGGTCGTAATGCCGATGCACCAGCGTGGCAAACGCCGCGCGGTCGCCGTCAGCGGCGGCGGTGGCAAGGGTTTCATCGGGCGTGTTCATCAGCATCACAGTATCTGGGACGCAGGCCGGGGGGCAATCCTTGGTAGGGGCCTCGGTGCGGGCCTCGGTGCGGGCCTTGGTGCCATCCATCGGACGCGCCCGGAAATCCTTGCCCCGCACAAAAAAGCCCCCGGACCGGGCAGATGCCGGACCGGGGGATGGGGGCCTGATCACAGGTTTGTCCACTTGGGGAAGGGGATCAGAAGATCAGGCCGTCGTAGACCGCAAAGGCACCGCTGGTGCTGGACAGGTTGCGCGACACGCCCTCATCCTGGGCATAACCCACGATGGCGTTGTAGGTGCCGGGACCGAACGACCCGTCAATCCCGCCGCGATAATAGCCCCAGGCGCGCAGGTTGCGCTGGATTGCCCGACGCTCGGACGTGGAATAGCTGTTGAACGCCCGCGCCGCAGGGGTGGAGTAGATCGAGGTGGCGTGCCGCGGCTCGACATAAACCGTGCGTGGCTCAACATAAACCGTCCGCGGCTGGACGTAGACCGGAGCGGCATACTGGCCACGATCATAGGCCCGGGCCTTGCGGTTGTTCTTCAAAAGCTCGTCCACGATGACGGCGGTGGCGACACCGGCGACAAAGCCCTTTTCCTTGTCACCAAGGGCAAGGGCCGGGGCCGGGACGGCGGCGATGGACAGGGCCGCAAGCGCAGCGATCAGCGTGGATTTCACGGTCATGACAGGGGACAGCATGTCGATTCCTTTCAACGGTTGGCCCCGATGGGCTGGGGCGATGAGGAAAGGAATGGCGCATGGGCCCACGCTAGGCAAAATCAGCGCGATGTTATCCGATAACGCCTTTGTTTGCAGTGGCTTGAATTGGTCCTACCAAGTGCGCAGCAGGCTGGACAGGCGGCTTAGCCCTTCGTTCAGCCGCGTTTCCGGCCCGCCGCCCACGCCCAGACGGATGTGGCCGGGGTAGCCGTAGGCCGATCCCGGCAACAGGAATGTGCGGTAAGGGGCGGCCAGCAGACGGCGTGCCAGCGCATCACCGTCAATTCTGTCCAGCCGTGCCAGCCCGATCAGCCCCGCATCGGGCCGGTGCCAGTCAAGCCGCGGCTCATCCGTCAGGAAAGCGTCCATCCGGTCCAGCGTCGCGCGCGCCTCATCGCGCGCGACGCTCAGCGCCTGGGCCAGCCGGTCGGGGCGCAGCGCGATTTCGGCAATGCGTTCACCGAGAGAGTTCATGATCTCGGACGCGTTTTCCCGCAGGATCATCGCATCCCGGATCACCCCCGGCGTCTGGCAGATCATCCAGCCGGTGCGCAGCCCCTGCAGCCCCAGCGCCTTCGAGACTGACCCCGTGGTGATCCCGAACGGTGTCAGGCCTGCAATGGCGGGCGACCTTGGACCGGCCCATTCAAGACCGGCATAAACCTCATCCA
>JBBQVR010000188.1:0-4978 GCA_038211355.1 Rhodobacterales bacterium | reverse complement strand
GCTTTCGCCACCCCCGCCGCAATCGTCCCCACACCCGACGATGACACCAGCTTGACCGTCACCTTGGCGCGCGGATTGATCTGCTTAAGGTCATAGATCAGCTGCGCGAGGTCTTCGATCGAATAGATATCATGGTGCGGCGGCGGTGAAATCAGCGTCACCCCCGGCGTCGAATGCCGCAGTCGGGCGATCAGCGCCGTGACCTTCATCCCCGGCAGCTGCCCGCCCTCACCCGGCTTGGCCCCTTGGGCAACCTTGATCTCCAACTCCTCACAGGCGTTAAGATACTCCGCCGTCACGCCAAAGCGCCCGGACGCCACCTGCTTGATCTTGGCGCTTGGGTTGTCCCCATTCGGCTCTGGCACGAAATGCGCCGGGTCCTCGCCGCCCTCGCCCGAGTCACTCTTCGCCCCGATCCGGTTCATCGCCACGTTCAGCGTCTTGTGCGCTTCAGGGCTAAGCGCCCCCAGCGACATGCCCGGCGTCACGAACCGCTTTCGGATTGAGGTGATGCTCTCCACCTCCTCGATCGGAACGGGCTTGCCCAACGTCTTGATGTCCAGCAAATCGCGCAGGTGGATCGGCGGATTGGCCCGCATCGCGGCGGAATACTGCTTCCACATGTCATAGCTCGCCCGGTCGCAGGCCGACTGCAGCATATGCATCGTCTGCGCTTCCCAGGCGTGCTTTTCACCCGACCGCCGCGCCTTGTAGAACCCGCCAATCGGCAGCACATCCGCCCCACCACGCCAACCACGGGCGTGAACCTCTTCCAGCTTCTGCTCTACCCCGGTCAGACCGATGCCGGAAATGCGGCTTTGCATGCCGGGGAAATACTCCGCCACCATCGCGCGGCTAAGCCCCACAGCTTCAAAGTTCAGACCCCCGCGATAGCTGGAGATAACGCTGATCCCCATCTTCGACATGATCTTCAGCAACCCTGCATCAATCGCATCCCGATACCGCCGCATCGCATCGGTCAGGCTGCCGTCCAGCAGCCCCCGGTCAATCCGGTCAGCAATCGAATCCTGCGCAAGGTACGCGTTCACCGTCGTCGCACCCGAGCCGATCAGAACGGCAAAGTAATGCGGATCAATACATTCCGCCGACCGCACGTTGATGCTGCAGAACGTCCGCAGTCCCTTGCGCGTCAGCCAGCTGTGCACAGCGCTGGTGGCAAGGATCATCGGCATCCCCACCTTTTCCGGCCCCTGATGTTCATCCGTCAGCACCAGCTGCCCGGCACCTGACCGCACGGCATCTTCCGCCTCAGCCCGGATCCGCTCCAGCCCCAGACGCAGGTCGTCCAGCGACGGGCCAACCGGGAAGGTGCAATCGATGAATGCAACCTGATCGCCGAAGCGTTCGACCATTACGTCAAACTCACGGTTTGCGATGAAGGGGCTTTCCAGCACAAGGATTTCAGTCTGGCTGTTGTTCTCGTCCAGCACGTTCCGCAAGTTGCCGAAGCGCGTTTTCAGCGACATCACCCGCCCCTCACGAAGCGAGTCAATCGGCGGGTTCGTCACCTGGCTGAAGTTCTGGCGGAAGTAGTGGCTAAGCGGCCGATAGACGTTGGACAGCACCGCAGGCGGCGTGTCATCGCCCATGCTGGCGACCATTTCCTTGCCGTCCTCGGCCATCGGGGCCAGAACCTGCTCCAACTCCTCAACCGTGAATCCCGCCGCGATCTGGCGCTTGCGCAGCTCTGATCCGGCAAAGACTTGCATCTCTGGCACGTCTTTCAACAGCGCGTTCAGATCGACGATCTTGCCGACCCAGTCCGCGTAGGGCTGTGCTGCGGCAAGTTTGTCTTTCATTTCAACGTCGTGGTACAGCTTGCCCTCAACCATATCGACGGCAATCATCTGCCCCGGCCCAAGCGCGCCCTTTTCGCGGATCGTGGATTCGTCCACCGGCACCATGCCCGCCTCGGACCCTGCAATCAGCATCCCGTCACCGGTCACCACATAGCGCATCGGGCGAAGGCCGTTGCGGTCCAGCCCGCCGCAGACCCAGCGGCCATCGGTCATGGCAAGGGCCGCCGGCCCATCCCAAGGCTCGATGACAGAGTTGCAGTAGGAATACATATCCGCCCAGGCCTGCGGCATATCCGTGGTGGCTTTGCTCCACGCCTCGGGCACCAGCATCGTCTTGGCCATCGGGGCGCTACGGCCAGACCGCACCAGCACCTCAAACACCGCGTCCAGCGCGCCGCTGTCAGAGGTCCCCGATGGGATGATCGGCTTGATATCCTCTGCCGCCTCGCCAAAGTTGTTTGAGGCCATGCGGATTTCGTGGGACTTCATCCAGTTGACGTTGCCCTTCAGGGTGTTGATTTCCCCGTTATGGGCCAGCATCCGGAACGGCTGCGCCAGCCACCACTGCGGGAAGGTGTTGGTGGAGTAACGCTGGTGGTAGATCGCGAAGGCGGACTCGAACCGCTCATCCATCAGGTCGGGGTAGAACACCGCCACCTGCTCGGCCAGCATCATGCCCTTGTAGATGATGCTGCGGCACGACAGGCTGCACAGATACATCCCCTGAATCTGGCTGGCGATGGCCGCTTTCTCAATCCGGCGGCGGATGATGTAAAGTTCACGCTCGAACGCTTCGGCGTCGATGTCCTTGTCGCAGCGGATCAGGATCTGCTCGATCTCGGGCCGCGTCGCGTTGGCCTTGTCGCCCAGAACGGATGTGTTCACCGGCACATGCCGCCAGCCATAGATGTAATGCCCCATCCGCAGCACTTCGGCCTCGACGATGGTCCGGCAGCGTTCCTGCGCGCCAAAATCCGTGCGCGGCAGGAACACCTGCCCCACAGCGATCAGCTTGGCCATGTCCGGCTCATGCCCGGTCCGGCGCACCTGATCATAGAAGAACTTGACCGGGATCTGCACATGGATGCCCGCGCCGTCGCCCGTCTTGCCATCGGCATCCACCGCGCCCCGGTGCCAGACCGCCTTCAGCGCGCTTATGCCACTTTCCACCACCTTGCGGCTGGGCTTGCCGCTGATCGACACGACCAGCCCCACGCCGCAGGACGAATGTTCATCCTCGGTCTTGTAAAGCCCGTTCGCATCCAGCCAGGCGCGCTTTGCTTCTTCGGCCTGCACCCAGGCGTCATCATAGATGGTCATGGCTATCCCTCTTCATTCACTGGCCAGCAGCGGGAATTTCTCCACACACTGCGCGCGGGTCAGAACCTGCCGCCCCACGCCCGCAAAGGCGTAACTGTCGGGCTTGTGGTCGATATAGATCTCATTCGTCAACGTCAGGCCGTTCGCGTCGTCGAGCAGACCCAGCGGCAGTTCCACGTTGCCAGAGTATGGCCCGTCCACCGTCACCCGCATCCAAAGGGGTGAGCCGCACTCACGGCACCAGGCCCGCTCACCCCAGCCGCTGGATCGCCGCCGCGCGATATGCTCTGCCCCGCTCCACTCCACGTTCCCCTCGGGCACCGTGATCCCCAAAAGCGCCGAGCCTGTCCACTTCCGGCACATCGGGCAATGGCAGACGCCGAAATTCGTGCCTGTCAGCGTGGCCGTGAACCGCACCGCGCCACACAGGCACCCGCCGGATCTTTGCAGCTCTTGCCGCTCAGGGCGCATCGCTGACCCTCCAGACCGGGGCCTCAGCCGACAGCACATCACAGTCATACTTCGGCTGGGTCTCAAGAAACCCCTCCTCCCCCGGAAAGATGAACTCCACCGGGCTGCCGTCGATCGGCAACCACTGACCATCGCCCAGGTCGGTTTCCCCTGGCCCGGCGAAGAACAGCCGCCACTCGGGATGGATGTACTCAGCCCCGCGCGCGCGGCGCAGGGTGTTGCCCATCACGTCGCTTTCAATGAAATCAACCTCGGTTTCCTGCAGGCTGATCCCGTCGATCACCACCGTCTTGCCAGTCAGCCGGTCATAGCCCTTAGCCCCGCTGGCGCTGCCATCATCGCGGGTCATTCCGAAATCCCAGGTGTCGATGCCGGTCTCCAGCAGGGTTGAGAAACTGGCCTCATCGGCGCGCACCGGGTCCAGCACCTGCCGGACGGTGGGGTTCAGGGTGAAGCTTTCCACCCACTGCCCCTCACTGTCGATGCGCGAGGAAAAGAAGATCCCCTCCTGATCGAAATCCGCCCGCCACTGGTCACCCGCCGCATCGGCGGTGCAGCGGTAGTGGTTGGACACGCGGCAGGCTTTCGACTGCACGGTCATGAACACCTCACACCCTTCGGGCGCGGTCCAGGTGCCGGCAAGGGCAGGAGCCGTCAGGGCCGCCAGACAGGCAAGGATCATCAACTTCCGCATCGCCGTTTCACCCGTGATCAGGTCACTTGTCCTGACGTTTAATTTTCTCTTCGTCTTCCGCGCGTAGAGACGGAAGGAAGACAGAAGGAAGACTACTCTGCCGCCACAGCCCCGGTCTGGGACAGATAGCCCAGGATTGCGTCAGCCGCCTCACGTCCATCGCGGATGGCCCAGACGACAAGCGAGGCACCCCGCACGATATCCCCCGCCGCATAAACGCCCGGCAGGCTGGTTTCATGCGTGCGGAAATCGGCCTTGATCGTGCCCCAGCGGGTGACCTTAAGCTCTGGCACGCCCCACAGGGTGGGCAGCGCCTCAGGCTCAAACCCCAGCGCCTGAACCACCAGATCGGCGGGTTCCACATAGTCAGCACCCTCGATGATCTCAGGCACCTGGCGGCCGGTGGCATCGGGTGCACCAAGGCGCATCTTCTGAACCATCACGCCATCAACCTCAACCCCGCCGGTAAAGCCCTTGGGAGCGGAAAGCCAAACGAACTCAACACCTTCCTCTTCGGCGTTCTGCACTTCGCGCTGGCTGCCCGGCATGTTCGCCTTGTCGCGCCGGTAAAGGCACTTCACCGACAGCGCGCCCTGACGGATCGCCGTGCGCACACAGTCCATCGCCGTGTCACCGCCGCCGATCACCACCACGCGCTTGCCCAGCGCGTTCA
>JBBQVR010000187.1:0-4989 GCA_038211355.1 Rhodobacterales bacterium | reverse complement strand
GCAAGGACCGGCACCAGCGCGTCGCGGCCCTTTTCCTCACTTTTCAGGACCATCGACCAGGCGTCGCCGATCAGGCGTTGCAGGATGAACAAGAGGGTGATGAGGCCCAGCGACAGGATCGACGGGTAGATCAGCGCCGACGCGGCCTGCACATAGCCAAAGGCGGCCAGCAGCGGCCCCGCGATCCCGATCACCGCCAGCCCCCGCGCCAACAGCGCCAGCAGTCGCAAGGCATAGCTGCGGTCGGCCAGTTCCTGCGTGCGGCGCAAGACACGGCCCACGCGCAACAGGATCAAACCGCCGGTCAACAGGATCGGGAACGACATGACCGCTGTGGTCGCGTCAGAATAGGCCTGCGCGTCCATCGCGGCTGACCGCAGCTGATCGGCCGCCAGAGCAAGGCCCATCATCACGCCAAGGAAGCGGCCCTCGGCCCGGCGTTCGGGCGGCAAGGGCAAGACGGCATCATCGCCTTGGGTCACGGGAAAGGCGCGGCGTCCCAGCCATGCGGCGGAAAAGACCGTAAAGCCGACAAGCGGCAATGCGGCGGTGATCAGAATGCCAATCTCGCCCGGCATGCCGCTGGCGACGAACGCCGCGGCCAGCGCCACCATCCCAAGGGTTGGCAGGATCACCCCCCCGGTCGAGGCCAGCAGCGACCAGACGTTGCGCCCGCGCGCCGAGGCGCCGGTCAACAGCCGTTCCGCAAAGGTCTCAGTCCAGCGGCGAACATAGACAACCAACGCCAGTGCCACGACCAGAAGGATCAGGATCAGCGGCATGTTGTCGAGGAGCTGGGCCCTGCGGTCGCGGTCGGTCCAGGTGGTCGCAGCCTCATCCCACAGGCGCAGAAGGGTGTCGGACAGCGCAATCGCCGATTCCGGCCAGTTCGTGGGGTTCACCGGCGAGGGCCAAAGCTGCAACAGCTGATCGGCCTGTCGGTCACGCAAGGTGCGGTCAATCTCGGCGATCAGGCCGTTGGCGCGGCGGTAGGCCTCTTCGGCCGCGATCCCGGGGGCCTGCAGGCGCACCAGCTGGCTGGCCAGTTCCTGCCGACGCTTGGAGATTTCGTCAGCCTCGCTTTCGCCTTCTGCGGGGGCGGGGCCCAGTGCCTCCAACTGCTGGCGCAGGGTGGTGATGCGGGCGGAATTGGCGCTTTGGGCGCCCAGCAAGGCCGCCCGCCACTTGGCAAGCTGTGACCGGATAAGCTCAAGCCGCTCGGTCGAGGTGTTGCGATTGGCAATCTCGGCCTCGGCCCGTTCGGCCATCACCTCCCAGTCGTCATAGTTCAGGTTTTCGGTGTCGATGACCGGCTCAAGCCCAGCGGACGGTTGAGCCCCGGGCAGGACTTGCGCTGCCAGCGGGTCGTTGAGGGTTGGTGCCGCCGCGAAGGCCAGCACCAGCACCAGCCATCGCAGGATGCGCGTCATGCGTCTTCGAACACCGCCGGGATCGGCCGGGCGGGGCGGTCCAGCCAATCGGGCACCGGCAGGCCCTTTTCGCGCAGGAAGGTGGGGTTGTAGACCTTGGACTGATAACGGCTGCCATAGTCGCACAGGATGGTGACGATGGTCTTGCCCGGCCCCATGTCGCGCGCCATCCGTATGGCGCCCGCGATGTTGATGCCGGTCGATCCGCCCATGCAGAGGCCCTCATCCTGGAGCAGGTCAAAGACGATGGGCAGCGCCTCGGTATCGGGGATGCGGTAGCTGAAATCGGGGGTGAAGCCTTCAAGGTTGGCGGTGATGCGCCCCTGCCCGATGCCTTCGGTGATCGACGATCCGGGGCTTTCAAGCTTGCCGGTGGTGTAAAAGGCGTGCAGCGCCGCACCTTCGGGGTCGGCAAGGCCGATCTTCACGCTCTTGGGCTGCAAGGCCATGCCGACGCCCGCAAGCGTCCCGCCCGATCCTACGGCGCAGATGAAGCCATCGACGCGGCCTTCGGTCTGGTCCCAGATCTCGGGTCCGGTCATTTCGATATGGGCCTGGCGGTTGGCGATGTTGTCAAACTGGTTGGCCCAGATCGCACCATTGGGTTCGGTCTTGGCAAGCGCCTCGGCCAGACGGCCGGAATAGCGGACATAGTTGTTGGGGTTGCGGTAGGGCGCGGCCGGGACCTGCACCAGTTCCGCCCCCGCAAGGCGCAGCATGTCCTTCTTTTCTTGGCTTTGGGTTTCCGGGATCACGATCACCGTGCGGAACCCCATGCTGGCCCCCACCAGCGCAAGGCCGATCCCGGTGTTGCCTGCCGTGCCTTCGACGATGGTCCCGCCGGGCTTCAGATGCCCCTTCGCAATCGCATCGCGAATGATGTAAAGCGCGGCCCGGTCCTTGACCGACTGGCCGGGGTTCATGAATTCGGCCTTGCCCAGGATCGTGCAGCCCGTCACCTCGGACGCGCGGTGCAGCTTGAGAAGCGGCGTGTTGCCGATGGTGTCCGCGAGGTCCGAATGAATACGCATGGGGTTGGTCCTTGTTGCCGCCCGTCAGGTGTAGGGGGACAAGGCTGGAAACTCAAGGGAGGGGGGGACGGGGCGTGCCGGCGCTTGCGTAGTAGATCACGGTGCCCCCCGGGGTCGGTTCTTGGCGCACAAGCCCCTGAGCGGCCATAGCATCATGGATCGACTGGATTTCAGCCTTGGTCAAACGATCCGGATGCAACTCCACTACCGCCGCGCGGAGCGATGAGGGTGGCAAGCGTGAAAGAAGCTCTGCCTCGGCACCTTCAATATCACAGATCAGGACATCCGGGCGAAAATCGGCCAGAACGTCAGCCAGACACTCTGCCCGGACCTCAACCATGCCTTGCGGTTTGCGCCCATTGGCACCCATCAGCGAGCTTTCGGCAAATGACCCCGCAAGGTGAAAACGCCTGGGGCTGGGGTTTGCCTCGGGCACCAGAACGGCATTGACCAGGTCAACTGTGGTGATCTGGTTTGCAGTAAAGAAGGCTTGCGTGTCGGCAAGCAGGTTTGGATTTGCCTCATAGGCCCTGACCCGGCCCGTAGGCCCCGCCGCCCGTGCTGAAAGCGCCGTGATGATCCCAAGCCCAACACCAAGTTCGAGCACCCGGTCCCCGGGCCGTATGGCGCGGCCAAGGCCGTTGATTTCAGGGCGTTCGTAGATGCCGCATACCAGATGTTCAAAGACATCATTGTTCATCCCGGTGCGACGCTTTGCGATGGTAAGGTCCAGATACACCAGCGGTTCTGGACTTTTTTCGGCACGCTTGCGGCGGAAAGCGCGGCGGAGATTCTTGAAGAACCTTCTAACGCCCATTTTACGGCTCCAATGGCTTTATTTTCTGGGTCGCATTTAGACGCGTATTTTCGGGTAGTCCACCTTTGAACTGTAGCCGCGCGTCTTTGGTCCCGGTCATGGTCCGCTTGTCGTGCGTTGGCGCACCTCAGCCAGAACCGCAGGCAGCGGGGACGGGATCAAACCGTTATCCACCGCCTGCAAGAACGCTTTGCGCCAGCGTTGGTTCAACGGCTCGGCGCTTTTCTTCAGGACGGGGTAGCCAAGACGCGCGACCACAGCTACCGGGAAAGCACTATAGGGCTGGAGGCGGTTCAAGACGCGATCAATGAAGTCGCGTGCTTTTGGCACCCAGTCCGGATCGGACGGCTGAGCAACAAGTCCGGCAGCCTCGAACGCTTCGGCAGGGTCAACAGTCGCAAAGTGCGCCAGATACTGGCGCAAGGCGGCCTCATCTGCGGTGGCAAAAACATTGGCTACTTGGTCCGCCGAATAAAGCGGGCCCATGGAAATGCCCGCTGCCCGCAACGCTTGGCCAAAGCCGCGTTCGCCGCGTCGGATGACCTTGTATTTGTTCGAAGTCAGGCGCAGCTGATCCCAAAAGGCGCGAAAGCGAGGATGGTCCAGCACAGGCCCACGGATCGAGAAGAAGTAGGATTCCAGAAAGACCCGGTCATCCCTTTGACGAAGGATGGTGCCGACGACATCCTGTGGCGATGCCTCGGCCCGCTGGAGGGTCAGATCGCCAGGCCAGAGGGGAAACCAGATGCTGTCGTTCAAGATGACCAGCCGGTCCGGGTGCACAGCCCATTGCCGCAACAAGAGAAGGCCGTCGCGGTAGCCGCCAAAATCATAGCCAAAATTCGGCCGTTCCACCGCGCGCCAGATCAGCGGCGCGATCAACTTGCGGTCTTGAGCGGAAAGCGGGGCATTCGACACCACGAAAGGCGCATAGCCACAGTCCACGAGATGCCGCAGCATGTCACGAAAGGACGGCGCAAGGCCCTTGGGCTGCCAGCACAGGACCAATGCCACTTTGGGGCCAAGCGGCTGAGCGCCATTCAGGATTGGGAAACCACGGGCGAATTTTCGGTCATGCAGGCGCTGCATGACTGGCTCCCAAATGGCTTCCGGCACGGCGCGAAGCTGTTGGCCCAGCCGCGCGACCTCTCGTCGGAGTTTCCAGGCTGGGATCACCCCAGATCCCCCCACTTCAACTGCGTGTTGCGGGTCACTGCCCGGTTCAGCCTTTTGCCCAGCACCTTGTCGAAATCATAGGCCGGGATCTCTCCGGACCCCGGGCGGCGGGCCCAGATGTCCTGTTCGCGGATCACATGGCCTGCGGGCAGGTCGGCGTCGGCCACGACCGAGCCGCGGGCAAAGCGGTAAACCGCCTCTTCCGCATAGGTCCGCTGTTTGGGGTTGTGCAGCGCGGTGTGGATTTCGCGCGAACGGTCGATCAGGAACCGCAACTCCGCCGGGTCCATCGAGTTGATGATGTCGGGGCCGATCCGGTAGCGTGTGTCGGTATAATGCCGCTCGAGGATGCAGGCGCCAAGCGCGACCGACGCCAGCGCCATTTCCGGCCCGATGGAATGATCCGAAAACCCCACAACGGCTTTGGGGAATGCGGCCCTGAGGTCGGCAACGCCCTGCAGGCTCACGATTTCGGGCGGGCTTGGATAAAGATTGGTACATTCCAACAGCGCATAGTCGATCCCCGCCGCATCGA
>JBBQVR010000186.1:0-5054 GCA_038211355.1 Rhodobacterales bacterium | reverse complement strand
GGCTTGCGTCCTGACCCCCCACGCTGGGGAATTCGCACGCCTTTTCCCTGACATCGCCGAGAAACTCGCCGCCCCCGCAACCAACGGCCCCGCCTATTCCAAGGTCGACGCCACGCGTGAGGCGGCGGCGCGGGCGGGATGTGTGGTGCTTTTCAAAGGCCCAGACACCGTAATCGCAGACCCCACGGGCCGCTGCGCCATCAACTCCGCCCACTACGACCGCGCCGCCCCCTGGCTTGCCACCGCCGGGTCCGGCGATGTGCTGGCGGGGTTCATCACCGGCCTGATAGCGCGGGGGTTCAGCCCGTTTGACGCCGCCTGCACCGCCGCCTGGCTGCATGTGGAATGTGCGCTGTCCTTCGGCCCCGGCCTGATTGCCGAGGACCTGCCTGAGGAACTGCCAAAGGTGTTCCGCGCGCTTGGGTTTTAGGCCGCGCCTAACGCAAAAGCGACCAGATCCCGACGCCAGCTGCCGCGACAAAGACCAGCCCCGCGCCGATGATATAGCCCATGTTGCTGGCAACCATCGTCGGTGCCGCCGGTGCCGGGGTGGTCGGCCTTCCGGCGGCCTCATCTTCACCGCGGCGGATGATCTCCAGCCAATCGGTGGCGCTGCGAATGCGGTCCTTGGACAAGACGCGAACCGCCTTGTCGATGCTGGCCAAAAAGCCCGGCGGATAGCCGGCAAACTGGCCATCCAGTGGCACATACGGGTCGGGTGAGCCTTCGGCGACTTGCGCCAGACGGCGCTGGCTTTCGATCGGGGCCTTGCCGGTGATCACATGGTAGAACGTGGCCCCCAGCGCATAAAGATCACTGGACGGGCTTTGTTCCGCCCCGGTCAGATAAAACTCTTGCGGCGAATAGCCGTCCTTGACCACCCGCCGCCCGGTCAGCACCCGCGTGGCCTGCGCGCCTTGTTCGCTGGCGGCACCAAAGTCGATCAGGACCGGGTTGCCGGCGCTGTCGATCAGGATGTTGTCGGGCGAGATATCGCGGTGCAGGATTCCCGCCTGATGAATGAACTCAACCGCGCTGAGCATCTTCTTCAGCATCTCGACAATCTGGTCGGGCGTGAAGGCCTGATCGGTCGAATTCAGGACATCCAGAAGATCCTTGCCGGCGATATAGTCGATGGCCATGTAGGCGGTGTCATTGTCTTCAAACACCTGATGCACGCCCACGATATTGGGATGCACCAGCCGGGCCAGACTGCGGGCCTCATCGACAAAACTTTGCACGAAACTGCGGTAATCCGACTGATGCTTGCGTGAGCGCGCCCGCACGATCGTCGTGCTGCGCCGGCAAAGTGCGTTCGGAAAACATTCCTTGATGACGACGGTCCGCTCCAGCGAATCCTTGGCAAGATAGGTGATCCCGAACCCGCCCGAGTTCAGAAAGCCCAGAATGGTGTATTGGCCGCCCAGAAGCTGTGTGCCCTGTTTCAGGTCATCGGCAAAGACGTCGGGGTCAACCTTGTAAGGCTCGGCGTCAAGGCGGGGGTCTGTCTGGGTCGGGCCGGGCATCGTTTCCATATCCAGTCTGGTACAATCACACAAAAGCGCCGTACTGCCCCGTGGCCGACCGACACCCACCTCATTACACTGTCCGTCGCCTGTCCTGCCGGCCAGTCGCAAGGACCGGCCCACTGATTTGCCGGGCAAAAGCGTCTGGATGCCCAAGTTTGCCACGTCTGGCCTGCAAGGTCAGCGGAAATCTTGGGCAGGCTGAGGGGCGTGTCTGACACGGGCCCCGTCCCCGGGACCGCCCGGCACTGTGGGTGGGGCTGGGGGGGTGGATTGGGCGGACTACCCAAAGCATTGAAATATAAGCGAAACCTGCATCACCATTTCTGGCCGCAGCATCGCGGCAAACTTGGCATGCTGCAGATGCTATGTGGCAAGAAAGACAACAGTTGCAGGGGGATGGCGGCGCGTGCCGCGATGGGGACAGGGTTTGGCTACCGCTGCGGTTGCACAATCCGCGCAACAGCCGACGAAAGGCACAGCAATTGATTCGCGCCGGCCTCAGCCCGGTTGCCAGGCTTGGGCGGGCTGGTCTGGCTGCAGGATCTGAAAGCTGCCCGCGTCCAGCGTCTGCCAAGGGCCTTCACGGCCATCGGGCCAGATGACGCGCACCTCGGCCGACGTGGCGGTGCCAAGGCCAAAGTGCAACCAGCCGACCGACCCGCTGACATGCCCCCCGCCCGAGGTGACCTCGTGGCGCTCCACGCCCTCGGCCCGGCGCACCTCGACCACCGCGCCGATTGCATCCCGGTTTGTCCCGGGCTGCTCCAGCCGCAGTTGGACCCATGCCCCCAGCTGTTGGGCGCCCTGGCCTGTGTCAGCGCGCCAGACCTGCGCCTGCGTCCAGCGGTTGACCACCACGATGTCAAGCGCCCCGTCCAGGTTCAGGTCCACCAGCTGCGCCCCGCGTGAGATGGCAACGCTGCCCACCCCGGCACGATCCCCGGCCTCGACAAAGGTGCCCTCGGGCGTTTGCAGCAGCAGGTTGTTGGGGTCAACTGCCGCGAAATCCGGCATTTCGGCCACGTTGCCCTTGGCGACGAACAGATCAAGAAGACCATCGTTGTTCACATCGGCAAATTGCGGATGCCACGCGGTTGAGGGTTTGAGATCTCCACCCGTATAAGGCCGATGTGCCGTGGCGCCTTTGGGAAAGGCCACATCGGCAAAGTCCGGCAGGCCAAGGCCGGGGTCCTTCAGGACCTGCAACTTGTTGTCGGCCATGCTGGTCAGGAAGTAATCGGGATAGCCGTCACGGGTGACATCGGCGCTGGCGATGCCCATGCCCCAGATGCGCAGGCGCTTCCAGCCCTCGGCCTCGGTGAACAGGCGCGGCGGCTGGCCGGGGTCAAGGTGCCACAGCTGTTCTTGCCCGCCCTTGTAATACTCACGGTCGTTCGACACCCGCAGCGAGGGTTGCCCCGACCGGTTCCAGTCGGTGAACAGCATCGACAGCGCGCAGAACGAGGGGGTCAGAGGCAGAGGGGGCGCAAAGCCCGTTGGCCCCGCCGCGCGGTGCAGCCAGTTGTCGGTGCAGGACCCCCAGGGAAACGCCTCTTCCTTGCGGTCGACATAGTTGCCGATGGCCAGAGTGGGCCAGGTCTGACCGCGTTCCCAGATCGCGGCAAAGGCGGTGGACCAGGCATCGCCGCCATCAAAGCCCCAAGGTTCGCCGGCATCTTCAAAGGCGCAGTTGCCAAGGCCGCGATAAAGCCGGTTTTCCCCCAGCCGCAACACCACAAGGTCCATCACCCCGTCGCTGTCGATGTCCAGGGGATATGCCCCCAGCACGGCATCAAGGGTCAGCGCATTGGTAGCCTCGAAGGCTAGCGCGCCCCCTTGGGGGCTGCGGTTCAGATACAGCGCCGATGGCCCCGAGCCACCGGACAGGAAGACCTCGGGAAAGCGGTCGCCATTGCAGTCAAAGGTGGCGACCCCGCCGCCGACCATATACTCCCACTCGCCCTCATAGACGGTGGACAGGCCTGCGGTGGCTGTCTCATCGGTAAAGGTGGGGACGACCGGTTCGGCATTGGCTGGGCTGGTCGCAAGGGCAGGGCTGGCTGCAAGGGCTGCAAGCAGCCACAGTCGAAGGCGGGGAAGCATGGATCAGGCCCTTGTTTTCAAGGCAGCGGCATAGGCCCCGATGCACCGGCCCTGGGTCAGCCCATCGTCAATGCCAAAGCGGTAATGGATCCCGCCGTAGAGCCGCGAAATCGCCGCCTCGTTCGCTGCGTCCCAGAAGCTGGCATAGCTGCGGACCGGCAGGCCTTCATCTTCATGTGTCGGATCGTCGAAGGCAAAGCTGTCACCAAAGGCCGCCGTCAGCACGGCCGCTGCGGCACCCGACTGGGTGCTGTGCCCGGACGGGTATTCCGGAAAGGGCGGGGTGATCAGCAATGGCTCCCACTTGGGGTCGATAAGGCGGCGAATGTAGGTGACCGGGCGCAAAAGGTTGACCTCGAACTTTGACGCCCAGCAGCCGATGAACCCGTCGGCCATGGCGATGCCCAGCTTGGCCAGAACTTCCGTCACGCGGTCAGCGGGCAGCGCGTCGCGATCCGCAATCGCCAGCACGATCGAGATCCAGTGCCCCGGTGGGGTGGGTGACAGCATCGGATCGTCCGACCAGAACCGCGCGATCAGCCTTTGCTCATCCGTCAGGTTGGCCACGGTGTCCCGCACCTCCATCGCCGCAAGATAAAAGGCCGAAGTGGGGTCTTCACTGTAAGGCGGCGGGCCGGACAGTCCGCAGCTGTCGCCAGCGGGCATGGCGAAGGGGCGGTTCCGGCCCCAGTCTGGCAAAAGCGGGGCTTGCTGCTGGCGGACCAGACTGGTCGGCACCCAGTCCTGAGGGTTGGTGCCGGGCGTGTAGGTTTGGGGAAATCCCATATTCTCCACCACCGCGCCGCCATCATCCATCGACCATGCCAGCACATGCGCCGCCACCGTCTGCCCATAGGCAATGCTGCGCGCGACCACATCCTTGGCGATCCCGTCCATGGCCTTTTTCCCCAAGGCCTCGCCCAGCTTGGCCATGGCCCGTTGCCCCGTGGGGCCGGTGTTGGCAAAGAAGGCCTGCGCAGCGGCGGCAAGGGTCGCGTGCAGCACACAAGCCGCATCATGGGCCCCTGCCTGCCGCGCCGGGGGCGGGGTCAGCCCGTTCACCTGACCCGCAAGCGACACAAGAGCCGCATCGCCCGAGGCCAGCGCCTCATGGGCGGCAACCCCGATGTATGCAAAGGCGCGGGCGGCGACGGGGGGGGAATAGGTGGCGGTGTGGCGGACCAGTTCCAGGATCAGCCGGTACCATGTCACGACCACGTCGCGTTCCACCTCGGGCCGGCTTGCGGCGCTGGTGGGGCTGGCGAGCAGCGCCAGCGGGAGGGCCAGAATATGCCGACGATGAAACTTCATGCGCGCTGCCCTCCCAAAGCTGGGCGTGTTATGCCAAGCGGGCGGGCATCGAGCAAGCTTTAGCCGCGCCCGGTCAACCGGTTGCCGAGCGCGGCCAGTCGCGAAGGCCCT
>JBBQVR010000185.1:0-5188 GCA_038211355.1 Rhodobacterales bacterium | reverse complement strand
CAGCCTTGGTGGCAGCGGACTGCTCCTTGAGGGCGGCGATCTTCGCCTTGTTGCTGGAGAGTTTGGCGGTGAGAGCGGCGATGGAAGCCATGGAGTTATCCTTGAATGGGTAAGCGCTCATCAAATCGTCGTCCGTCCTCTTAGCTAATGAAATCTCGACCCATCATTGTCTGAACGTGGTCGCGAGCATGGGATCGCGGTGCTTATTCGGGCTGCAGTCGGTATGCCCCGGCGGCAATGCGCTGCCAGCATGCGTCGCAACATCACGGATCGCGGGGCGACACCCGTGCGTCAAAGTTGGCGCGGACGCGCTCTGGTCCGTTGTGCAGGACCAGAGGTGGGCATCGCTGCCATGATACTCCCAGCGACGACGGCCAGTGCGCATCTGGACGTGAAAACATCTCATCCTGTCGTCTTCGACGACGTCTGATGGCCTTTGCCGACCGGTAGCCAGGTCGCTGACGAGCGCCCGGAGAGCATGAATATTAAAAATATCATATTTAAGTTCGTTAAAACAGTCAAAATAATGATGCTTTTAAAAGGATTATATGGATAATAAAATAATAGTTGAACTTATAAAACGTACTGTACTTTTTAGCATACATAACGACGGAAGACCAGTGATCACCCTAAACCACCCCTCGGATCTGCACCATGTCCATGGTCCCGCCTGGATCCCCCTGGTGCCTGCCGAGGCCGCCCTAGGCGATGCCGCCCACCCCGGGGCCGTGCTCATTCGTCCAGGGACCGCGGTGGTGATCCTTCAAGACGCCCTCACCGCCGTGTTGGTGGCGGTGGTCGGCGGGACCCACGACGCCAAACGTGGCTGGGTGCCCGCGGCGTGGCTTTGCCAGGCGGCGTGAGGCGGACGAAACGATCATGGCCACCGTTGGCCACTCGCGCAGCGGCGCACTGCACCCTCGCCCGCCGCGATGAAAGCGTCGCGGACTGGGTCACCCCTCCTTAACTCCCGGTCAGGTCTGACCGCTACCCAAGCCACTCCACATCTCCCCAGGATATCCCGTGACCATCAAGCCCCTGCTCTCCATCGCTCTCGGCCTGCTCACCACCGGCGCGTTTCCCATTGATCCAGTCACGCTGCTGAATGTCAGCTATGACCCCACCCGCGAACTCTACGATGAAATCAATCCGCTCTTTGCCGCCGACTGGAAAGCCAAGCACGGCCAAGAGGTGACCGTCGACCAGTCGCACGGCGGTTCGGGTAAGCAGGCGCGCGCGGTGATTGACGGCGTCGAAGCGGACGTCGTCACTCTGGCCCTGGCCTATGACATCGATGCCATCGCCGAGAAGTCCAAACTGTTGCCCGCCGACTGGCAGGGCAAGCTGCCCAATCACAGCACGCCTTATTACTCGACCATCATCCTGCTGGTGCGAAAAGGCAACCCGAAGGGCATCAAGGATTGGAGCGACCTCATCAAGCCTGGCACCGGGGTGATCACCCCCAACCCCAAGACGTCGGGCGGGGCACGCTGGAACTACTTGGCCGCGTGGGGCTATGCCCTACGGCAGAACGGTAACGACCCGGCCAAGGCGCAGGACTTCATCGCCAAGCTGTATGCCAACGTGCGCGTCCTGGATACCGGCGCCCGTGGCTCCACCACCACCTTCGTCCAACGTGGCATCGGGGATGTCCTGCTGTCGTGGGAGAATGAAGCCTTCCTGGCCTTGAAGGAAATCGGTGCCGACAAGTTCGAGATTGTGGTGCCGTCGATATCGATCAAGGCCGACCCCCCGGTGGCCGTGGTCGAAAAGAACACCGAGCGGCACCGCACCACCAAGATCGCCACGGCCTATCTCAACTTCCTGTACACCGAGCCGGCTCAGCAGGCCATCGTCAAGAATTTCTACCGCCCGACCCTGGCGTCAGTGGTCGCCGCCAGCGCCGCCTCGTTCCCCAAGATCGAACTCTTCACCATCGAAGAAGTCTTTGGTGGCTGGACCAAGGCACAGGCCACCCACTTCGCCGACGGCGGAATCTTCGATAAAATCAGCGCGAAGCGGTGAGCCTGCGTCCGTCGCGGTAGCGCCTTCTGGGCGGCCGGAACTCATCATCCGCTATAACATACATAGCTCACATCTGCCCCGGCGCCCTCATCATGGCCACCCCTCGCGTTCTTCCCGGCTTCGGAATCAGCCTCGGCATCACCATCACTTGGTTATCGCTGATCGTGTTGATCCCCCTCGCCGCCTTGGTGGCCAAAAGCATGACCCTGACTTTCAGTCAGTTCTGGGAGGTGATCAGCGCGACCCGTACCTTGGCGGCGATGCGCCTGAGCTTCGGCGCAGCCTTCGTCGCCGCTTTGGTCAATCTGGTCGCTGGCGTGGTGATCGCCTGGGTGCTGGTGCGCTATCGCTTCCCCGGCCGGCGCTTGGCTGACGCCCTCATCGACCTGCCCTTCGCTCTGCCCACGGCGGTGGCAGGCATCGCCCTGACGCAGCTATATGCCCCGAATGGCTGGATCGGCAGCTGCTTCGTTCCCGGCACCACCTTGGGCGATGCGACCTTGTGGCTGGTCGGTCCCCATGGCGTCCTGGAGGCCATCATCGGCTCCACTGGGGTGCTGGTGGATCAGGAAGGACTGAAACTCGCGTTCTCTGCCATCGGCGTGACCCTGGCCCTGATCTTCGTGACGCTGCCCTTCGTGGTGCGGACGCTCCAGCCGATCATTGAGGAGCTGCCACAGGAACTGGAAGAGGCGGCGGCCAGCATGGGCGCCAGCCGCTTCGCCGTGGTGCGCCGGGTGATCCTGCCAGAACTGCTGCCCGCGGCGATCACCGGCTTCGCCCTGGCCTTCGCCAGAGGAGTGGGCGAATACGGGTCGGTCATCTTCATCGCCGGCAATATCCAGGGTGAGACCGAGATCGCACCCCTGCTCATCGTCATCCAGCTTGAGCAGTACCAGTATGGCGCCGCCACGGCGATCGCGGTGTTCATGCTCTGCGTCTCCTTCGCGCTGCTGCTTGCCATCAATGCCTTGCAGCGCTGGTCCAATCGTCGCGCCCGGGAGGGCGGCTGATGCAACGCCGACCACATCTGACCGAGCCAGTCTGGCTGCGGACCATCCTCATTGTCATGGTCCTAGGCTGGCTGGGGCTCTTCTTGATCCTGCCGTTGGTGGTGGTCTTTCATGAGGCCCTGCAGCGCGGCTGGCAGACCTACCTGGCCGCCTTCACCCAGCGCGACGCCCAGCATGCCATCCAATTGTCGCTGCTGACCGCGGCTATCAGCGTGGTGCTCAATACCACCTTCGGCATCGCCGCCGCCTGGCTGCTGACCCGCTACCGCTTCCGCGGCCGGCAGGTGCTGCTGACCCTGGTGGATCTGCCGTTCGCCGTTTCGCCGGTGATCGCCGGCTTGGTCTTTGTACTGCTGTTTGGACTTCAAGGGCTGCTCGGACCCACGCTGCGCGAGTGGAACATCCAGATCATCTTCGCCCTGCCTGGCATCGTCCTGGCGACAGTGTTCGTCACCTTGCCCTTCGTGGTGCGCGAGCTCATCCCCATCATGGAGGCAGTGGGCAGCGAGGAGGAACAGGCCGCCCGAGTGCTGGGCGCAAGCGGCTTCACTATTCTGTGGCGCATCACCCTTCCCAATGTGAAGTGGGGCCTGCTGTATGGCGTCATCCTCTGCACCGCCCGCGCCCTGGGCGAGTTCGGCGCAGTATCGGTGGTCTCAGGCCATATCCGCGGCCAAACCAGTACCCTGCCGCTGCACATTGAGGTCCTCTACAACGATTACCAGTCGTCGGCGGCCTTTGCCTGCGCCAGCCTGCTGTCCCTCTTCGGGGTGGTGGTGCTGGTGGTGAAAGAGGTGGTCGCCTGGCGTCAGCGTGCCCAGCTGGCCCGCAGCAACGGATCCGCGACCTGATCGGCGATACCCTATGACCATCACCATCACCTCACTCTCCAAACGATTCGGCGGTTTCGCCGCGCTTGATGGCATCGACCTCACGGTGCGCGATGGCGAATTGCTCGCGCTGCTGGGGCCGTCGGGCTCGGGCAAGACCACCCTCCTTCGCTGCATCGCCGGCCTTGAGACCGGCGACGCGGGCAGCATCGCGTTCGCCGGCCGGGACGTGACCCGCGCCGATCCTCGGGATCGCAAAGTCGGATTTGTCTTCCAGCACTATGCCCTCTTCCGGCACATGAGCGTGCTCGACAACGTCAGCTTCGGCCTGACGTGCCGCCCGCGGGCGCTGCGTCCGCCCAAGGCGGAGATCCGCGAACGCGCCATGCGTCTGCTCTCATTAGTCCAGCTCGACTGGCTCGCCGACCGCCTGCCGCACCAACTTTCGGGCGGCCAGCGCCAGCGCATCGCCCTGGCCCGGGCCTTGGCCGTGGAGCCGAAGGTGTTGCTGCTCGACGAGCCCTTCGGCGCCCTGGACGCCAAGGTCCGCGTTGAACTGCGCCGCTGGCTGCGCCGCCTGCACGACGAGACCGGCATCACCTCGGTCTTCGTCACGCATGATCAGGAGGAGGCCCTGGAGGTCGCCGACCGGGTGGTGGTGCTGAACCACGGGCGCATCGAGCAAATCGGCACCCCTGATGAGGTCTATCGCCACCCCGCATCCGCCTTCGTGCACCATTTCCTGGGCCAGGTAAACGTCTTCCATGGCCGCCATGCCGACGCCCCGGATGACGTCGCCTTCGTGCGCCCCCACGACATTCTTATCAGTCGCACCGCCGACTGCGCCCACCCCCTCGCCGCCGAGGTGCTGACCGTCAACGCCGCCGGGCCGCATGTGCGCGTCGACCTGCGCTTGGTCGAGGACCGACGCGAGATCGAGGTCCATTTGCCGCACTCACGCCAGGCGGAGCTGAATCTGGCGCCGAGCGACCGGGTATGCCTGGACTTCGACCGCAACCTGACCCGCACCTGGAGTCGCGACCAGGTCAAAGACGTCGTCGACTACCAGATCTGAGCGCCTGACCTGGGACCCTGTTCCAGTCGATCCGCACATGCGCGGGTTTCTTCCCCGCGTGGGTCTGGTACCATTGGTCCCCACGGACTGACCCCGATGCGCATCTTCACCAACCGAGCCGACCGCCGGCAATGGGCCGGCGATGCCAGCATCTATCATCTGGTGCCGCGAGCGCTGGCCTTTCCAGACTCATGCGAGGATGTGCGCCAGCTGCTGGCGCGTGGCAAGGCCGAGAGCTTGCGTGC
>JBBQVR010000184.1:0-5222 GCA_038211355.1 Rhodobacterales bacterium | reverse complement strand
CGGGCAAGTCTGGCGCAAATGGGTGAAGGTGGCCGGTGTGACGCCCATCACCGCGACGATCCTGTCCCCCTCCAGCGCCAGAACGGATCGGTTGCGCCCCAAGGCACCTGGGGCGGCGTTCATCTGCCAGTCGCAGAAATCCGGGCGCGACAGCGCTATGGGCCGCGCCCATTGCGCGGCATAGAAGGCACAGATATCGGCGTTGGACACACCGGCTTTGTCGGCTTCGATGATGCGGGGCTGGGTCACCACGGGGGCCTTTCGCAGAAGCGGTGCAGCCTGCCACTGCTATCGAAGGTGTCCGGTCTTGTAAATCAGCGCGCGCGCCGGCCTATGTCCCGCCGTCCAGCCGCGCGCGGGCCCCTGCGGCTGCGGCCCCGATCAGGCGGTCGGCGATGATGGCGATGGCCGCGACGGCCAGACCTGCCACCAGCCCGCGCCCGACATCGGCGGTGGCAAGGGCGGCATACACCTCTTGACCCAGATCGCGGGTGCCGACCAGCGCGGTGATCACCAGCATCGACAGAGCCAGCAAGATCGTCTGGTTCAGCCCAAGAAGGATCATCGGCACCGCCATCGGCAGGCGCACCTTCCACAGCATCTGCCAGCGGGTGCAGCCGCTGACGATCCCGGCCTCGACCAGCTCTGGCGGCACGGATCGCAACCCGTGCGCGGTGTATTTGACCGCAGGCACGATGGCGAACAGAACCACCGCGATCAATGCGCTGAAATCACCGACGCGGAACAGCATGACCACCGGGATCAGGTAGACGAACGACGGCAGGGTTTGCAGCGTATCGACCACCGTGCCGATCACCTTGCCCGCGGTGTCGCTTGAGGCGGCCCAGATGCCCAGCGGTATCCCCATGGCCATCGCAATGACCACCGACACGCCGCACAGGTAGATGGTGATCATCGCCTGTTCCCACAGGCCCGTTGCCGCAACAAAGGCGGACAGGGCCAGCACCAGCCCTGCCAGCCGCCAGCCCCCCAGCCGCCAGCCGGCAAGGGCCAAAAGCGTCAGCATCAAGGGCCAGGGCAAGGCGAGGAAGAAGCGTTTGACCGGCAAAAGCAGGTGTTCAAGGAACCAGACCCGAACCGTCTCAAGCTGGTCGAAGTAGTTGATGTTGATGTATTCGATCAGGTCTGACCAGAAGGGCTTGGTGGTGATCTCCCACGCTTTCGGCCAGTCTTGCAGCGCAGGGACCAGGAACCCCAGCGCCCCCGTGACCAGCGCCACGATCAGCACCAGCGTTGTGCGGGGGTGGCGCTTCCACCAGGTGCCGGTGCGCACCTCGGCCCGTGCGACGCGTTCCGACATCGCCTGACCCAGCCGGTCCAGCACCACGGCAAGGGCGGTGATCGCCAGCCCCGCTTCGATCCCGCCGCCGATGTTCAACCGCCGCAAGGATTCCAGCACATCCGCGCCCAGCCCCCCTGCCCCGATCATCGACGCGATGATCACCATGTTCAGGCTAAGCATGATGACCTGATTGACCCCGACCATCAGGTCCGGCAGCGCCACCGGCAGCATGACCTTGCGCATCCGCTGGCCTGCGGTGCAGCCCGCCATGTTGGCGAAATCCACAATCTCGGACGGCACGGCGCGCAGGGCGACGATGGTCACCCGCACCATCGGCGGCATGGCGTAGATGATCGTTGCCAGCAGCGCGGCCACCGGGCCAAAGCCGAACAGCACCAGGATCGGTACCAGAAAGGCAAAGGTCGGAATGGTCTGCATCAGATCCAGGATCGGCGAGAGGGCGCGTTCGACCGCCTTCCAGCGCCAGGCGGCGATGCCCATGGCCATCCCACCCGCCACGCCCAAGGGCACTGCGATCACGATCGAGGCCAGCGTGATCATCGCGCTGTCCCATTGGCCGAAAACCGCAAGGTAGACCATCAGCGCCCCGGCAAGGAGGCCCAGCCTGATATCGCGCGCGAAATGCCCCAGCGCCACTGCGGCCACTGTGACCGCAACCCAGGACAGCGGCGGGATGATCGTGGTGGCCCGCCGACCCCGGCCTTCGGTGATGCCATCGACCAGCAAAACACGGGCCAGTTCATAGGGTGCCTCGATCACGGTGGCGAAACCGCGCGTCAGGTCCTTGACGCTGACCGGCCCGATGGCGGCACTTTCAGTCAGCCACTTCATCCCCGCCGTCAGCCACGACGCGAAGGGCACCTGCACCACCTCGGGCGGCCAAAGCCAACCTGCGGGAACCGTAGCAAAGACCGCCAGCGCCAGCGCAAGCAAGGCGAGTGCCGCCCAGATGCCGCGCCACAACGTCATGCGCGTTTGCCGATCAGGACCGCAATTACGGCTGCCGGGGTGACATGGCCAATCACCGCCCCGTCGCGTTCGACCGCGAAGGTGGCGTTGGCGGTGACGATCTGTTCGGCCACAGCCTCGATCCGCGCGGTGGCGGGCAGGGTTCCGGCCACCCCGTCCGGGACACCGGGGCTGGCAATCCGGCCCAAAGTCACCACCTTGGCGCGGGGCACATGGGCGGTGAAGGCGGTGACATAATCATCCGCCGGGTTCAGGACCAATTCCTCAGGCGTCGCCACCTGCACCACTGCGCCGTCCTTCATGATGGCAATGCGGTCAGCCAGACGGATCGCCTCGTCAAAGTCATGGGTGATGAAGACGATGGTCTTTTTCAACTGGCGCTGGATGCGCAGGAACTCTTCCTGCATCTCACGCCGGATCAGGGGGTCAAGGGCGCTGAAGGGCTCATCAAGGAACCACAGGTCCGGCTCAACAGCCAGACTGCGCGCGATGCCGACGCGCTGCTGCTGGCCGCCTGAAAGCTGGCGGGGATACATCCCTTCCCGCGCCTGCAGGCCGACAAGCTGCGTCACTTCACGCGCCCGCGCCTCACGCTTGGCGCGGTCCATGCCTTGCACTTCCAGCGGGAAGGCCACGTTTTCCAGCACCGTCAGATGCGGCAACAGCGCAAAGTGCTGGAACACCATCCCCATCCGATGCCGCCGGATCTCGATCATCCGTGCAGGCGACGCCTTCAGCAGGTCTTCGCCGTCATACAGAAGCTCACCTCCCGTCGGTTCGATAAGACGGGACAAGCAGCGCACCAGGGTGCTTTTGCCTGACCCGGAGAGGCCCATGATGACAAAAATCTCACCCTCACCGACCTCAAGGCTGACATCTCGCACGGCGCCCACATGGTCAGCGGCGCGGATCTGGTCCGAGGTCGGGGACGTGCCGCCTGCCAAAAGCCGTTCGGCATGCGGGCCGTAGATCTTCCAGACATGCCGACAGGCAAGCTTGACGGGGCGTTCATTCATTTCGGGGTCCGGCGGAAAAGGTCTGGGCCTGAGGACAGACAGGGCGGCACTGGGCCGCCCCGTCCAAGCGGGATCACTGGATCCACGTCGTCCAGACGGCCTCATTCGCGGTCATCCATTCGTCGACGACATCGTCAATCGACGTGCCATCGACATCGACCTTGCCAACCATCGCACCCATATCCTCATTGGTCAGCTGGAACGCCTTGATTGCCTTGGCAGCCCCCGGCCATTTCCCTTCAAGCCCGACCCAGCCCGCCTTGAAGATGCCGCCGGTTGGCTTGCCGCAGTCATAGGCTGCGGCCGGGTTCTCGCCCGCCGCCGGGTCGGTGTAACATTCCGGCGTGTAGGCGGGGAATTCGACCCATTCGCCCTCATACTTGATGGGTGCCCAATGCGGAGCGTAGATCCAAAGAAGGACTGGGTCCTTGCGCTGGTAGGCGGATTCAAGTTCGGCGAACATCGCGGCATCGGTCCCCGCGTGGATCACCTCATAGTTCAGGCCAAGGGCGGCGATGCGTTCCTCATCAAAACCGCCCCAGGTGACCGGGCCGCCCAGATAACGACCCTTCGGCGCAGTTTCGGGCGTGGCGAAAAGTTCGGCACAATCGTTCAGCGCCTTCCAGTCGGGCAGGCCGGGGCAAAGCTCCTTCATGTAGATCGGGTACCACCATTCTTCCTTGGCCTGCATCCCCGTCTCGCCAAAGCTGACGGTGTTGCCGGTGGCGATCGAGGCGTTCATCACATCGGCGGCGGTGGTGGCCCAAAGCTCCATCGCGACGTGCAGGTCGCCGGATTCGATGCCCGAGAACTGCGCCAGATAGTCGGCCTGCACCAGTTCGACATTATAGCCTGCCTCTTCCAGGACGGCGGCCATGATGTTGGTGGTGATCAGTTGCCCGGTCCAGTCATGCAGGGTCAGCTTGATCGGATCGGTGCTTTCAACTTCGGCCAGCGCCACACCGGCGCTGAAGAGAAGGGCCGCAATGGCCATCGGGTAACCCGTCTTCATAGACAATTTCCTTCACTGTTGGGATCTGGTCCGCCTGCCGTTGCCCGGCAGTGCGATTGCCTCAAGGCTGCGATCAAACGCTGCAGCGTGTCAAAGCATTTGTGGCCGCGCCGTGCAGCGGACTTGGCTAAGCCGCTCCTGGTGCCGGAAAAGACACCCGCAAGGCGCATGACCTGCGGCTGGTGGCCAAGGTCAGCCAATTGATGCCACCCCAAGCGCCTCCAAGTCCAGCGGAGGGCAAGACAGGGCGCCCCGCGCCTTGTGCCAAAACCAAGCCGCATGGAATTGTCGGACCATACCCGCGCTGACTGCAGAGGCCAGGTAGGGCGCACATGGGGTCAGGCTGGCTGACAGCAGTCGATCTTGCAGCGGCGCTTTGCAACCAAGCGCATGATCTTTAAAAGGCCCTATGACGGGTAGACGCCGCTGCGGCACATATTGGCGTTTGCCATTAAGGGTGAGTGGCGGACCCAGAGCGATTCTAACGCCCGACCCTCAGATTCGTAGTCTGTCCTAGAGTTATGATATTAAATAATAAAATTGCAAACTGGTGCTTTTGTGGGGCCATACAGATCAAGAGGTTACAGTCTGTGTGCAAACCAGCGACTGCCTGCTTAAGCAGGGCTTGCTGCACCTGACAATCTCTGAAGAGCTTGCAAGACACGCTCTTCGCCAACGCGATTCCGGCTGCAATGACTTTTGGTCGCGCTCAGGTTCACAACGTAAGTCGAAGCTGCTCCGTCTAGCCAGGGCAGGACTTTGAAAACAGGTCGAGCCAGTCGGGCCACAGGGATTTTGGCGCGTCTTTCGACCAGCTGGCCTGTGCATACCAACCAAATTTAGGTATTTAATCTTCGAATGAAAGCGTCTGTAAACTAACGCAAGCTGTGGTCATGGACGA
>JBBQVR010000183.1:0-5286 GCA_038211355.1 Rhodobacterales bacterium | reverse complement strand
TGGCTGGTCACCACCGAAGGCCCGCAGGGGCGCGCGCAGCACCGGGCGCGGGCGTTGGTCAATGCGGGCGGGCCTTGGGTCGAGGATGTGATCCGCAATGTCGCGCGGATCAATTCCTCCGAAGGGGTGCGGCTGGTGCGCGGCAGCCATATCGTGACCAAGCGCCTGTTTGACCACGACCGCTGCTATTTCTTCCAAGGCTCGGACGGGCGGATCATCTTTGCCATTCCCTATGAGCAGGATTTCACCCTGATCGGCACCACCGACAAGGACCATACCGGCGCCCCGAAGGAGGCGGTCTGCACCGATGAAGAGCAGGATTATCTGCTGGCCTTCGCGTCGCAATACTTCGCCAAACCCGTCACCCGCGATGACGTGGTCTGGACCTATTCCGGCGTCCGGCCCCTTTATAACGATGGCGCAAAGTCGGCCACGGCGGCCACTCGGGACTATGTTCTCAGCCTGGATACCACCGGCGCGCCTTTGCTGAACGTCTTTGGCGGCAAGATCACCACCTACCGCCGCCTGGCCGAATCCGCGCTGGCCAAGCTGACGCCCTATTTTCCGCAGGCCAAGCCCGCCTGGACCGCCCGTGTCACCCTGCCCGGCGGTGATTTCCCGCATGACGGCGTGGCGGCGCTGACCGCAAAGCTGGCGGGCCAGTTCCCGTTCCTCACGCCCTACTGGGCTGGACGGATGATCCGCGCCTACGGGACCGAGGCGTTCACCATTCTTGGGGATGCCGGGACTGCCGATGCCTTGGGCCAGGATTTCGGTGCAACGCTGCGCGAGGCAGAGGTGCGCTGGCTGATGACCCGCGAATACGCGACGACCGCCGATGATGTGGTCTGGCGCCGGTCAAAGCTGGGCCTGCGCCTGACAGTGGATGAGATTGCGCGGCTTGACCGCTTCATGGCGGGCACCGGGTCGCGGGCGATCAGCCCGGCTGCGGAATAGGGGGGCTGGGGATGACGCTGGAACTGCAAGGGGTGTCACGGTCGGTTGCAGGGCGGGTGCATATCCATGCCCTTGATCTGACACTGGAAAACGGCACGATGAACGTGCTTCTCGGCCCCACCTCATCGGGAAAGACCAGCCTGATGCGTCTAATGGCGGGGCTTGATAAGCCCAGCACGGGGCGCATCCGCTGGCAGGGTCAGGACGTGACCGGCCAGCGCGTGCAGGACCGCAAGGTGGCGATGGTCTACCAGCAATTCATCAACTACCCCGCGATGAGCGTTTTTGACAACATCGCCAGCCCCCTGCGCCTGATGGGCAAATCCAAGGCCGAGATTGACCGCGCCGTCAATGAGACCGCCGACATGCTGCGCTTGGGCGCAATGCTGGCAAGGAAACCGCTGGAGCTTTCGGGCGGCCAGCAACAGCGCTGCGCCCTTGCCCGCGCGCTGGTCAAAGGGGCGGGGCTGGTTTTGCTGGATGAACCCCTCGCCAACCTTGACTACAAGCTGCGCGAAGAGCTGCGGATCGAGATTCCCCGGATATTTGAAGCCTCAGGCGCGATCTTCGTTTACGCCACGACTGAGCCGGAAGAGGCGCTGTTGCTGGGCGGCAATACCGCCACCCTTTGGGAAGGCCGCGTTACCCAGTTCGGCTCGACCCCAAGCGTGTACCGCTTGCCCGCAGATGCCCAGACCGCCCGCGTCTTCAGCGATCCGCCGATGAACTTCGTGCCCTGCCGCAAGGATGGCCAGCGCCTGACATTTGCCGATGTGGCCCATGCCCCCGCCGCAGCCAGCCTGTCAGGCCTTGCGAACGGCACCTATACGGCGGGCTTTCGGGCCAACCACGTCACGCTCAACCGCCACTCTGGCGACGCGGTTGAGTTTCGCTGCACCGTCGCCGCGACCGAAATCACCGGGTCGGAAACCTTTGTCCACCTCAACCACGGCACTGACCGCTGGGTGGGGCTGATCCACGGGGTGCACTCCCTGACCGCAGGCGCGCCAGTGTCGATCTACCTTGATCCGGCGCATGTCTATCTTTTTGACACCGCGGGCCGCCTTGCCGCCCCCGCCCCTTATGCGATGGCGGCCTGAATGTCCCGGATCACGCTTTCCAACCTTGCCCACAGCTACCTGACCAACCCCAAAAGCGACGCCGACTTTGCGCTGAAGGAAATGGACCATGTCTGGGATGACGGCGGGGCTTATGCCCTTCTGGGTGCCTCGGGCTGTGGCAAGACCACGCTTCTGAACATCATCTCCGGCCTCGTGCGCCCGTCACAGGGCCGGGTTCTGTTCGGTGACCGCGATGTGACCGATGCCGAAACCACAGCGCGCAACATCGCGCAGGTGTTCCAGTTCCCGGTGGTCTACGACACGATGACCGTGCGCCAGAACCTTGCCTTCCCGCTGCGGAACCGCGGGATGGACCCTGCCTACATCGCGCGGCGCATCGACCAGATCGCCGCGATGATCGGGATGGAGGCGATGCTGGACAAAAAGGCGCGCGGCCTGACGGCGGATGCCAAGCAGAAGATCAGCCTTGGTCGCGGCATGGTGCGCGAAGATGTGAATGCCATCCTGTTTGACGAGCCCCTGACCGTGATCGACCCTCACATGAAGTGGGAATTGCGGACCCAGCTGAAATCGCTGCACCGCGAGTTTGGCCACACGATGATCTACGTCACCCATGACCAGACCGAGGCGCTGACCTTTGCCGACAAGGTTGTGGTCATGCACGATGGCCGCGTGGTCCAGATGGGCACGCCAGAGGAATTGTTTGAAACCCCCGCGCATACCTTTGTGGGCTACTTCATCGGTTCGCCGGGGATGAACCTCTTTGAGGCGGAAGTGTCGGGGTCAGAGGCACGCCTTGGGGGCGTTTCGGTGCCCTTGGGGGCAGCTTACGCGCCGACGACGGGCCGTGTGCAGATCGGCATCCGGCCGGAATATGTGACCGTGTCGGATGAGGGGATGCCCGTGACCGTGAAGCGGGTGGAAGACGTGGGCCGCCACCGCATCTTGCGGGCCGAACTGGGCGGCCAGCCTCTGAACGCGATCCTGGGCGAAGGAATGTCCATCCCCGCTGACCCGCGCGTGGCTTTTGCGCCGGACCGGGTCAACGTCTACGCAAATGACTGGCGCGTCGCGCCCGTTGACATCCGGGCGGGGGGCTAAGCCATGGACAAGACCCAGAACAACAAGGCCTGGTTTCTGGTGCTGCCGGTGCTGGTGCTGGTGGCCTTTTCGGCAGTCCTGCCCCTGATGACGGTGGTGAACTACGCCTTCAACGACACCTTCGGGAACAACCAGTTTTTCTGGACGGGCCTTGAGTGGTTTGAGGATATGGTCACCTCCGACCGGCTGCATAACGCGCTGGGGCGGCAGATCCTGTTTTCGGCGGTCATCCTGGCAATCCAGGTGCCCTTGGGCATCTTCATCGCACTGAACATGCCGAAAAGCGGGTTCTGGGCCAGCCTTGTCCTGATCCTGATGGCGCTGCCCTTGCTGATCCCGTTCAACGTGGTCGGCACGATATGGCAGATCTTTGGCCGGGTGGACATTGGCCTTCTGGGCCACACCCTGGCGGCTATGGGGATCGACTACAACTACACCAACGACCCCCTGGATGCCTGGATTACCGTCGTGGTGATGGATGTCTGGCACTGGACCTCGCTGGTGGCGCTGCTGTGCTACGCGGGCCTGCAATCCATCCCGCAGGCCTATTATCAGGCCGCCAAGATTGACCAGGCCACACGGTGGAGTGTCTTCCGCTACATCGAGCTGCCGAAGATGAAGGGCGTCCTTCTGATCGCCATCCTGCTGCGGTTCATGGACAGCTTCATGATCTATACCGAGCCTTTCGTCGTCACCGGCGGTGGCCCCGGAAACTCCACCACCTTCCTGTCGATCGACCTTGCCAAGATGGCCACCGGCCAGTTCGACCTTGGCCCTGCGGCGGCGTTCAGCCTGATGTACTTCTGCGTCATCCTTCTGATCTCATGGGTCTTTTACACCGTGATGACCAACCTTGACCGTGAGGAGAACCGCTGATGCGTATCAAATCTTCGGCCATCGTGATGACGGTCTACCTCTTGTTCCTGCTGATCCCGATTTACTGGCTGATCAACATGAGCCTGAAGACGAATACCGAGATCACCTCGACCTTCTCGCTTTACCCTCAGACCTTCACCTTGCAGAACTATGTGACGATCCTGACCGATCCCAGCTGGTACATGGGCTATGTCAACTCGTTGATCTACGTCACGATGAATGTGGTCATCTCGCTGACCGTAGCGCTGCCGGCGGCCTACGCCTTCAGCCGCTACAACTTCATGGGCGACAAGCACCTGTTCTTCTGGCTTCTGACCAACCGCATGGCCCCACCCGCCGTCTTTGCGCTGCCGTTCTTCCAGCTGTATTCGTCGGTCGGGCTGTTCGACACGCACATCGCCATCGCCCTTGCGCATTGCCTCTTCAACGTGCCGCTGGCGGTCTGGATCCTTGAGGGTTTCATGCGCGGCGTCCCGAAAGAGATTGATGAAACCGCCTATATCGACGGCTACTCCTTCCCGAAGTTCTTCATCAAGATATTCATGCCCCTGATCGCCAGCGGCATCGGCGTCGCCGCCTTCTTCTGCTTCATGTTCTCGTGGGTCGAGCTGCTGCTCAGCCGCACGCTGGCCACCGTGAACGCGAAATCCATCGCCGCCACGATGACCCGCACCGTCTCGGCCTCGGGCATGGACTGGGGCGTGCTTGCCGCCGCCGGGGTGCTGACCATCGTGCCGGGGGCGCTCGTGATCTACTTCGTCCGCAACTACATCGCCAAGGGCTTCGCCCTGGGGAGGGTATGATGACCACCACCCGCTGGACCCCGATCTACCTGACCCTTGCCATCCTGATGGCTGCGATCCTGGCCCTGCTGTTCTTGGCCGTGCCGGTTGAGGATGGGGTGCGCGACTGGACAGGCTCGCTGATCCCCGGCTTCTGGATGGCCTGGACCTTTCCGGTTGCCGTCTTTTTCTGGACCATTGCCAGCCTTCTGATCATCATGACGCTGCTGGCGATCCGCTATCCCGAAACCCCACGTCTGGGCGTTCTTCGCATCGAGACGACGCGCGGCGACCGGCTGTTCATTTCGCTCTTGGGCTCGGCCTTCATCAATCTTGGCTGGCTCTTCTTCTTCGGTGCCCCCCTTTGGGGCGCGCTGATCCTCTGCCTCGTCTACGCCTTCGCGGTCTTTCGCTGGGTCTGACGGGGAAGCAACGGGCCATCGGGCGGATGAGGAACCGCCCAATGGCAAGAAACGGCAAACTTCAAT
>JBBQVR010000182.1:0-5297 GCA_038211355.1 Rhodobacterales bacterium | reverse complement strand
TCCTCCGCCCTCAGCCGCCGACCAGTTGAACGCGGGCGTGCACAAAACCTTCAGCAACAGCGTCGTCTCACCGATCTGAACCTCATCGCCGTCAACAAGCGGTTCGGTCGAAAGAAGCGGCTTGCCGTTCAGCCGCACAAGATTGGACTTGCCGCCGTGGCCCACATGAAACTGATGCGTCGACCCATCATAGGCCACCGCCGCATGGTTCTGCCGCGAGATCGCCATATCGCCAAAATCCAGCGCAACCGTCTGATCCGTCCCGCGGCCAATGTGCGAAACGCCCTGGGCGAGTGGGAACACCGCGCCACGACCGGCGCCTTCCTTGATGATCAGCCAGCCGGTCGGGAACATGACCATGTTGGCCTTGCTGCCGGGTTTGGCCTCTTCTTCCATCCGGCCTTCGTCGAACAGCGGCACCACTGACGCCGGCTGCGGTTCAAACCCAAGCACGCGGGTCTTGGTCCGGGTTGGCCGGCGGCGCGGGGCGGCGTCAAGGTCGCGCGGCGGAGGGGCCGCGGTTTCAGGCTCCATGTCCCAGATGTTCACGGCCGGGGTCGGCCCATCCTTGGCCACGACAGCGCTGGTCGCGGTCTGGGTCAAGACTTCGGGCGCGCTGTCGGAAAGTTTGGGGAAACGCCCTGCCGCAGGGCCTTCGCCCGCCGCGACCGCGCTGATGACGGCCTTTGTTGCCTTGATCTGCTCACTTTCCGAGCCACGGAAGGTTGCTGCCTTTTGGCGGCCCTTGGGCTTTCGGCGCAACAGCCAGTCTAGGAACTTCATACTGTCACACTCCCTTCCCCACATGGCGCATGGGGTCCATCAAGACTTTGCCCGTCGAGCCTTGTCCGGTTCCAGCAACGCGCGGTTACCATTGAAGGATTTCCCCGCGTGTTCGATCCCGTCCGTGCCTCAATACCCATGCCTCTTGACCCACCATTCATGCCAAGGAATCGACCCATGAGCTGTATAAAAGCCTGTCTATCCTTAAAAATCTAGACAGAGACTTTGGCCAAAAAGTGATCCGATTTCGGTCATTTCACGATTCGACAAAGGCTTGGGCGGATCAGGCCACCCGATCCACCACGAAATCTGCAAGCTCTGACAGCATTTCCCGCAGATCACCTGCCGGTAGGTTGCCAAGTGCCGCCTTTGCCCGCGCGGTCCAAAGCAGCGCCTCGTCCCGTGCGGATTCGATAGCGCCGTGGTGGCGCAGGATCGCCAGCGCCTGATCAAGGTCGCCCTCGCGTTGGTCGCCCTTTTCGATGACCCGCACCCAAAAGGCGCGTTCCTCGGCTGAGGCAAGCGCCACCGCCCGGATCACCGGCAGCGTCAGCTTGCGTTCGCGGAAATCGTCGCCGGTATTCTTACCAATCACGGCTGCAGTGCCGCCATAATCCAACACATCGTCAACAATCTGGAAGGCGATCCCCAGCGCATCGCCGTAATCGAACAGCGCCCGGACCTGTGCCTCAGGCGCGCCCGCGATGACGCCGCCCACCTCGGTCGCGGCGGAAAACAGGGCGGCTGTCTTGCCGCGCACCACTTGCAGATAGATCCGCTCATCCGTTGCAAGGTCCTGGGCGGCGGTCAGTTGCAGAACCTCACCTTCGGCGATGGTGGCGCTGGCGTTGGCGAGGATATCGAGAACCCGCAGGTTGCCGGTTTCCACCATCAACTGGAAACTGCGGCTGAAGAGGTAATCGCCCACCAGCACCGAAGACTTGTTGTCCCACAAAAGGTTGGCGGTTGGCCGGCCCCTGCGGCGCTGGCTTTCGTCCACCACATCGTCATGCAAAAGCGTGGCGGTGTGGATGAATTCTACCGTGGCCGCCAGTTTCTGGTGATCTGTGCCCGCATAACCCAGCATCCGCGCGGCAGCCAGGGTCAGCATCGGCCGCAGCCGTTTGCCCCCCGCTTCGACCAGATGCGCAGTCACCTCGGGAATGCGGGGCGCATGCTCTGACGCCATCCGGTCCCGGATCAGCCGGTTCACGGCGGCCATATCCTCGGCCAGCCAATCGGCCAGCCGGTCCTGTGGCGCCTTTGCCTTTGCGTCTGCCGACCCGTCCATTCCCGCCCCTTGCCCCTGCCATGCCGACAGGGTTAACCTCATGCCATGAAGGAACTTCTGCGCACGACCGACCCAACGACGATTGCCTTCGCCACGCACCTTCTGAACGGCGAGGGTATAGCCACCTTTCCGCTTGACGTCCACATGAGCATCCTTGACGGAAGCCTTGGCATCCTGCCACAGCGACTGATGGTCGCGGACCGTGACCATTTCCGCGCGGCGGCGATCATGCGGGACAACGATATCGCGATCACGGCGTGATGTTTGCGCCTGATGCGCTGTCAGATGACGGGTTTCTGGATGGCCGCCTGCGCCTTTTGCAACCGCTGAAAGGCTACCGCGCGGCAACCGATCCTGTGCTGCTGGCCGCGGCTTGCCCCGCACAGGCCGGTGACAGTGTGCTTGACCTGGGCTGCGGCGCGGGGGCTGCGGTGCTGTGCCTTGGCCATCGCGTGCCGGGCCTGCATCTGGCCGGGCTGGAGCTTCAGCCCGACTACGCCGACCTTGCCCGCCAGAACGCAGCCCGCAACGATCTGGCACTTGAGGTGCATGAGGGGGACCTTGCCCGCATGCCCGCCGCCATTCGTCGGGATTTCGACCATGTCATCGCCAACCCGCCCTACTATGCGCCCGCGGGCAGCCCTTCGCCCATCGCGGGGCGGGCGCGGGCGATGCAGGTGCAAACACCCTTGGCCGATTGGGTGGCTGCCGCCAGCCGCCGCTTGCGCCCCGGCGGTTGGTTGACGCTGATCTGCGGCGCTGACGGGCTACCGCAGGTTCTGACGGCGATGGGCAGCAAGCTTGGCTCGGCCGCAGTGCTGCCCTTGGCCGCGCGGCAGGGCCGCCCGGCGCTGCGCATCATCCTGCAGGCGCGGAAAGGGGGCCGCGCGGCCTTTCGCCTGCTGGCCCCCTTGGTCCTGCATCAGGGCGACAGCCACGTTGGTGACCGCGAAAGCCACACGCCCGAGGCACAGGCGATCCTGCGCCAAGGCGCCGACCTTCTGGCGCGTTTTCGCTGAATTTGTCAGATCAAGTTGTCACAGGTCTGTAACAAGGGATGACACGACTCGGCTTTCGTGGTGCACTGTCCGTGTAGGCAACCAAGGAGGACGACCATGACGATCGCATCGCATCTGGTGGAACTGCGCAGGAAGCACGAAACCCTGTCCGAAAAAGTGGAACAGGCTCAGCGCAGCCCGGCGACGGATGCCTTGAAGATTGCCGAATTGAAGAAGCAGAAGCTTCGCCTGAAGGAAGAAATTTCGCGCCTCAGCCAGCACTAGCCTTTCGGGTCAGCCCTTGGCGCTGGCCCGCGCGGCCAGCGCCGCACCCCCCGCGATCAGCACCGCCGCCAGTGCGATGGTCCAACTCGGACTTGTGATCCCGGCAGCTACCAGTGCCAGCGTAGACAGCAGCGGTGCCGCATAGGACGCGACACCCAAAAGCTGGATGTCGCCCCGCTTCATCCCGATATCCCAGGTGAAGAAGGCCACGCCCACTGGCCCGATCCCCAGCGCCAGCACTGCGCCCCAACCCATGGCACCGACTGGCCATACAGTTTCCTCCAGCGCCAGATGTGCGGCAAGTGACAGCACGGCCGTCGCCAGACAGAACACTGTCACGCTTTCCGTCGGCACATTGCCCAGCCGCCGCGACAGGACGGAATACCCGGCCCAGGTCAGCGCGCACAGGAACGCAAGCCCCAGGCCCAGCGCCGACCCCTCACCCCCGCCGCGCCCCAGCACGATGACCGCCGCCCCGGCGAATGCTGTCAGCGCGCCAAGGACATGCGGCGCGCGCAGCCGCTCTCCCGGTAGAAGGCCCGACAGCAGGACGATGAACAGCGGCCAAAGATACGCAATCAGCCCGGTCTCGGCGCTGGGGGACAGGCGGAATGCGGTAAAATACAACAGATGATAGCCAAAAAGCCCCAAGGTCCCGAAGGCATAGACCTTCCAGCTGACGCGCCGCAGCACGCCAAAACCCCGGCGCGCGGTCCAGACCAGCCCGATCAGCCCGCCGATCCCGAAACACAGCGCATTCAGCAGCAGGGGTGGCACCGGGGCGCTGCCAATGGTGAACAGCGCCAGAAGCGACCACATCAGAACCGCGGTAAAGCCGATGGCGGTCGCCCTGCCTTGCGTCATTTTCGTGAATCCTGATGTCACCTTCGGCAGGTTCTGCAATAGCCCGTCCACAAGGTCCAGCCAGGATCAGGGTGAGGTCGGGAAAACCATTGGCACCCCCGACCCCATGCAAGGCGTCAGACGACGAATTGGCCGCCGTTGGCGCTGATCGTCGATCCGGTGATGAAACCCGCATCGTCCGACGCAAGGAAGGCCACGATCCGCGCAATCTCATCTGGTTCGCCCAGACGGCCGACCGGAATTTGCGGAATGATCCGCTCGGCCAGCACCTTTTCGTCAATCGCGCGGACCATTTCGGTGCCGATGTAGCCCGGGCAAATCGCGTTCACGGTGATCCCGGCGCGCGCGCCTTCCTGGGCCAGCGCCTTGGTGAACCCAAGGTCCCCCGACTTGGCCGCCGAATAGTTGGCCTGCCCCGCCTGCCCCTTTTGCCCGTTGATCGACGAGATGTTGATGACCCGCCCAAACTTGCGGTCCCGCATCCCCGTCCAGACCGGGTGCGTCATGTTGAAAAGGCCGGTGAGGTTGGTGTCGATCACCTCTTTCCACTGGCCGGGGGTCATCTTGTGGAACATCGCGTCGCGGGTGATGCCGGCGTTGTTGACCAGCACCTCAACCGGGCCCACCTCAGCCTCGACCCGTGCGATGCCGGCGACGCAGGCGTCATAGTCGGCGACCGACCATTTGAAGGCCGGAATTCCGGTTTCCTTGGTAAAGGCCGCCGCCGCCTCATCATTGCCGGCGTAGTTTGCCGCCACTTTGTATCCCGCCGCCTTGAGGGCCACTGAAATCGCCGCCCCGATCCCCCGTGAGCCACCCGTCACCAGTGCTACGCGCGCCATTTACCTTCTCCTCCTCAGGTATGCCTTTGTATGCCTTGAAATACTGTTACTGAAACGAAATCAGGCGCGCAAGATTATTGCGCGCCTGACAAGTGCAATCACATGGAAAATTCAGGCGCGCTCAATGCACATGGCGACGCCCATGCCGCCGCCGATGCACAGCGTGGCCAGGCCCTTCTTCGCCCCGCCCCGCGCCATTTCATGGATCAGCGTGTTCAGGATGCGGCAGCCCGA
>JBBQVR010000181.1:0-5304 GCA_038211355.1 Rhodobacterales bacterium | reverse complement strand
GAGGTCTGGATCGGCGATCCGTCATCCACCCCGACCTCCACCTTGGAGGCAAGGCCAAGCACAAGAAAACTCATCGCGATCCGGTGGTCGATATGGGTGGCGCAGGTGGCCCCGCCAGGCACGCCGCCCGGTCCCATCCCGTGGACGATCAGGGTATCGTTATCCTCCTCGATCCGCACCCCGCACGCCTCCAGCCCCCGGGCCATGGCGTCGATCCGGTCGCTTTCCTTGACCCGCAGCTCTTTCACCCCCCGCATCACCGTGCGGCCGGTCGCGAAAGCGGCGACCACCGACAGCACCGGATATTCGTCGATCATCGAAGGCGCGCGCTCGGGCGGAACGTCGATCCCCTTCATGTTGCCACTGAAGCGCACGCGCAGGTCCGCCACCGGCTCGCCCCCTTCCTCGCGGGGGGACAGGAACTCGATCTCGGCCCCCATCTCGACCAGCGTCAGATAAAGCCCGTTCCGCGTCAGGTTCTGCGAAACCCCCGGCACCAGAATGTCCGAACCTTCGACGATCAGCGCTGCACAGACCGGGAAGGCCGCGCTGGAGGGATCGCGCGGCACCGCCACCACCTGCGGCCGCAATTCCGGCTGGCCGGTCAGGGTGATGACATGGCCTTCGCCCGTCTTCTCGACCGCCAGCTTCGCGCCGAAGCCCCGCAGCATCCGCTCGGAATGGTCCCGCGTCGGTTCCCGTTCGATCACCACCGTCTCGCCGGGGGCATTCAGACCGGCCAGCAGCCCCGCCGACTTCACCTGCGCCGAAGCCACCGGCAAAGCATAGCGCACCGGCACTGGGTTCGCCGCACCCACCACCGTCATCGGCAACCGCCCACCCTGCCGCCCGTAGGCCTGCGTCCCGAAGAGGCTGAGGGGATCCGTCACCCGCCCCATCGGCCGCTTGCGCAAGGACGCATCGCCGGTGAACGTGGCGGTGATCGGCGTCGTGGCCATGGTCCCCATGATCAGTCGCACGCCCGTGCCCGAGTTGCCGCAGTCGATCACATCTGCCGGTTCACGAAACCCGCCGACGCCCACTCCGTTGACCGTCCAGGCCCCCTCGCCCAGGCGGGTGACCGTAGCCCCGAAGGCCCGCATCGCCGAAGCTGTATCCAGCACGTCCTGGCCTTCAAGCAGGCCGGTGATCCGCGTCTCGCCCACTGCCATCGCGCCAAAGATCAATGAGCGGTGCGAGATCGACTTGTCCCCCGGCACCTCGGCCACGCCTTTCAGCGGCCCGGATTTCCGGGATTTCATCGGTTGCGCGTCGCCGTGGCCAGACATTGGTGTCTCCCTCACATTCCCGAGCGCCTGATAGCGCAAGCGTCGGGCGCGGTCCATCACCTGAACCACCTGCGATGGCTGTGGCGGCAGACCCTCCGGGCAAAGTGCTTTTCAAAAGAGCAAATCCACAAGACGGGCAACTTGGGCTTGCTCCATTTTGCGGATCCTCAAGGCAACCTTACCGCCTGTGGAAGGTCAGGTAGTGCGGCGCGCGGCCTTCACGCAGGGCCTTTTGTTCGTATCGGGTGGAAAGCCAGTCGTCCCACGCCTCGCCCAGGCCCCCCTGCCGGACGAGATCGAACCCGGCGGGGGGCACCTCTTCCAGCGTCTGGCGGACGTAGTCGGGGATATCGGTGGCGACACGGAACTCGGCCCCCGGGGCTATCTTGCGAGCCAGCGGGCCAAGGTATTCCGGCGTGACAAAGCGGCGGCGGTGGTGGCGGGCCTTGGGCCAGGGGTCGGGGTAGTTGAGGAAGACCTTGGACAGGCAGCCATCCGGCAGCACATCGAACAGGTCGCGCACGTCGCCAGGGTGCAGCCACAGGTTCTGCACGCCCGCGCCCCGGATCTTGCCCAGAAGCATGGCGATGCCGTTCACGAAAGGCTCAGCCCCGATGATCGTCACGCCCGGATTGGCGGCGGCCATATGCACCAGATGCTCACCGCCGCCAAAACCGACCTCCAGCCACAGGGGGCCTTTGGCAAAGCCAAGGTCCAAAGGCACCCGCGCCGGGTTGTCCTCGCGCGTCACGCCGTGCAGCGTCAGACGGCCCAGATCCTCGGCCAGATAGTCCTTCTGGCTGGCCCGCAGGGTCTTGCCCCGGATTCGGCCATAGAAATTGCGGCGCTCAGGCGCGTCGGTCACTGGAAGTCGCTCATCTGCAAAAGGCCCCGGATTGCTCCGGGGCCTTCAAACAGAGCCCGCCCTCAGGGTCAAGCCGCGACCGGAGCCCAAGGTGGCGACGCGGCCAAGGGGGCTCGATGCCCCCGAGGCCGCCCCCCGCGCAAGGTCAGACCGCCTTCTTCAGCGCCTCGACCAGATCCGTGCGCTCCCAGCTGAAGCCACCGTCCGCATCCGGCGCGCGGCCAAAGTGGCCGTAGGCGGACGTGCGGGCGTAGATCGGGCGGTTGAGGTCCAGATGCGTGCGGATGCCACGCGGGGTCAGGTCCATCACCTCGGCTACGGCCTTTTCGATCACCGCTTCTGGCACCTTGCCGGTGCCGTGGGTGTCAACGTAGATCGACAGGGGTTTCGCTACGCCAATGGCATAGGACACCTGCAGCGTGCAGCGATCCGCCAGACCAGCCGCCACAACGTTCTTGGCCAGATAGCGCGCAGCATAAGCGGCGGACCGGTCAACCTTGGTCGGGTCCTTGCCGGAAAACGCGCCGCCGCCGTGGGGGGCAGCCCCGCCATAGGTATCCACAATGATCTTGCGCCCGGTCAGCCCTGCGTCCCCGTCCGGCCCGCCGATCACGAAGGTGCCCGTCGGGTTTACATGCCATTCGGTCTTCTTGGTGATCCAGCCTTCCGGCAGCACCGCGCGGATGTAGGGTTCCACGATGCCACGGATGACCTTGGAGGTCTGGCGCTTGGAGGTGTGCTGCGTCGACAGCACGATCGAGGTCACCTCAACCGGCTTGCCCGAGGCATAGCGCAGCGTCAGCTGGCTTTTGGCGTCGGGCCCAAGCGTGGGTTCGGCACCCGATTTCCGCACTTCGGCCAGACGGCGCAGGATGGCATGGGCATACTGGATCGGGGCCGGCATGTATTCCGCCGTCTCCAGCGTGGCATAGCCGAACATGATCCCCTGATCGCCCGCACCATCCCGGTCCACACCTTGCGCGATGTGGGCAGACTGTTCGTGCAGGTAGTTGTGGATCTTGATCTTGTCCCAGTGGAACTTCTTCTGCTCATACCCGATCTCGCGCACACACTCGCGCACGATCCCGTCGATGCGGGCCATCATGCCATGGGTTGCTTCCTTCGAGGACAGCCCCACTTCACCGCCCACGACCACGCGATTCGTGGTGGCAAAGGTTTCGCAGGCCACACGGGCGTTCGGCTCTTCCCGCAGGAAGGCATCCAGGACCGCGTCCGAGATGCGGTCACAAACCTTGTCAGGGTGACCTTCCGAGACGGACTCGGACGTGAAGACATAATCTTGGCGACCAGTAGAGGTATTCATGGGGAAGTGCTCCGTTCGGGTTCATCCCGCCACGCCAGGAAGCCGTTGTGGGGGGTCAGCTCCCCCGTAGACGCCGGTGGAGAAGGCGTCAATGCCCGGACGGGCGCGGGCGGCGCATCGCCAGAAGGGCGAGGCCCGCCAGCAACAGCACCACCGGCCCGTCACCAAACCGGGCATAGGGCGTGGGCGGCAAGGCGCCGGGAATGCGGGTGTCCAGCGCCGCCATCGTGCCGAAGGGCAACTGGTCCAGCACCCGGCCCCGCGCATCGATCACCGCCGTGACCCCGGTATTGGCCACCCGAACCAGCGGCAGCCCCTGCTCTACCGCGCGCAAGCGGGCCTGATCGAAATGCTGGAACGGCCCGGTCCAGACCCCGAACCAGGCGTCATTGGTGATCTGCAGCATCCAGTCGGCGCGCATCGGGGCCGCGTTCACGTCACGCGGGAACACCGCCTCATAGCAGATCAGCGGCAGGACGCGGCCAAAGGCACCAAGGTCCAGAACCACAGGCCCCGACCCCGCCGAATAGGTGCTGCCGGCCTGCGACGCAAAGGCCGTGATCCCGAACCAGCGATAGGCCAGATCACCAAAGGGGATGTATTCGCCAAAGGGCACAAGGTGGTGCTCGTCATAGCGCACGCTTTCTTCGCCGGTGCCTTCCAGTACACGCAGGCTGTTGAAATAGCGCCCATCTTCCTCGCGCTGGATGCCCATGGCGACGGGGCGGCCTTCACTTGCCCGCGTCACCATCCCGGCGACCGAGGGGGCATATTCCAGCATGTAGGGCACAGCGGTTTCCGGCCAGATCGTCAGATCGGCGATCGGCCCCTGGGCGGTCAGGTTCAAAAGGCGGCCCAGATGCTCATCAGCCAGGGCCTGATCCCATTTCAACGCCTGCGCGGCATTGGGCTGCACCAGCCGCAAGGTGCCGGGCGGGCCGTCCGGAAGGGGCGCAGACAGACGCCATTGGCCAAACCCCGCAACAAGCGCCAGCAGGGCCACCGCCGCCGCCAGCCCCCGGCCCCGCCACAGCACCGGCAAGGCGGCCGCCAAAAGCGTGATGAGGGACAGCCCCGACGGGCCAAGGACGGCCGCCAGCTGATCCACCGGCGTGCCGATCCAGACATGCCCGACCATCGCCCAGGGAAAGCCGGTGAAAACCACGCCGCGCACCCCTTCAAGCGCGGTGAAGGCCACAGCGAACCCCAGCGCAGGGGTCCTTGTCCACTGCGCCAGCAAGGCAGCAACCGCCCAGAAAAGGCCCAGCCCCGCCGAAAGAAACACCAGCGCAAAGGGCGCCAGCCAGCCGTGCCGTACGATGTCGATCAAAAAGGGCTCGACAATCCACGAAAGCGCCAGCGCGAAATGCCCGGCGCCGGCCGCGAGCCCCAGCCAAAAGGCCGCCCCGCCCGTTTCGGCACGGGTTACCAGCCAGACCAGCCCCGTCAGCCCGACAAGGCTGGCCCACCAGAACCCAAGCGGGGCCTGCCCAAGCGCGATCAGGCCCCCAAGTCCAAAGGCCGGGACCAGCCGCCGCAAGCCGGGAAAGCCCAGCCTGCGACCGCCCTGGCGGACGGAAACCGTGTCAGCCAAGGCTCATGCCGCGTTGGCCCCGGGGACAGCCCCGGGCACGGGCAGCCGCACGCGCAGCCGCTTGATCCGGCGCGGGTCTGCATCGACGATCTCGAACTGCACGCCGCTTTCGTGGTCAACGACTTCGCCCCGCGCAGGCACCCGGCCGCTGCGCAGAAAGACCAGACCGCCCAAGGTGTCGATCTCTTCATCTTCTTCGCCGGTGCGCAGGGCGATCCCCAGCGCCGCCTCG
>JBBQVR010000180.1:0-5511 GCA_038211355.1 Rhodobacterales bacterium | reverse complement strand
GGAGAGGACGACGGCGTGGCCCTGAGAGTATTTGTGGCCTGCTGACTTCTGCAACCTGCCGCGCCACGGCAGCGTCAATTCGCAACTTTCTTCGTCAATCTGCTTCCGAACTTCGGTGGGCACCAAATCCTCAATCCCAAGCGGAACAGCCCGTAGCCGCCCGACCAAGTCACCGCCATCCGCAAGGAAATGCCCCAGTTTGGCTCCGGAAAAGGTGACAGTTAGATCGAAAGGCGGGACAAAGAAGTTGTCGGCACCGTCCAGAATGTAGCGACCGCTGTCGGCGCAAAGACCCGAAGGAATGTCGACCGCCACAAGTCTGCAGCCACTGCTTTTGGCCACCTTCCAGAGTCCCCCTGTGATGTTCGTAGTCTTGGAAAGACCCGTTCCGAAAAGAGCGTCGATCACCAGGTTGGTTCCGATGAAGATTAGACCACTTACCAAAGAAAAGGGCCTCACCTCCCCCATCCCCCGCCACCGCTCATAACTCACCCGCGCGTCCGGCGGCATCCGCTCCGGGTCGCCGTAAAGGAACACCTCCACCTCCCAGCCCCACTCCTTCAACAGCCGCGCCACGACGAACCCGTCGCCGCCGTTGTTGCCCGGCCCGCACAGGACCACCGCCCGGTGCGAGGTTGCCTTCAGCTCTGGCCATTCCTCGAAGATCGCCTCGACCACGCCACGCCCGGCGCGTTCCATCAGTTCAAGGCCGGTGACCTCGCCACTGGCTATCGCGGCCGCCTCAATGGCCCGCATCTGGGCTGCGGTCAGGAGTTCGGTCATTCTGTCCCTGTCCTGTTTTCATTTCGCACATTATTTATGCGCCTTGCATAAATCGTAAGCGTCGCGCCGGATTTCCCCGGCCAAGCTGCCCAAGCCAAACCCTGTCACATTGTCCCCCCCGCGGGGAAGTGGTCAGAGGGGCAAGAGACATAAGTCCGTGGGGGGAGTCGGTCGATGAAGAAAGTCGAAGCGATCATCAAGCCGTTCAAGCTGGATGAAGTGAAAGAAGCGCTTCAGGAAGCCGGCATTCAGGGCCTGACCGTGACCGAGATCAAGGGCTTTGGCCGGCAGAAGGGCCACACCGAACTTTACCGTGGTGCGGAATATGTCGTAGATTTCCTGCCCAAGGTGAAGATCGAGGTCGTGCTGACCGATGACATGGTTGACCAGGCTGTCGCCGCCATCGTCGCCGCCGCGCGCACCGACAAGATCGGCGATGGCAAGATCTTTGTCACCGCAATCGAACAAGCCATCCGCATCCGCACCGGCGAAACCGGTGACGACGCCGTTTGACCAATCTCCTGTGGGTTTTCGCCGAAAACCCACGGGTAGGACCTGACACCGGGTCGCAAGACCCTGAACGAAACCAACACCGAAAGGCAGCATGATGAGCGCAGTTGCGAAAGCTCTGAAACTGATGAAGGACGAAGATGTCGAATACGTCGACATCCGTTTCACCGACCCAAAGGGCAAGCTGCAGCACGTTACGCTGGTCAGCGACCTTGTCGATGAGGATTTCTTCGAGGAAGGCTTCATGTTCGACGGCTCGTCGATCGCGGGCTGGAAGTCGATTGATCAGTCTGACATGAAGCTGATCCCCGATCCGGGCTCGGTCTACATCGACCCCTTTTATGCCGAAAAGACCATGTGCGTGCATTGCGTCGTGGTCGAGCCGGACACCGGTGAAGCCTACAGCCGCTGCCCGCGCCAGACCGCGATCAAGGCCGAGGCCTATCTGAAATCCTCGGGCGTGGGCGACACCGCCTATTTCGGGCCGGAAGCGGAATTCTTCCTGTTCGACGACGTGCGCTATTCCGTGACCCCTCGCAAGGTGGCCTACGAGATCGACGCCGAGGCGGCTGCCTGGAACACCGACACCGTGACCGAAGGCGGCAACTACGGCCACCGCGCGGGCCACAAGGGCGGCTATTTCCCGGTCAACCCGGTGGACGAAGCCCAGGACATCCGCGGTGAGATGCTGTCGACGATGAAGCGCATGGGCATCAAGGTCGACAAGCACCACCACGAGGTTGCGACCTGCCAGCATGAACTTGGGATGATCTTTGGCGGTCTGGTCGAACAGGCCGACAACATCCAGAAGTACAAGTACGTGATCCACAACGTGGCCCACGCCTATGGCAAGACCGTGACCTTCATGCCCAAGCCCATGAAGGGCGACAACGGGTCGGGGATGCACGTCAACATGTCGATCTGGAAGGGCGGCAAGCCCCTCTTCGCGGGCGACAAGTACGCCGACCTTTCGCAGGAGGCGCTGTATTTCATCGGCGGCATCCTCAAGCACGCAAAGGCGCTGAACGCGCTGACCAACCCGTCTACCAACAGCTACAAGCGCCTGATCCCCGGCTTTGAAGCCCCGGTCCTGCGCGCGTATTCGGCACGCAACCGGTCAGGCTGCGTTCGTATTCCGTGGACGGAATCGCCGAAAGCCAAGCGGGTTGAGGCGCGTTTCCCCGATCCGGCAGCGAACCCCTATCTGGCGTTCGCAGCCCTCTTGATGGCCGGTCTTGACGGCATCAAGAACAAGATCGATCCGGGCCCGGCATCAGACAAGGACCTGTACGACCTGCCGCCGGAAGAACTGGCCGAAATCCCGACCGTCTGCGGTTCCCTGCGGGAAGCGCTGGAAGAGCTGGAGAAAGACCACGACTTCCTGCTTGCCGGTGAGGTCTTCACCAAGGACCAGCTGGAAGGCTACATGGCGCTGAAGTGGGAAGAGGTTTACGCCTACGAACACACGCCCCACCCGATCGAGTACCAGATGTACTACAGCTGCTGATCGCAGCAAAAGACGAAGAAAAGGGCGCCTTCGGGCGCCCTTTTTCATGCGGGCTTTGCCCGTCTTCCGGTGATTAAGGCATTGATTTTCCTGACCGGCCGTCGGCCTGCCTGTCTTTGCCTCCCCCCGGCGCTGCGGTTGCGGTGGGGGCGTCACTGGGCTAGTTTCCCCCAACAGCACCCATATGGCGAGTGATCCATGGCCACTGATCCCCTGCGACGGCGCCCTGAACCCGGTGACAAGCCGCGCCCCAAGATCTGGGCCGAGGGCAACCAGCGCCCCCCCTTCAACTTTCGGGCCTTTGGCCGGGCCAGCCTGCATTTGTCACGCGAGGGGGTGGCACCCTTGCACGCCTGGGCGGCACGGTTCACACGGCAGGCGGCGGTCAAGGTCAAGAACGGCGCCGGCCGCATCCCCGAGGAAAAGCTGGGCCGTGCGGCGCGCTTCGTGCCATCGCATCTGCGGGTGGCCGGCTGGATCAAGAATGGTGCTGCCATCCTGTCCCATGCCAGCGCCACGGCCGACCCGGACGTAAAGCGCGGCAATGCGCTGGTGATAGAGATCGAGCCGCACCTGTGGGACCTTGCCACCCCCGTCCCGGCCCCATCCGAGGCCATGCCCCCTGCCCCGCAAACAGCCGAACCGGCCCCGGTGGTGCTGGCCGAACCGATGCTGGTGGCCGCTGACGACGACCCCCTCGCCGCGATCCGTGGTGACCTGCCAGACGACGCGCCGCAAGGCCAGCCGCAAAAGCATCGACGCCGGGCATCTGCGGCGCCATCTGCCCCAAGCGCCCCGCCCAGCCCCCCGGGTGAGGTGGCGACCGGCGCCATTCAGGTGCTGGGCTTCATGCTGGGGTGGCTTAGCTGCTTTGCCGCCCTGCCCTATGGGCTGGCAAAGGCGGGCTGGCTGCACATCAAGGGTGTCGATCTGCGCAACATCGGGTCAGAGGATTAGGCAAGCGTGCCGGTCAGAAAGGCCAGCAGGTCCGCCAGCACATCGCCGCTTTCAAACGCGGCCCCGCCATGGCCTGCGCCGGGGACAAGGGCATAGTCAATCCTGGCCTGTGGGTCAGCGGCGGCCCAAGCCTCACGCAGACGCTTGGCCTGCAGGTCGGCCACCATCGGGTCAGCGTCGCCATGGCGGATCATGATCGGGGGTAATGGCTCTCGGATCTGGTCCAGCCGGCCGATCGGCCCCAGCGCGCGGGCGGCGGCGCGGTTTTCGGCGATGGGGGTGCCAAGAAGCTGGCTTTCCGGGCTGTCGGCGGCATCGGTCGCGCCCATCGCGGCGGTGCGGCCAAGGGTGGCCATGTCGGCGTCCATGGTCGAGAAATCCATCGGGCCATAAAAGCTGACCACGCCGCGCGGGGGCAGGCCCACCTCAACCAGGCTAAGCGCGGTGGAAACCGCAAGGAAGGCCCCCGCCGATTGGCCCATCAGCACAATTCGGGCGGGGTCCAGCCCAAGCTCGGCCCCGTGACGTTGCAGATGCACGATGGCGGCCAGGCAATCTTCGCCCTGCGCGGGCCAGAGATCAGTGCCGGACAGGCGGTAGTTCAGCCGGACGATGGCGATGCCAGCCTCAAGCACCTCCACCGGGGTGGGCAGGTCGGACTTGTCCCCCATCAGGAAGGCGCCGCCGTGGATCATCACCAGCACGGGAAAGGGGCCGTCACCATTTGGCAGCGTGACGTCAAGCACCTGTCGGGGACCAGGGCCATAAGCCACCTCGACCCCGCTTTGGCTGCGATAACGCCATATCAGCGCCAGTCCGGTGGCGGCAGCGGCGGCGGCGCCCCCGATCAGCAGGGTTCGGCGGATCAATCCAGGCATGGGCGGTTCCTAATGCACAGCGGCGCGGAGGGCGGAAAGGTCTTCGGGCGTGACCGATCCTGCATCCACCACATAGGTATGAATGGTGAAGACCACCGCCCCCGTGGCGGGAAGCCGCACAAGGCACTGGCGTTCGCAACGGATATAGACATGGTCGGTCGGTTGCGGGCGCTTTTCCCCCTCAGGCCGGGGCTGGTGGAGGGTGAAGTCGTCATAGGTCAGGAAGTTCATCCGCCACAGCGGCTGGTCCGGGCGGATCGCGCTGAACATGCGGTTCACGCGGCTGGCAAGATCGACGTCATAAAGCGGGACCGGGTCATGGATCGCGGTCATCGGGCGGCCGACCTTTTGCGCGAGGGTCCAGCTGGCGGGAAAGCACAGGATCGCGCCAGTGAGGTGGTATTCGTCGGTGGTGGGCTGGAGGAGGCAAAGGTCTTCCTGCACCAGACGGCCAAGGGTCAGCAAGGGTTGGGCGGGATCAAGCGGCACGTTCACACCATCGGGGCGGCGGGCGGTGGTGGGGGTGAGGGTGAAGCCCGGCGCGGTGGTCAGCCAGTCGAGGATCGTGCTGTAAAGCTCAGCTGCGGCGGGGGCGGCGTCGGGCAGAAGGGCGTGGACCGCAGGGGTGTGGCTGGCGATCAGCCGGTCGCGCAGCGCCATCTGGGGGCCATAAGCCTCATCCACGCGTAGCCAGTCCTTGCCCTCAACCGGCTGGATGCCCGGCAAGCGGCGGGTGCGCGGGTCCAGCCACGGCAACAGCGGCAGCCGGTCCTGCAGGATGGGCGCGGGTTGCAGCGGGGTGGGCGTCTGGGTCAGCATGACGCCCTTTGACCATGGAGGACACGCGCCTGCAAGCCGGGCCATTTGCGACGAGGG
>JBBQVR010000179.1:0-5539 GCA_038211355.1 Rhodobacterales bacterium | reverse complement strand
AGGAGAGACCGGATGCGCTTTGATCCTGCCCGCCTGAAATTTGACGACAAGGGGCTGATCCCCTGCGTGGCGCAGGACCATGCCTCGGGTGAGGTGTTGATGGTGGCCTGGATGAATGCAGCCTCGGTCGCGGCGACGCTTCAAACCGGCAAAGTCACCTACTGGTCACGGTCGCGCGGCGAATTCTGGATCAAGGGTGAGACATCCGGCCACCATCAGCGGCTGGTGGAACTGCGGATTGATTGCGACCGGGACTGTCTTCTGGCGCTTGTCGAACAGGAAGGGCCTGCCTGTCACACCGGGCGGCGGTCATGCTTTTACACAGCGGTCCGGGACGGGGAAGAGGTTGAGATCATGGCCCCCATCCAGGGTGGGCATGACGGCCATAGCCACTGATATCAACGGCTTCGTCGATGAAGTTACGCTTTAGGCAATCCAACCATGCGGCGGATGTCGGCGGGGGTTGCCCCCTCGGCCCGGTACGTCTGGATTGACCGCGCATCGTCGCGCTTGGCCAACCGCTTGCCCTGATCGTCACGGATCAGGTGGTGGTGGTGGTAGACGGGCGTGGCCAAGCCGAGGAGGTGCTGGAGGATCACCTGAACCGGGGTGAAGTCGAAAAGATCCTCACCCCGGATCACATGGGTAATGCCCTGATCAGCATCGTCGAAGGCCGAGGCGAGGAAATAGGCAACGATATCCTCGCCCTTGCGGGACAGGACAATGTCGCCGATCCGGGTCTGGGCATCGGCGGGGTCGATAAGGTGGCGGCCGGGGTTGCCGGGGCCGGTTTCGGTGAAACCAAGGTCGGCGGGCCGCGCCCGCAAGGCGGCGGCAAGGTTAAGGCGAAGGGCATCGCCCGGTTTGCGCGTGTCCATCCCGCGCTGCCGACAGGTGCCTGGGTAGGCGGTGAACGCCACCCCCTCTTGCGGGGCGGCAAGGGCGGCAACAATGTCGGACCGGCTGCACGAGCAGGGATAAAGTAGTCCCTTGTTCTCAAGCACTTCCAGGCGGTTGTTGTAGCTGGCGATGTGCTGGGACTGGCGGTGGACCGGGCCATCCCAGCCAAGGCCAAGCCAGCGCAGGTCTTCCTGGATCAGCGCGTCAAAGTCCGGCTTGCAGCGGTCAAGGTCGGTGTCTTCCATGCGCAGCAGGAACTGGCCGTCCGCGGCCCGGGCCATGTCATGCCCAAGGATCGCGGAATAGGCATGGCCAAGGTGCAGCGGCCCGGTGGGTGACGGTGCAAAGCGGGTTACGAAAGCCATTCGGTAAAGGCCAGCTTGGCGCGATCGGTATAGGCCTTGTAGCGGACGGTGCGGCCGCGGCGCCCGCCTTTGGCCTCAATCGGGGGGAAAAGGCCGAAGTTGACGTTCATCGGCTGGAAGGTCTTGGCCTCGGCACCCCCGGTGATGTGCGTCACCAGCGCGCCCATCGCGGTGTCCGGGGGCGGTGGGGGCAGGATTTCGCCCTTGATCTCGGCTGCGGCCATCCGGCCCGCCAAAAGGCCCATCGCGGCGGATTCGACATAGCCTTCAACGCCGGTGATCTGGCCCGCAAAGCGGATGTGCGGGTGGGTCTTCAGGCGCATCTGCGCGTCAAGCAGCGTGGGCGAGTTGATGAAGGTGTTGCGGTGGATGCCGCCAAGCCGTGCGAAACTGGCATCCTGAAGTCCGGGAATCATCTTCAGAACAGAGGTTTGCGCGCCGTACTTCATCTTGGTCTGGAAGCCGACGATATTGTAAAGTGTGCCCAGCTTGTTGTCGCGGCGTAGCTGCACCACGGCATAGGCCTTCTGGTCGGGCTTGTGCGCGTTGGTCAGCCCCACGGGCTTCATCGGTCCATGGCGCAGGGTCTCTCGGCCGCGTTCGGCCATGACTTCGATCGGCAGGCAGCCGTCAAAATAGCCGGCCGTCTCACCCTCATGGAATTCGGTCTTTTCGGCTGCCAGTAGGGCGTCGATGAACGCCTCATATTCATCGCGGTTCATCGGGCAGTTGATATAGGCCTTTTGCTCATCCTCGGTCTCACCCTTGTCGTAGCGGCTTTGCAACCAGGCGGTGTCCATGTCGATGCTGTCGGCATAGACGATGGGGGCGATTGCGTCGAAGAAGGCGAGCGCCTCGGCCCCGGTGGCGGCCTTGATCGACTGGGCGAGCGCCGCGCTGGTGAGGGGGCCGGTGGCGATGATCCAGTGGCCTGAGGAGGGAAGTTCGGTAACCTCTTCATATGACGTGGAAATCAGCGGGTGCGATTTCAGCTTGGCGGTCACGGCGGCGGCGAAGGGGTCGCGGTCAACGGCAAGCGCACCTCCGGCTGGCAGGCGGTGCTGTTCCGCCATCTCCATCACTAGGCCGCCCGCCGTGCGCATTTCCCAATGCAGAAGGCCGACCGCATTCTGTTCGTGGTCGTCCGACCGGAAAGAGTTCGAGCACACCATTTCGGCGAAATCACCGGTACGGTGGGCGAAGGTTTTCACCTGTGGCCGCATTTCGTGGAGGGTGACAGGTATGCCCGCGTTCGCGGCGGCCCAGGCGGCTTCGGAGCCCGCCATGCCGCCGCCGATGATGTGAAGTTGTTCCATGCGACGGATGTAGCTGCCGCACGCCCCTAGATCAAGGCGATGCGCTCACGCTGGGTCGGGTCGGGGTAGGGACGATAAAGTCCGACATCGGCGCGGGCGATCATGCCATGGAGCTGGTCATAACGGCGAGTGGCCTCATCATCCGCGCTGGCGAGTGCGGAAAACGCGGTATCAAGGGTAGAAAGGCCGGGGATTTCTATCTCAAGCAGAAAGTCGGTGTGCTGACCGGAGGCGAGGCCGAACTTGCGGCGGAGAAGCCGCCAGCCAGTGATTAGTCCCTGCGCCTGCAGATGGCCCATCCAGTTGGCGCAGGCCCGCGAGAAACCTAGGGCGCGGGCTTCGGGGCGAAGTTCGATCATGCAGTGGTAGAGGTTCATCGGGGCCTCCCTTCGTCTGCGATCATCACAGGGAAGAGTTACCGAGGGTTTAACCGCCGCCTGTGGTCTGCCGTTATTGCCGCCGGGTCAGATGTATCGTGGCCAAGCTCCTGAGCTTTCAGGAAAAAGCCTGGCGCGGGAAGGTGGTCTGACGAGAGGCGCTGGCGAAGGAGGGCGGCGCGGAAGGGTTTGCCTTGGGCCGCGTCAGCCTCCATTAGGGATTCGAGCTGGGCGGTGAGGTCGGCCATGCGCAGGCCAAGGTCGCTGGCCAGAGCGCCGTATGTGGTGGTTTCGCCCGCCGCCGCGAGGGCGGCGAGCGCTGACTCAAGCCTCGTCATCGCCCTGTTCGGCCACGCGGGCGACCGAGACGACGTCTTCATCTGCGGCGACGTTGAAGACCTTGACCCCCCCGGCAGAGCGAGAGCGGAAGCTGATCTGATCCACGGGTACGCGGATCGACTGGCCGGTCGACGTTGCAAGCATGATCTGGTCAGAGGTCGTGACCGGGAAAGAGGCGATGATCCGGCCCCCGCGCGGACCGGGAGAGATGGCCTTGACGCCCATGCCGCCACGGCCCCGCACCGGGTAGTCGTGGCTGGACGACAGCTTGCCCGAGCCGCCCTTGGTGATGGTCAGGATCAGATCTTCGGCAGCGGACATCTGGGCATAGCGCTCGGGGCTAAGCTGGCCTGCGGCAACGGTTTCTTCCTCATCATCCGCCTCATCCTCGATCACGCCGGCCATCAGGCGGCGCTGTTTGAGGTAGGCCTCACGTTCCGCAGGGTCAGCCTCAAAATGCCGGATGATCGACATGCTGACCACATGGTCACCCGCCGCCAGACGGATGCCGCGCACGCCGGTAGAGCCGCGCGATTTGAACACGCGGATCTCGGTCGTGGGGAAGCGGATGGCGCGACCGGCTTCGGTCACCAGCATCACATCGTCCTGATCGTCGGCTATTGCGGCGTTGACCAGGGTAATCCCCTCAGGCAGGCGCATCGCGATCTTGCCGTTGCGCATGACGTTGGTGAAATCCGAAAGGTCGTTCTGCCGCACGTCGCCGTCAGAGGTGGCAAAGACGATCTGGAGGGTTTCCCACTCCTCCTCGGGGACATCGACGGGCATCAGAGCGGCGATGGATACGCCGGCCGAAATCGGCAGGATGTTGACCATCGCCTTGCCCTTGGCGGTGCGGCCCGCCAGCGGCAAGCGCCAGGTCTTCAGCTTGTAGACCATGCCATCGGTTGTGAAGAACAGCAGCCAAGTATGTGTGTTGGCTACGAAAAGCGTGGTGACGACATCATCTTCCTTGGTGGCCATCGAGGCCAGGCCTTTGCCACCCCGGTTCTGTGACCGGAACTCAGCCAAAGGCGTGCGCTTGATGTAGCCGCCAGAGGTGATGGTCACGACCATATCCTCCCGCTCGATCAGGTCTTCGTCTTCCATATCTCCGGCCCAATCGATGATCTCGGTCCGGCGGGGGACGGCGAACATCTGCTTCATCTCGGCCAGTTCGGCGGAGATGATGGCCATGATCCGGTCACGACTGCCCAGAATCTCAAGGTAATCCTTGATCTTGGCGGCAAGCTCTTCCAGCTCGTCGGTGACCTCTTTGACACCAAGTGCGGTCAGGCGTTGCAGGCGCAGATCGAGGATTGCGCGGGCCTGGATCTCGGAGAGGTTATAGGTGCCGTCGTCGTTGACCGTGTGGCTTGGGTCGTCGATCAGCTTGATGTAATCGACGATGTCATGGGCGGGCCAGCGGCGGGTCATCAGCTTTTCGCGCGCTTCGGCCGCGTCGGCAGAGGCACGGATGGTGCGGACGATTTCGTCAACATTCGACACAGCAACCGCAAGGCCGCACAACACATGGCTGCGTTCCCGCGCCTTGCGCAGTTCGTAAGCCGTGCGTCGGGCGACAACTTCCTCACGGAAGGTGATGAAATGGCTGAGGAAATCGCGCAGCGTCAGCTGCTCGGGGCGCCCGCCGTTCAGCGCCAGCATGTTGCATCCAAAGCTGACCTGCATCGCCGAAAAGCGGAAAAGCTGGTTCAGGACCACATCCGGCGTCGCGTCGCGCTTGAGTTCGATCACCACACGCACGCCGATCCGGTCAGATTCGTCCGCGATGTTCGAGATGCCTTCGACCCGCTTGTCGCGGACCAGTTCGGCGATCTTTTCGATCATCGTGGCTTTGTTGACCTGATAGGGCACCTCGTCGATGACGATGGCAAAGCGGTCTTTGCGGATTTCCTCGATATGGGTCTTTGAGCGGATGATGACCGACCCGCGCCCCTCAAGATACGCCTTGCGCGCTCCGGATCGGCCAAGGATAAGAGCGCCGGTCGGGAAATCCGGGGCGGGGATGATGTCCATCAGCGCTTCCATGCTGATGTCGGGGTTGGCGATCATCGCAAGAGTGCCGTCGATCACCTCACCGAGGTTATGGGGCGGGATGTTGGTGGCCATGCCGACAGCGATGCCCCCCGCGCCGTTGACCAGCATGTTCGGGAAGCGGGCGGGCAGGACGGTCGGTTCGCGGTCCTTGCCGTCATAGTTGTCCTGAAAATCGACGGTATCC
>JBBQVR010000178.1:0-5595 GCA_038211355.1 Rhodobacterales bacterium | reverse complement strand
CGCGGTTTGTGGGTGAGAGGCAAGGATATCCAGCACCTCCTCTCCATCGGCCATGGCCGCGCGGTTCGGCAGAAACTCGCGGCCCAGAATGCGCTTTTGGTAGGGGTCATGCCAGCGCGCGACATAGTGGAACGTGCCGCTGCGGGGGGCAGTCTCACCTTCGGCCAGCCAGCGGCCATCGCCGACCGACCAGCCGGTAAAGGCGCGGGCGACCTCATACACGTCAAGATCAAGGTAGCCCATGGCCAGTCCGTCCCCGACGCCCGGCACATCACGCCAGTCAGTGTAGCGGTCGTTCAGGTAGTTGGAGGCGCCCAGGGTGTGCAGCTCCATCAGCTCACGCGCGAAGTTTTCGTTCGCGGGCGAGGCGCTGCTGTCGGCATTGTTGAGGTAATACAGCATGGCCGGCGCGCGCGCGACCTCACCCAGCAGAATGCGGAAATTGCCAAAGGCATGGGCGCGCAGGGTGGCGTCATACTGTGGGAAGAACACGGCTGTCGTCTCATCCTTGGCGGAATTGACGTTGAAATGGTCGTGCCAGAACTGGGTCATCACCTCACGCAGCTGGGCCGGGGCGTGAACGGCGCGGATCAGGCTGGCGGCGATCACCTCTTGCGCGGGGCGGGCGCGTTCGCTGAAGTCGATGCCCATGCCGGGGCCCCAATCCAGCAGGCGCACCAGATCAGCGGGCTTGGCGGTCAGATGGGCCAAGCGGCGCTGGCTATCCACAGCGGGCCAGCTATTGCCATGCTCATCCTCGCCCGCGTCATGCGTGATCCGCAGGGTGGCGGCGGCTAGGCGGGCATCAAGGCCGGGGTCGGTGGGCGGCAAAGAGAGTTGCCAATCCAGCCAACCGGCGCGGCCCAGCTGCACGGCCTGATCCAACGCCTCGGCCGTAGCGCCAAAGGTCAGGCGGTTCAGCCACAGCCGTTCAAGGGTAGCGCTGGCATGGGCGGCTCTGGCCCAAGGCAGACCGGAGGCAGGCAGGCTGGCCGCCGCCAGCGCGCCCAGGAGGCGGCCGTGAAACATGCGCCGTGTCAGCATAGCGCCCCCTGTGACTTGCCCAAGTGAGCATAACATGGCGCTCAGCATAGCTGGCAAGTCTGCGGATATCGGTCAGCACGCCTTTGCCGAGGTCAGCCGGTCATCTGGTCGCGCAACACCCGGCGCAGGATCTTGCCCGACGCGGATTTGGGCACCGCCTCAATGAAGGTGATGTCGACCGGCAGCTTGTAGCTGGCCAGATGCGGGCGCAGCGCGGCAAGGATCGCCTCGGCGGTCAGGTCGCTGCCGGGCTGGCGCACGACAAAGGCAAGCGGGCGCTCGCCAGCCTCATCATCGGCGACACCGATCACGGCGGCATCGGCCACGCCGGGCAGGCCCAGAAGCTCTGCCTCAACCTCGGCCGGGGCAACCTGAAAGCCTTTGACCTTGATCAGCTCTTTCAACCGGTCGCGAATGAAAAGGTAGCCGTCGGCATCGACCGTCCCCAGATCGCCGGTGCGCAGCCAACCGTCCTGGATCATCGCCGCCGTCGCCTCGGGGCGGTTGTGATAGCCGATCATCACCTGCGGACCCTTTACCCATACCTCACCCGGCTGATCGGGGCCGCAGTCCTGGCCGGTTTCGGGGTCAACGATGCGGGTGACGGTGTTGGGCGCGGTGATGCCCACGGCACCGGGGCGGGGGGTGTGATGCGGCACGGCATGGGTCAGGGGGCTAAGCTCGGTCATGCCGTAGCCCTGAATGACCGCACAACCCAGCCGCGCACTGACGGCGGCCGAAACCTCGGGCCCAAGCGGGGCTGCGGCGGACAGCACGATGCGCAGCGCCGACAGGTCAAACCGGTCGATCATCGGATGCTTGGCCAGTGCAATCGCCACGGGTGGCGCGATCAGCAACCGCTCGACCCGGTGGGTCTGCAAATGGGTCAAGAGCGCCTCAAGATCAAAGCGCGGCATCGTCACCAGGGCTGCGCCATGGGCGAGGAACGTGTTCATCAGCACATTCATGCCGTAGATGTGGAAGAAGGGCAGGAAGGCGACGGTCGTTTCGTCGGGTTGTAGATCCATAAGGGCCAGCCCTTGGTCCACGTTCACCACCATGTTGCGATGGCTGAGCATGACGCCCTTGGGCAGCCCCGTCGTGCCCGAGGAATAGGGCAGCGCCAGCACATGGCCGTCCAGATCCACCCGAACCTGCGCCAGCAAGGGCGGCCCAAGCAGGTCATCAACCGACCGGTGGCCGGGGGCCGCACCAATGGTCACGATCTCACGCACCGCAGAGCCAGCGATTGCGGTGGCGGCCAGCGGCAGGAAGGCGGGGATCGTCACCAAAAGCGTGGCGCCGGAATCTTTCAGCTGATGCGCAGCCTCGGTCGCGGTGTAGGTGGGGTTCAGGGTGGTGATGGTGGCCCCGGCAAGGGCGGCTGCGTGGAAGACCACCGCGTAATCGGGCATGTTGGGGGCCATCAGCCCGATCACGGTGCCCGGCCCCACGCCTTCGGACTGCAGGCCACCGGCAAGACGGCGGATGCGGTCCATCAAGGCGGCCCCGGTCAGGGCCGCCCCGCTGGGGCCATCGGTAAGAAGGATGCGGTCAGCGCCTTGGGTCAGCCCCTCAAACAGGCGTTCGGTGATGCTGACATCGCGCAAGGGCACATCTGGCAGCGGGCTGCGGTGTTCGGCCATGGTCGTCCCCCCTCCCAAGGGTATCGGGAAGGTAGCAGTCCCGCCAGATTTACAAAGCCCTAACTTTGCCCCTTATGCCGCTGGCATCCGCGCCTCGGCCATCCCGGCATACCAGCTGGAGCCGAAGGGGATGGCGTTGTCGTCAAAGTTGTAGGCCGGGTGATGCACCATCGCCGTGTCGCCATTGCCAAGGAAGATATAGGCGCCGGGGCGTTCGTTCAGCAGGAAACTGAAATCCTCAGCCCCCATCAGCGGCGCGGTGTTCGTATCGACCTGGCCTGAGACGGCCATCGCCACCTCAGCCGCATAGTCGGTGTTCTGCGGGGCATTCACGGTGACGGGATAGCCCCGGTGGTAATGCACATCGGCACGCGCCCCGAGCGCGAGTGCCGTGCCCTCGACGATCTGGCCGATGCGGGTTTCGACATAGTTCTGCACGCCTGCATCCATAGTGCGGACGGTGCCCTTCATCTTCACCACCTGCGGGATGACGTTATGGGCGGTGCTGTCAGTTTCCACCGTGCAGACGCTGACCACGATCTGTTTCAAGGGGTCGACGTTGCGGCTGGCGATGGTCTGCAGGGCCACGACGATATGCGCGGCGACCACGGTCGTGTCCACGCAATCATGTGGCTTGGCGGCATGTCCGCCCTTCCCCGTCACCACGATCTCGAACTGGTCCGCCGCGGCCATCATGGCACCCGGACGGATGGCGAAGTGACCGACGGGGATGCCGGGCATGTTGTGCATGCCGTAAACTTCGTCAATATTCCAACGGGTTATCATCCCGTCTTGAACCATCTCACGCCCGCCACCGCCACCTTCTTCCGCTGGCTGGAAGATGCAGACCACGGTGCCGTCGAAATTCCGCGTCTCTGCCAGGTACTTCGCCGCGCCCAGCAGCATCGCCGTGTGCCCGTCATGCCCGCAGGCATGCATCTTGCCGGGGGTCTTCGAGGCATAGGGCACCCCGGTCTGTTCCTTGATCGGCAGCGCGTCCATGTCGGCGCGCAGGCCGATGGTGCGGCCTTGCGTGTCGGTCTTGCCCTTGATCACCGCCACGACGCCGGTGCGGCCGATGCCTTCGACCACCTCATCGCAGCCGAAACTGCGGCACAGGTCAGCGACGCGGGCGGCAGTGCGGTGAACGTCGAACAACAGTTCCGGATGTTCATGGAAATCGCGGCGCCACGCGGTGATTTCGGGCAGAAGTTCGGCAAAACGGTTCTTGGGCGGCATTGGGAAGACTCCTTTTGCCGCCAAGCCTGATCCGAAACCCCGCAGTTCGCAAGGGTCAGCCGAAGCGCCGCCGTGCCTCAAGTGCCAGGCCCGTGCCGACCGAGCCAAGCATGTCGCCGGTGGCAATGGTGGCGGCTGGGACCACGTCACGCACCGTGGCGCGCAGGATCGGCAACTGGCTGGAGCCGCCGGTCAGAAACGCGGTGCCAATGCGGTCAGGCGCAAGGCCGGCGTCTTCCAGCACGCGGGTCAGCAAGGTGCGGATGCGGGCAAGCGGGGCCTCAACCGCCGCCTCAAATCCATCCCGGCGCAGCATCGGGTTTGGCCCGCCGGTCAGATCGGACAAGGACAGGCGGGTGGCGTCAGCGTCAGACAGGGCGACCTTGGCCGCCTCAACCTCAATCGCCAGGGCGTGGCCGTGGCGACCGTTCACGACGCGGATCATCCGGTCGATCTGTTCGGGCCGGTCCGCCACAAGCCGCAACGCCTTTAGGTCGCTGGCGGTGCGGGCGGTGTACAGCGCGTTGATCCGGTGCCAGGTGGCAAGGTCAAGGTAGTAGTGCCGGGGCATCGTGCCGCCGCCCTTGGTCGGGGACAAATAGCCCAGATGCGGCAAAGCTTCAGCCAGGCTTAGAAGCCGGTCAAAATCGGTGCCGCCGACGCGGATGCCGTCATTGGCCAGAATATCGGCGCTGCGGTCGGGCAGTGCCGCCCTGCCGGGCCCAACCCGCACCACCGACACGTCCGAGGTGCCGCCGCCGATGTCAACGATCAGCACCAGCTCTTCCCGCTGGGCGGTCTGTTCGTAATGGAGGGCGGCGGCAATGGGTTCGTACTGAAAAGCCACGTCCGTCCAGCCGCAATCACGGGCAATCTCGCCCAGCGTGGCCTCGGCGGCGGCATCGGCGGCGGGGTCGTCATCGACGAAATGGACCGGCCGCCCCATGACCACGCCGTTCAGGCTTGCCGCACCCTGTTGTGCGGCGCGCAGGTGGCCGATGAACCGCGCCAACACCTCACGGAACGACACCGCCCTGCCCCCCACGGCAGTCTTTTCATGGATCAGGCCGGACCCGAGGGTGGATTTGAGGCCGCGCATCAGACGGCCCTCTTCCCCCTCCAGATAGGCGGCGATGGCGGCACGGCCAAAGAGGGGCGGCGCGCCTTCAGTCTGCCAGAAGACGGCAGAGGGCAGCGTGGGTGAGCCCCCTTCCAGCGCCAAAAGCCGCGCGCCGCTGGCATCTGCAAGGCCCACGGTAGAGTTTGAGGTGCCAAAGTCGATGCCGCAGGCAAGTGTCATTGGGGCGCTCCGCTGGACGGGCGGCAGCGGTAGACGGGTGCTGCGCGGAAGTAAAGCCGCCTAAAGGCTGGGGCCGGGCGCGATCTTTGTGCCATCGGTAAAGCGGGCAAAGCGAAAGCGGGACAGGTCATGCCCGACCATGCCGCCGGTCACCAGATCGGCGATCACCCGGCCCATGCCGGGGCCGATGCCAAAGCCATGCCCGCTCATCCCCGTGGCGATGGTCAGGCCGGGGATCGGCGCGTGGTCAACGATGGGAACGACATCGGGCAGCGTGTCGATCATGCCGCCCCAGGCGCTGCGCAGCTTTGGTCGGCCGAGAAAGGTGAAAGCGCGGGCGAAGGCGTCCTGCACCTTTCCCAGCGT
>JBBQVR010000177.1:0-5634 GCA_038211355.1 Rhodobacterales bacterium | reverse complement strand
TCCACGGCCTTTTCCACGATGAAATCGGTGCGGGCCTTCTTGATCGGGGCAAACAGCAGCCACAGGTCGGGCGGCATGTGCAGGGGGCGGGTTTGCGCCTCACAGGTGGCGATGCCGCCGCGTTTGCCTGCGGTGGTCAGGGTGGCCCGCCATTCGCCGTCCTGCCCGTTGAACAGACGGATTGCCGCCCCGGGCGCAAGCCGCATGACCCCGGTCAGGTAATGCGACTGACCTTCCGTCAGGGGCACGGCTTGCCCGTGACCCAAGGGGTGGTCTACATGAAGCCTGATCTTCGCATCCGACATGAGCGTGACCCTATGTCCCTGCCGCCCGAATTGCCAGAGGTTGAGCCAGAGCATGAGCTTGCGGGGATCGTCGCCGATGCACCGCGCGGCAATTGGGTGGATGTCTATGCTCCGGCCCGCGCGCGGCCTTACCTGCGGCTGGCGCGGGCGGATCGGCCAATCGGGACCTGGCTTTTGTTGATCCCCTGCCTTTGGGCGATTGCACTGGCGGGGGGGGTCTCGGGGTTCCGGGGGTGGGATCTGTGGCTGGTGGTCAGCTGCGCGGTGGGGGCGTTCCTGATGCGCGGGGCGGGCTGCACCTGGAACGACATCACCGACCGCGACATTGACGCCTCGGTCGCGCGCACCCGCAGCCGGCCGATCCCATCGGGGCAAGTGACGGTGCGCGGGGCGCTGGTCTGGATGGTGGTGCAGGCGGCTTTGGCGGCGGGGATCCTGTTCAGTTACAACTGGTTGGCGGTGGGCCTTGGGGTCGCTTCGCTGGCGCTGGTCGCGGTTTATCCCTTTGCCAAGCGGTTCACCTGGTGGCCGCAGGTCTTTCTGGGGCTGGCATTCAACTGGGGCGCGCTTCTGGCCTGGGCGGCCCACGCTGGCGAAGTGCCGTTGGCGGCGGTTCTGCTTTACGCGGGGGGGATCGCCTGGACGCTGTATTACGACACGATCTATGCCCATCAGGACCGTGAGGATGACGCGCTGATCGGCGTCAAATCCACCGCGCGCCTGTTTGGCGACCAAAGCCGCGGGTGGCTTTGGGCCTTCTTCGCCGCGACCATCCTGCTTTTGGGCGCGGCGGTCGTGGTGGCCCATGCCGAGGAGGGTCGGATTCTGGCGCTGGTCACCGCGCTGGCGGGCGTCTGGGCGATGGGCTGGCACATCGCCTGGCAGTTGCGGCGGCTGAACCTGGATGACCCCGCCTCATGCCTGGCGGTTTTCCGGGCCAACCGGGATGCCGGGCTGATCCCTGTGCCGTTTCTTGCCATCGCCGCCTGGCTTGGTTGAACCTGCCCGCCCAAAGCCCTAGGAAGCATCGGGTAGCCGTCCAAACCCTGAGTCCCTGATCCTTGCCCCAACGCATTCGCCAACTGTCCACGACCACCCTGGCCTTGCTGGCCTTTCTGCTGGCAGGGATGCTGATGGTCACTGTCGCCTATGCCGCCGCCTTGGTGATCGAGGCGCGGACCGGCAAGGTGGTGACCGACAGGCTGGTCGAGGCAAAGATCGACTGGATCACCGTGCAGGCCGACGGCTTGCAGGTGCAGCTGACCGGCACCGCCCCGAATGAGGCTGCCCGCTTTCGCGCCGTCAACATGGTGGGCTCGCTGATCGATGCCTCACGCATCCGCGACGGGCTGGATGTGACCCCCGCCTCAGCCATCAAGGCGCCGGACTTTTCGGTGCAGATGCTGCGGACCGAGGATGGCATCCAGCTGATCGGCCTGATGCCGGAAACCCCCGGTGACGGGGTGATGACCGAACTGGCGCTGGCCGATGCGGCCGCTGCACTGACGCCGGGGACAGACCTGACCAACATGCTGGAATCGGCCAATTACCCTGCGCCCGACACCTGGGGCCCCGCGCTTGCCTTCGGGCTTGAGGCGCTGAAGCGGCTGGAACGGTCCAAAGTATCAGTCAACGCCACGCGGGTGGAAGTGACGGCGATTTCCGACAGCGACGCGCAGAAGCGCCTACTGGAAAACGACCTGCGCGCCATAGCTCCGGCGGGGGTTGATCTGGTGCTGGACATCTCGGCCCCGCGACCGGTCATCACGCCCTTCACGCTGCGGTTCCTGATTGATGCCGAAGGCGCGCGGTTTGACAGCTGTTCTGCCGACAGCAACCGCGCCCAAAGCCAGATCCTTGCCGCCGCCAGCGCCGCTGGCCTGACCGGGCGGCCGCTTTGCACCATCGGCCTTGGCACGCCCACCCCCCGCTGGGCCGAGGCGGTGGCGCTGGCGATCCGCGCGGTGGCGGAACTTGGGTCAGCCTCGGTCACCTTTTCCGACGCGGATGTGACACTGCTTGGCGGAAGCGAGGTCAGCCAGGCCACCTTTGACAAGGTGGTGGGAGAGCTGGAGACGGGCTTGCCGGACGCATTCTCGCTGACCTCGACGTTGGAGCAGAAGGAAACCGCGACACAAGGGCCGGCCGAATTCACCGCCACCGTGTCCGAAGCGGGCGATGTGACCCTGCGCGGACGCCTGACCGATGAAGTTCAGCGCCAGGCGGTGGATGCCTTCGCCCGCGCGGCGTTCGAGGGTGCCAAGGTGCTGACCGCCACGCGGCTGGACGACAGCCTGCCCGATGGCTGGCCAGTGCGGGTACTGGCCGGGCTTGAGGCCCTGGCCGAGGTGGAAAATGGCAGCCTACTGGTGCGCGCCGACACGGTTGAGGTGACGGGCGTCACCGGATCACAAGGCGCGCGCGGGCGCATCACGCAGATCCTGTCGGGCAAGCTGGGCCAGGGCCAGACCTTCCGGGTGAATGTCCGCTACGACGAGGCGCTGGACCCCCTCGCCGCCCTGCCCACGCCCGAGGAATGCGCGGCAGACGTGAACGCGGTGATCGCACAGACCAAGATCACCTTCACCCCCGCCTCGGCCGAGATTGCCACAGGCGCGCGCCCGGTGCTGGATGCGCTGGCGGCGATTCTGGTGGCCTGCCCACCGATGCAGCTGGAAATCGGCGGCCATACCGACGCGCAAGGATCCGAAGGGGGCAACCAGGCCCTAAGCCAGGCGCGGGCCGAAGCGGTTCTGGTGGCGCTGCAGGGGCGGCGGATCGACACCTCCGGGATGACGGCGGTCGGCTTTGGTGAGGCGACGCCGATTGCCGACAACGCCACCGACGTGGGCCGTGAGGCCAACCGCCGGATCGAGTTTGTGCTGAAGGGCGTACCGGTTGCGGCCGAAGCGACGCCAGAAGCTGCCGCCCCCGTATCTGGAGATGAGGCTGTCACCCCCCCACTCCCGGCCACACCGGAAGCCGCCTCAAACGCCGTGACCCCAGATGAATTGGCCCCAGACTCCGTGGCCCCAGACGCTGCACCCGCAGGCCCTGACTTTTCCGCCGATACCAGCCCCTCGGTGGCCCCGACCGAAAAGACCCTTCGTCCGCTGCCGCGCCCCGAAGGCCTTGCCCCGCAGGAAAGCCCATGAACCGAACCGAATTTGTCATCGCCACGGCTATCATCCTGCTCGTGGCCTTTGCGGTGGGGTGGTTCACCCATTGGCTCTTGCACCGGTTCACCCGCGTGGCCGGCGGCGACATGGGCGAGATGGACCGCCTGGCGCAATCCCTGCACGAGGCGGAAGAACTGCGCGATCAGGCGCTGGCCTACATGGAAGCCCGCGAATCCGAGCTGATGACCCACATCAACCAGACCGAAGCCGAACTGCGCGCCGCAATGGAGGGCCTGCGCGACGCGCGGCACGAAGCCGAGGAAATGCGCGCCTATATCGAACGGATGCACGCCAACGGCTGACGCCCCGGCCCCGATTTCTTGAAAGAAATCGAACCGGAGCCTTTAAAGGCTCCGGTCCGGAATTTTCGATAATTCCGGGGAGATGCGCCCAGTTGCGCGGTAATTTGATCAAATTTTGGCCTGACGAAGCCCTGCAATCTGGACATCCCGCCCCCCGCATGGCACCCCTTTGCCCAACCAATGGAGGCCCCCATGCTCGAATCCGTAACCGACCTTGCATCGCTGCTGAAAGACCCCTCGCTTCTGGTGACCAAGGCCTATGTCGCGGGCCAATGGGTGGCGGCGGATGACGGGACCACATTCCCGGTCACCAACCCCGCGCGCGGCGATGTGATCTGCCATCTGCCGAACCTTGGCCGGGCGGAAACCGCCCGCGCCATCACCGCAGCCCACGCCGCGCACCGAGAATGGGCAGGCCGCACGGCCAAGGAACGCGCGCAGGTGATGCGCAAGTGGTTCGATCTGTGCATGGCGAACCAGGATGATCTGGCGACGATCCTGACCGCCGAAATGGGCAAACCCCTGGCCGAAGCGAAGGGTGAGATTGCCTATGGCTCATCCTACATCGAATTCTACGGCGAGGAAGCCAAGCGCACCTATGGCGAGATCATCCCCGGCCACCAGCGCGACAAGCGGATTCAGGTGCTGAAGCAGCCGATCGGGGTTGCCGCCTCGATCACGCCGTGGAACTTCCCGAACGCGATGATCGCGCGCAAGGTCGCCCCTGCGCTGGCCGCCGGATGTGGGTTTGTCGCCCGGCCTGCAGCGGAAACGCCCCTCTCGGCCCTGTCGCTGGCGCTGCTGGCGGAACGCGCCGGGGTGCCTGCTGGCCTTTTCTCGGTCATCACCTCGAAACGGTCCTCCGACATCGGGAAAGAGTTCTGCGAGAACCCGCTGATCCGCAAGCTGACCTTCACCGGGTCCACCGAAGTGGGGCGCATCCTGCTGAAGCAGGCCGCGGACCAGATCCTGAAATGCAGCATGGAGCTTGGCGGCAACGCGCCTTTCATCGTGTTCGATGACGCCGATCTGGATGCGGCTGTGGAAGGCGCGATGATCTCCAAGTTCCGCAACAACGGCCAGACCTGCGTATGCGCCAACCGGATCTATGTGCAGGCCGGGGTCTATGACGCCTTTGCCGAAAAGCTGGCCGTGGCGGTCAAGAAGCTGGCGATTGGTGACGGCCTTAAGGCTGGCATCACAACCGGCCCCCTGATCAACGAAAGCGCGGTCGAGAAGGTCGAAGAACACATCGCCGACGTGCTGGCAGGTGGCGGAAAGATCATGACCGGCGGCAAGCGGCATGAATTGGGCGGCACATTCTTCCAGCCAACCGTGGTGACGGGCGTGACCTCGGCCATGAAGGTCACGCAGGAAGAAACCTTCGGCCCGCTGGCGCCGCTGTTCAAGTTCGACACCGAAGAAGAAGTGATTGCCCGCGCCAATGATACGATCTTTGGTCTGGCGAGCTATTTTTACGCCCGTGACATCGGCCGTATCACCCGCGTTCAGGAACAATTGGAATACGGCATGGTCGGGGTGAACACCGGCCTGATCTCGAACGAGATGGCACCCTTTGGCGGGGTCAAGCAGTCCGGCCTTGGCCGCGAAGGGTCGCACCACGGTCTCGATGACTACATGGAACTGAAATACATCTGCCTGTCGATCTGACCCGTCGCTCATCGCTTCCTTTCGGGCGCTTTTCGCTGAATCAGCGAAAACGCCCGTCAGGGCGGATGAGCGCGCAAAAGGAGCCGTGATGTCTCACGAGTACGTCCCCCCCAAGGTCTGGACCTGGGATCAGGCCAGTGGCGGCCAGTTCGCCAACATCAACCGCCCCGTCGCCGG
>JBBQVR010000176.1:0-5735 GCA_038211355.1 Rhodobacterales bacterium | reverse complement strand
CACGCGAACACCGGTGGTCGGGCCTTCGCGTTTCAGGAGTGTCGGCTTGATCATCACGCCGCCGTTGGCGATGGCGGCGTAAGCGGCGGCAAGGTGCATCGGGCTGGCCGACATGCCGTGGCCGTAGGAGGTGGTGATGGTCACGATCTCGGGCCACTTCTTCGGGATCAGCGGTTTGGCGCCGGGGGCTTCGACAAGTTGCAGCGGCGTTGCCTCGAAAAAGCCGAGGGACTTGAGGAAGGCCTGCTGGCGCAGGGGGCCGATCATCAGGGCGATATGCGCCGTGCCGACGTTCGACGATTTCGCGATGACTTCGGTGACGGACAGGAGCGGGCCGTAGTTCTTGCCTTCGAATTCCTTGATGCGGTGCTTGCCCCATTGCATCGGCGCATTGGCATCGACGAGGGTATCGGGCCCGACAAGGCCAAGTTCCATCGCCTGTGCAGTGGCGAAGATCTTGAAGGTGGAGCCCAGTTCGTAGACCCCCTGCACCGCGCGGTTGAAAAGCGGGCTGTCGCCGGGTTCGGCGGTCTTGTCGACCAGCGGGTTCGGGCGGTCGTTCGGATCGAAGGTCGGCAGCGAGGTCAGCGACACGATCTCGCCGGTGCGGACGTCCATCAGGATGGCGGCGGCGCCCTTGGCGTTGAGCATGGTCATGCCGGCAAAGAGAACCTCCTCGACGGTGGCCTGCACCGAAAGATCCAGCGACAGGGTCAGCGGCTTGTCGCCCTGGGCGGGGTCACGCAGGCGGGCGTCGAGCGCCTTTTCGATACCGGCGGTGCCGATCACTTCGGCGGAATGGACGCCTTCGGCCCCGAAGGAGGTGCCGCCAAGGACATGTGCCGCCAGTGTGCCGTTGGGGTAAAGCCGCATCTCACGCGGGCCGAACAACAGGCCGGGGTCGCCGATGTCGTGCACCATCTGCATCTGTTCGGGCGACAGCACCTTTCGGATCCAGACGAAGCTGCGCCCGTCGGTAAAGCGGCGCTCAAGGGCTGCGGCATCAAGGTCGGGGAAGATTTCGGCCAGTTTTGCCGCCACGCCCTTAGGGTCAACCATCACCTTGGGATGCGCGTAAAGCGCGTGGGTGGTCATGTTGGTGGCAAGGATGCGGCCATTGCGGTCGGTGATGTCGGCGCGTTGGGCGATGATTTCGGCCCCGGGCGCGCTGGCTCGTGGTTCCATCGGGACGGCAGCCGCCATCAGACCCATCCGCGCGCCGATGGCTCCGAAAGCCAGGACAAAGCTGGCGCACAGGATCAGCAGGCGAAATTCAGCCCGCCCCCGCGCCTTTTCGCGCATGGCGTCATGGCGCAGACGCAGGTTTTCCTTTTCGATGCTGTCAGGGTTCAGCCCGTCTTCGCGCGCTTGCAGGATCCGGGCGAGGGGGCGAAGGGGGGTGCGCATCTACAGACCCTCCTCAACCGGCTGTTCACCCTGAATATCGACGGGCATGTCGATCTCGGGAAAAGCGGTGCGAGGATAGGCGATCTGGTTTGGCGTGCCGAATTGCCCGGGTTCCATCGGCAACAGGCCCAGCCGGTCAAAGTTCGCCGTTGCCAGTTCGCGCAAGCGGTCGGGGCGGTTGAGGTAAGCCCATTCGGCGCGCTGCAGGGCAAGCGCTTCCCGCAGGCCGACGATCTGGCGTTGCAGGGTCTGCACCTCTTTCAGCGCGGACTGGGTCGTGTAGTTTTCGCGGTAGGCCCAAAAACCCAACGCAATCAGGGCAAGGAAGGACAGCACATACAGCACCGGGCGCATCAACGGCGGCCTTTCTTGACGATCTGCGGCACACCCAGATCAACCGGGTCCAGCGGCAGGCTTGGAGCAGCCGTGCGCCGCGCCACCCGCAGCTTGGCTGACCGGGACCGGGGGTTGGCCGCCAGTTCAACCTCATCAGGGCCAACCGCGCGGCGGGTCACCAGATCAAAGCGCGCGGTGGTGTCGGTCTTGGCCGGGGCGTAGCGGTTGGCGTTTGCCTCTGCGCCCGAGGCCAGCTGGAAAAAGCGTTTGACGATGCGGTCTTCAAGGCTGTGGAAGGTGACCACGGCCAAGAGGCCACCGGGTTTCAGCGCCCGTTCAGCCGCGGCAAGCCCTTCGGCAAGCTCGGTAAATTCGGTGTTCACGGCAATGCGGATCGCCTGAAAGCTGCGGGTCGCGGGGTGGCTTTGCCCGGGCTTGGGGCGCGGCAGACAGCGGGCCACAATCTCGGCCAGGCGGGCGGTTGTGGTGATCGGCTGCACGGCGCGGGCCGCCATAATGGCGTGGGCGATGCGGCGCGAGGCGCGTTCTTCGCCGTAATTGTACAGGATATCGGCAAGGGTGGTTTCCTCGGCCGTATTCACCAGATCGGCGGCGCTGTCGCCAGACTGGCTCATCCGCATGTCGAGGGGGCCGTCCTTCATGAAGGAAAACCCGCGCTCGGCCTGATCCAGCTGCATCGAGGATACGCCAAGGTCCAGCACGATGCCGTCCAAAGGCTCGCCCGCAAGGGTATCAAGGTTGGAAAACGTGCCCTGCACCAGCCGGACGCGGTCGCCGTAAGGCGTGGCCCAATCGGCCATCTGCAGGGCCAAAGGGTCCCGGTCGATGCCGATGACGCAGTCCGCCCCCGCCTCGAGCAGCCCGCGGGTATAGCCGCCTGCCCCCAGTGTGCCATCAAGCCAAAGCCCCCGAACGGGGGCCACGGAGCCAAGCAGCGGTTGCAAAAGAACCGGAATGTGGGGGTCTTTCGCAGCCAGTTCGACGCGGGGATACATCACCCTCCACGCTCCTTCTTGGCGCGGCCCAAAAGGGCCAGCGCATCAAGGCCTGCATTCGGTCGCTGCGCGACGGCGCTGTCATAGGTGTCGCGGCGGTAAAGGCGGAAACGGTTGTTGCGGCCCTGAAACGCGGCCTCATCGCCGGTGAAATCGGCACCCGCCAGACCCACCTTTTCCCGCACGCGGGGCGGCAGGACGATGCGACCGTCGGGCTCAACCTCAACCATCACCGAACAGGACAGCAGGTCAAACTCGACCTGTTCCCGCTCATCCGATCCTTCGTCCATCAGACTGATCTCATCGGCAAGCGCATCGGCGCCCGCCTTGGTGTAGCACTCGACAAAATTCCGGTTCGCGCCGCCATAGATCATATAGACCCGTGCGCGGGGAAAATCGGTGCTTGGGGGATCATCGGATTCGAGGATTCGGCGAAAGGCGGCGGGGATCGAGACCCGGCCCTTGGCATCTACCTTCTGGTAGAACTCGCCTCTGAACGCCTCTGCCATCGCCTGTTCCGGCCTTCTTCAAACCTTGCAAACCCTTACGATGAAAATGAAAAGGGCGGATCGGGTTGCTGCCACTACCCGATCCGCCGCTGTCCCATCGCTGGGCGTCCAGCTACGCGCGCCACCTGGGGGAGATGTCTGCTCGCTCGCGCGCCGGATCTCTGTCGTCCGATCAAATGGGGCTGCCTGTATGAAGCTGCCTATCGCCTTCGTTTCGGGGTCTTGTAGCTGCCCCTGCTGTCGTGTTCCCATTCGCCGTCCGTGAGTAAAGGGATGCCACGGGATTGCATGGGAATCAACGGAAATCTTTGGGTAAGCACCAAGATGATGTTCACCTCAGGGGCGCAAAGCAGGATGTTGTGGCGCGCACAGTCAACGCGGCTTCAAGGTGTAGAAGGACTTGGTCACTTTGACGCAAGATGTTGTGTCTTCGGCGTGATCGCGTGGGATCGAGGACGAACGGCTGCATTCTGTAAAATCTTGCATATCCCCACGCCTTGCGCCGGGATCAGGGGGCGAATGACCGGGTTGGAGGGAGTTTTCCCATGCGGATACCGGCCCTGACGGCCGGCATCAGGGGTTTTCCCCAGAAATTCCCATAAGAAATGATTCGGACCGCACGATTGGCAGGCCCGCGGCCCGCCTCAGGCCATGCCGCCAGCGATAAGGTGCTGGGCAAGAGCAATATAGGGCGCTGCCAGCGGGCTGTCGGTCGCGGCGATCGGGGTGCCGCTGTCGCCCGCGATCCGCACATCCAGGGCAAGGGGAAGTTCGCCCAGGAACGGCAGGTTCAGCTTGGCCGCTTCGCGCGCGACGCCACCATGGCCGAAGATCGGGGTGACATGGCCGCAATTCGGGCAGCAGAAGGTGGACATGTTTTCGATCAGACCCAGAACCGGAGTCTTCAGCTTGGAAAACATGTCCAAGGCTTTGCGCGCATCCAGAAGGGCCACGTCCTGTGGAGTGCTGACCACCAGCGCCCCGGTCAGATGCGTGCGCTGGCACAGCGTCAGCTGGATGTCACCGGTCCCCGGCGGCAGGTCGATGATCAGGATGTCAAGGTTGCCCCAGGCCACCTGCGACAGCAGCTGTTGCAGCGCACCCATGATCATCGGGCCGCGCCAGACGACCGCCTCATCCTCTTTCAGCATCAGGCCGATCGACATCATGGTGACGCCGTGGGCGACAAGGGGCTCAATGATCTTGCCATCGGGGCTGGCGGGGCGTTTGGAGACGCCCATCATCTTCGGCTGCGAAGGTCCGTATATATCGGCGTCCAGAAGCCCCACACGCCGACCCTGGCGCGCAAGTGCCACGGCAAGGTTCGAGGCGACGGTGGATTTGCCCACGCCGCCCTTGCCGCTGGCGATGGCGATGATCCGGTCGATACCGGAAATCCGTTGCGGCCCGCCCTGCTGCGGCGTGGGGTGCTGGCCAATCTTCAGGCTGGGGGGGGCTGCCTTTGCGGCAGGCCCATGCGCTGTCATCACCACCTGCACGGATGTGACCCCCGGCAGCGCCTTCAGCCGCGCCTCGGCCTCGGCCTGTGCGGGGGCAAGGGCGCGGGCTTCATCGGGGGTTGCGGCCTCGACTACAAAGCGGATCACACCACCCTCAACCGTCAACGCGCGAATCAGGTCGCGGCTGACCAGATCCCCCCCAGCCGGGTGCGCGACCCCGCGAAGAACCTGCATCACGCCATCCCGATCCACCGTCATCGCTTCCTCCGCCGCACAAGATTTGCGCTAAGGTCGCGATCTTTGCGCAGAAGGGCAAGGGCTGTTGACCAAACGCTCAAAATTCCAGCGAAGGCGCTGAGAAATCATGACAATTTCGTGACCTAAGCCATGCGGATGCTGCATGGCAGCATTGCAGCAGGATGGTATTGTGCAGTTGCAGCAACTGGCCCATGTTACCCCTAACAGCGAGACGACAACGCTGACGGTTTTTGAGAGGCTAGAGACACATGGCATACATCAACACCACCCGCATCGGCCGCAAAGGCTTTATGGACCGGGTTATGGTTCTGAAAGAGGTCGCTTTGACCGCATGGTCGCAGCGCCGCGTTTACACCCGCACCGTGGCGGAACTGAACGCCCTGACCGACCGCGAGCTTTCGGACCTTGGCATCGCCCGCATGGCGATCCGCGAGATTGCGCATGAGGCTGCCTACGGCGGCTGACCTGCGCCACTGCTTTTCGTGAGGTCCCTTTCCTCCTCCCTGGGACCTTTGCGATCAGCGGCGATGCCAACCTCCTCCCTGGCATCGCCGCATCTTTATACCGGGCCGAAAAGCCCCACGACATTGGGCACCCTCTCCTCCTCCCTGGGTGTCTGATACTGCGGCGGTGCCTCTCCTCCTCCCTGGTACCGCCGCCACATATTCCGGGCCAAACGGCCCCACGACATTGGGCACCCTCTCCTCCTCCCTGGGTGTCTGATACTGCGGCGGTGCCTCTCCTCCTCC
>JBBQVR010000175.1:0-5778 GCA_038211355.1 Rhodobacterales bacterium | reverse complement strand
TTGGTGGCGATCCGGCGCTTGGGCGGGATCAGCGCCGCGCGAACCATCTCAACCAGCCGTTCGCGGGCAATCTCACGGTTCTGGGCCTGGCTGCGGGTGTCTTCGACCTGAATGACGATGGCGCCTTCCAGCGTCCACTTGCGGCCCGCCAGTTTCTTCAGCCGCGTCTTCACCGACGCGGTCAGATGTGGCGACCGCTCTGCCTCAAACCGCAGTTCAACGGCGGTCGAGACCTTGTTGACGTTCTGCCCGCCCGGCCCCGAGGCGCGCATGAAGCTTTCGGAAAGCTCCCAGTCGGCGATGGTGATGGTTTCGGTCACAAACAGCATGGCGTCACGATATTCGGGCGGGGTGAAAAGAGAAAGGGTTGCCGGAGTGCGGCAACCCTTTCCGAGATCTAAGGAGATGAGCCAGTTAGGCATCAATTCCAATCGGTGGTCTGTTTACCTGAAGGGCTGCCTTCAGAAAACAATCCCTCCGACTGTCCCGACACGTCTCTCCACTATCACTCTGGACACTGGATCACCTCCTTTCAAATGGTTGCCGATAAGGCGAAGGTGACACAGATTTTGTGTTTGTCAAAACATTTTACGCAAGCCCTGCGACGAAGCGGGCAACTGCAAGCCGGAACGGCACAAGTGCCAAAACAGCAAGCAAAAGCTTGACCAGCCAGTCCGCCACGGCCAGGGACACCCAGAAAGGTGCCTCGGGGCCCATACCAAGCAGCGGTGTGGCACCCGCGGCCCAGGACACGTTATTGCCAGGCTCCAGCACGCTAAGCGTGGCCGAAAAGGCGATGGTGAAGAACAGCGCCGTATCAAGACTGGACGAGGCCAGCGTTGACACCAAAGGCGCACGCCACCAGCTGCCATTGCGCAGGCGGTTGAAGACCGCGATGTCCAGCAGTTGCGCGCACAGAAAGGCGATGCCGGACCCGATGGCAATGCGCAGGGTAACAAGGGGGCCAAACTCGCCCATGATCTGCGTGCCGATGAAGGAACAGACCACCCCCACCGCAAAGCCCACCAGCACCACGCGGCGCGCGACGGCGGGGCCGGCAAGGCGGTTGGTCAGGTCAGTGACCAGAAACGCAAAGGGATAGGTCAGCGCCCCCCAGGTCAGGTAGGCGCCCAGCGGATACTGAACAAGGATGTTGGACGCGGTGACAACGACCGCCATGGCGATGACGCCAGCAAGAAGGATGCGCATGGGCATATTCCGTTTTTTGCAAGGTTGCGGAGACTTGGCCCCGGCTGGGGCGCTGGTCGGCTATACCCCGCCCGCGCCCCTGTCAACCTTCGCCGCGGCTATTCTGCCAGCACCGCCCCGCATTGCGACGGCAGATCGGCCATCGTGAATTCCCGCGGGGTTTTCGCGCGGGGGGTGTCCTCATCCACCGGTTTTCTCTTCTTCGTCGGCTTTGGCGGGTCAAGGTAATCGGTCACCCACCACATCAGTGTGTCATCACACCCGTTTCCATTCTCTGACAATGCCGCAACGGTCGGGCTTTGCGTCTCACACAGCCGCGCGCCTTTGGGGCATTTCAGGCGGACGTGGAAATGCGTGTCATGCCCAACGACAGGGCGGATCTTCTGCAACCACTTCTTGTCCGAGGCGCGGGCGCTCTTGCACATCTCGATCTTGACCGCCGCCGCCACAAAGATGCGGTCCACGCGCGGGTCTGACGCCGCTTCTTGCAGCAGGCGGTGATGCACCTTGGTCCAGTTTTCGGTCACTGACCGCTGATCTGCCGACCGCACGGGGATGGAACTGATATCCTCACGCTGCCCCTCACTCAGGCCCAGACTGCGGGGCGGCAGCATCCAGATATCGGCGTCCAGCCCGATCTGGTGGCTGGCATGGCCCGATGTCATCGGCCCGCCCCGCGGTTGGCTGATGTCGCCGATGTACAGCCCCCGACCATAGCCGATCTCGGCCGCCTTGGCCGACAGGTCCGCCAGATACTGGATCATCACCGGATGCCCCCAGTTACGGTTGCGAGACAGGCGCATTGCCTGCCATGTCGGCCCGGTTTCAGGCAGTTCCACCAGCCCTGCCCCGCAGCCACGGGCGTAAGACCCGATCGGCATCGACACTTGCGGCGAGGGCTTGTTCTTGGCCCCAAACAGCTTGTTGGCAAGGGGTTCGGCCGCAGCCGGGGTGGCCAGCATCAGGGCAATGGCAATTGCGCGCAGCAACATCAGGTGACCACCTCGCCTTTGGGTTTGACCCAGAGTAGCAGAAAAAGCCCGATCAGGAACAAAAGGATAAGCGGCGCTATGCCGATACGCTGCGATCCGCTGGCCATGGTGGCCACGGCAATCATCGCGGGGGCGATGAAGCTGGCAACCTTGCCAGACAAGGCATACAGCCCGAACGCCTCGGTCGCGCGGTCGGGGCTGGTGTGGTGGGCCATCATCGTGCGGCTTGCCGCCTGAAGCGCGCCCCCCGCCGCCCCGATCATGGCCCCGCACGCAAAGAAAATCTGGTCCGGCAGGCCCGAGGCCGGGTCCATCGCCACGCCCCACAGGCTTTCGCGCGTCATCCCCACCATCAGCGTGCAGACCCCGATCAACACAAGGATCGACAGGATGATCACCGGTTTCGGGCCAAAGCGCCGGTCTGCGCGCCCGCCAACAAAGGCTGCCACCATCGCTGTCACCGCGCCGACGATCCCGAAAATCCCGATCTGGATGATCGACCAGCCCAGCACGCCCGAGGCATAGACCCCGCCAAAACCATAAAGCGCATTCAGCGCGTCGCGGTAAAACAGCGATGAGGCAAGGTAGGCCGCCAGACTGCGGCGATAGCGCAAAGAGCGCAGCAAGTCCTTCAGGCTGGCGATGGCGCGCCCGACGTGCAGCGGGCGGGCATCGGTCTTTGGCTCTTTCACCCATAGAAAGAACGGGATCATGAAGACCACAAACCAGATGGCGGTGAATGGCCCGACGGCCCGCGTCCCTTCCCGCGCTTCGGGGTCAAGGCCAAACAAAGGCTCCATCCCCAGAAGGGTCAGGCCAGAATCCGCGCCTTCGGCAAAGAACAACAGCATGATGATCAGCGCCAGCAGCCCCCCAAGATAGCCAAAGGCAAAGCCAGACCCCGACACCGCGCCAAGGTCATCGGCCTGGGTCAGGGACGGCATCAGCGCATTGGTGAAAATGGTCGCAAACTCCATCCCGATAAAGCCGATGCCAAAGCAGCAGACGGCCCAGAACAGCATCGACGCCTCACCGCCCGGGGCTACCCACCACAGGCTAAAGGATCCGGCGACATAGAAGGCGGAAAAGACCCAGACCCAGATCAGCCGCCGCCCGGTACCATCGGCAATCGCCCCAAGGATCGGCGCGAAAATGGCGATGGTGAGTGAGGCAATGGCAAGCCCCCAGCCCCAATAGGCCTGCGCTGCGGCCTTGGCGGCCTCAACCTCCAGCCCGGCGCCCATGTAATAACTACGGGCGATTTCCGCGAAATAGGGGCCGAAAATGAAGGTCAGAAGCAGCGTGCTGTAGGGCTGGCTGGCCCAGTCAAAGAAATACCAGCCCCAGATGCGTTTGCGCGCGCTTGCCATGCCTGTCCCCACTGCTTGCCGTCATGTGAAGCCGGAAACGGCGCGGGGCGCAAGCGCAGGCTCAGCGGCTGGGGGGCCAGGGGCGTGTGGCCTCGGCCTCGATCCAGGCCTGCACCCATCCGGGCAAGGCCGGGCTTTCCGGCGGCACCCCCAGCGCGACGGCCATCTCGGACGGGGGCACCATCCCGGCTTTTGACACGACCGCCGACCGGATCAGGACATGAGAGGTACATTCGTCCCCCTTCCACATCGACTGCTCCATATAGACAAAGCGGTTGTCCCAGCCGACGCAGCGTGTGTGCATCGTCAGCCGCGACATGACCGTGACCCGTCGGCGGTAGCGCGTGGTTGATCCCGCCACCGTCAGCCCCCAGCCCTTGGCCCGCAACAGCGCCTCAAACCCCGTGCGGCGCGACAGGGGCAGACGGCCAAGGTCATACAATGTCAGCGTGCGGCCGTTGTTCAGCTCAACCCACGGGTCAAGGTCCCAGGGCCAGCAGGTCACGGTGCTGACATGGGGCTCAAACAGGCCCAAAGGCGGCATCCGGCGCGCCCGCGCCATTTCAGTGACCATGCGGAGAAACGGGTACATCAAGATTTCCAAGTCTGGGGGCAGTTGCTGGGCAGGCGTGGCCCGGCCCTGCGCCGGCGTCAAGTCAAACGCTGCGGCAGTCAGGCTTTCCCTTTTCGCAAGGGGCATTGCCCTTCCCGCGCCCTGCGGCTACCTCTGGCCCAACGGCAAGCGGAGCGTGCGATGACCTCGATCTTTCAGATTCTTATGCTTATTCTTGATGTGGCGCAGTTCATCCTGATCGCGCATATCATCATGAGTTGGCTGATCAATTTCCAGGTTCTGAACCTGCGCCAGCCGCTTGTGGCATCGATCTGGGAAGGGCTGCAGCGCCTGCTGGAGCCGGTCTATTCCCGCATCCGGGCGATCCTGCCCAACATGGGCGGGCTGGATCTGGCACCACTGGTGCTGCTGCTTGGGATCATCGCGCTGCGGATTGTGCTGACCAACAACGCCGCCGCCTTCCTTTGACATCTGCCTGACCGCCGTGGACCGCGCCGCGCAGCTTTTGCATACCGTCTTCGGTTTTCCCGATTTCCGTCCCGGTCAGGCGGAAATCGTCCAAGCCGTGCTGGAAGGCCGCAATACCCTGGCCATCATGCCGACGGGGGGTGGAAAATCCCTGTGTTTTCAATTGCCGGCCATGTGCCGTGACGGGGTGACCGTAGTGATTTCCCCGCTGATCGCGCTGATGCGGGATCAGGTTCGCGCGCTCAAGGCTGTGGGGGTTGAGGCGGGGGCGCTGACCTCGGGCAATACCGATGAGGAAACCGAAGAGGTCTTTGCCGCGCTGGATGGAGGCCGGCTGAAGCTGCTTTACATGGCGCCCGAACGCCTTGCCTCACCCGCGACGGCCGCCCTTTTGCGCCGCGTCGGCTGCAGCCTGATCGCGGTGGATGAGGCGCATTGCGTCAGCCAATGGGGCCATGACTTCCGCCCCGATTATCTGCGGATCGGTGAGTTGCGCCGCGCCCTGCGCGTCCCCCTCGCCGCCTTCACCGCCACCGCGGATGAAGAAACCCGGGCCGAGATCGTCACCCGCCTGTTTGACGGCGAGGCCCCGGCAACCTTTCTGCGCGGCTTTGACCGGCCGAACATCCACCTGGCCTTTGCGGTCAAATCCACCCCGCGTGACCAGATCCTGCGCTTTGCCGGTGCCCGGAAAGGCCAATCCGGCATCGTTTATTGCGGCACGCGCGCCAAGACCGAGGTGCTGGCCCAGGCCCTGCGTGAGGCCGGGCATTCCTCGGTCGCCTATCACGGCGGGATGGAGGCCGAGGCGCGGCGTCAGGTCGAGATCCGCTTTCAGCGCGAAGATGGGCTGATCGTGGTCGCCACCGTCGCCTTCGGGATGGGGATCGACAAGCCCGATATCCGCTGGGTCGCCCATGCCGATCTGCCAAAGTCGATCGAGGGGTATTATCAGGAGATCGGCCGCGCCGGGCGCGATGGCTCGCCCGCCGAGACGCTGACGCTTTACGGCCCCGAAGACATTCGCCTGCGCCGGTCCCAGATTGACGAAGGTGCTGCCCCCGCAGACCGCAAGGCCGCAGACCATACCCGGCTGAACGCCCTTCTGGGGCTGGCCGAGGCGCTGAAATGCCGCCGGCAGGTCCTGCTTGGCTATTTCGGCGAG